>DASTDX010000013.1:0-11855 GCA_035710145.1 Allosphingosinicella sp.
ACCGATCAGCCAGCTGATGCCCGCGGCTACGCCAGCCGCCGTGAAGCAGCCGATGACGGTCCTTCGGGTCAACTCGTCCTTGATCAACGGCACGCTTGCTCGCTCCTGTTCCGGTGGAGCCATCTTCAGGCTAGAGGGGCCGGGGAGGCCATCTGAAGCACTCGCCCTACATAATAAGCCCAACCGCGACAAAAAGCGCCCCGGCAAAAAGCCCGTGACGGGTCCGGCCCCGAAGCGAATCCTGGTCGCGACGGCGATCCTGGCCTTGGTCGTGCTCGCGTTCGGCTCCGGCGCCACCGATTATCTCAGCCTCGATTCGCTGAAGGCGCGGCGAGATTCGCTGGCCGCCTTGGTCGACGCTCGCCCACTGCTCGCGATCACCCTCTACTTCCTCATCTATGTCGCGGTTGCGGCGCTCTCCATTCCCGGAGCGGCGGTCATGACCCTGGCCGGCGGTGCCATCTTCGGCCTCTGGCTGGGCGTGGCCACCGTCTCCTTCGCCTCGGTCGCCGGCGCGACCCTCGCCTTCCTGGGCTCGCGTTACCTGTTCCGCGACTGGGTGAAACAGCGCTTCGGCAAACGCCTCGAAGCGGTCGATGGCGGGCTCGAGCGCGACGGCACCTTCTATCTGCTCGCGATCAGGCTGAACCCGGTCTTTCCCTTCTTCCTGGTCAACCTGGCGATGGGCCTGACCCGGATCCCGGCGCTGAAATTCGCTCTCGTCAGCCAGATCGGAATGCTCCCGGCCACCTTCGTCTACGTCAATGCCGGGACCCAGCTCGGCCGGCTCGACTCGCTTTCGGACGTCGCCTCGCCGCAATTGATCGGTTCGCTGGTATTGCTCAGCCTGCTGCCGATCCTCGGCAAGCTCGCTGCCGACTTTCTGCGGCGGCGGCGAGTCTACAAGGGACATAAGAAGCCGAAGCGCTTCGACCGAAACCTGATCGTCATCGGCGCCGGCGCGGGCGGCCTGGTCACCGCCTATATCGCCGCCCTGGTGCGGGCGAAGGTGACCCTGATCGAAGAGCACAAGATGGGCGGCGACTGCCTCAACACCGGCTGCGTTCCCTCCAAGGCCCTGATCCGAAGCGCGCGACTGGCGCACGAAATGCGGCATGCGGAACGGTTCGGCCTCGCCCCAGTCGATCCGGGAGTCGATTTCCCGACATTGCTTCGACGGGTGAAGGCAATCATCGCCCATATCGAGCCGGCCGACAGCGTCGCGCGTTATTCGGCCCTCGGCGTCGATGTTCGCCAGGGCCATGCGCAAATCGTCGATCCCTGGACCGTCGAGGTGAACGGCGAGCGATTGACCAGCCGGGCAATCGTCATCGCGGCCGGCGCCGAACCGGTGGTCCCGCCGATCGCCGGGATCGACACCTCCGGTTTTCTGACCAGCGACACGATGTGGGACAGCTTCGCCCTTCGCGAGACGCTGCCGAAACGCCTGCTCATCATCGGCGGCGGCCCGATCGGCGTGGAAATGGCGCAGGCCTTCGTCCGACTCGGCGCCGAGGTGATCCTGGTCGAGGGCGGGGAGCGGATCCTGCCGAAGGAGGATATCGATGTCGCCGAGACGATCGCCGCGATCCTGCGCGAGGAAGGCGTCGACCTCAGGACCGGGCACGAGGCGGTGCGGATCGAAGGAAAACTGCTCTTCGCGCGGGACGGCGGGCGAGAAGCCGCAATCCCGTTCGACGACATCATATTGGCGGTCGGGCGAAAGCCGCGGCTGAAGGGTTACGGCCTGGAGTCGATCGGGATCGACACGGACCGGGCGCTCGAGACGAACGACTGGCTCGAGACCCTTTTCCCGAACATCTACGCGGTCGGCGATGTCGCGGGATCCTACCAGTTCACCCATGCTGCTTCGCACCAGGCCTGGCATGCGGCCGTCAACGCCTTGTTCGGCGGCTTCAGGCGCTTCAAGGTGGATTACCGGGTCCTGCCCTGGGTCACCTTCACCGATCCCGAGGTCGCGCATGTCGGCCACAACGAGGCGAGCGCCCGGGACGCCGGAATCGCGCATGAGGTGGTCCGCTATGAACTCGGTCATCTCGACCGGGCGGTCACGGAATCGGCGAACCGCGGCTTCGTCAAACTGCTCGTCCCGCCGGGCAAGGACCGGATCATCGGCGCGACCATCGTCGGCCATAATGCCGGCGAGCTGATCGCTCCGATCGCGCTGGCGATGAAACACGATATCGGCCTCAGGAAATTGCTGGGCACGGTTCACGCTTACCCGACCATGGCCGAGGCGAACAAAATGGCGGCGGGCGAGTGGCGCAAGGCACGGCAGCCGGAGCGGCTGCTGGGGCTGGTGGAACGTTATCTTCGCTGGCGGCGGGGGTGACGACCCGTATCATCGTCTTCGCCAAGGCGCCGATCCCGGGAAGGGTGAAGACCCGGCTGATACCGGTCCTGGGGGCGGAAGGCGCGGCCACCCTCGCCAGGCAAATGCTCGGCCGGACTCTCGAAGCGGCCGCCGCGGCCGGCACGGGCCCGATCGAGCTCTGCACCGACAAGGCGCCCGCCGAGAGCGAATGTCCGGCGGCCGTCATGCCCCCTATAACCTTCCAGGGTGAAGGCGATCTTGGGGAACGGCTGGCGCGCACGGCGAAAAGGGTGATCGAGGAAGCAGGCGAGAAGGCGCTCCTGATCGGCACCGACTGCCCGGATCTCGATCCGGTCCGGCTTCGCGAGGCGGCCGAAGCGCTTCGCGATCATGACGCCGTCATCCACCCGGCCGCGGACGGCGGCTATGTGCTGCTCGGGCTGAAGCGCTTCGACCCCATTTTGTTCGAGGACATCGCCTGGAGCACGGACAAAGTCGCCACCCAGACCATCGGCCGGATCCGGGCGCTGGGATGGTCGATCAAGGTCGGCGAGACCCTGCACGACGTGGACGAGCCCGGCGACCTTGCCCGGACTGGGTACGCGTTATAGGCCCGGACCATGGATCCACTGCCGCCTTACGCCCGTTTCCTTGGGGTCCGCACTCTGCGTTCGGAGGAAGGCGAGCTGTTGTTCGTGATGCCGTTCGGAAACGTCGTCCTGGGCCGCCCCGGTTACCTGCATGGCGGGGCGATCGCGGGCCTGCTCGAATTCGCGGCGATCGGCGCGATCTTCGAAGAGATCGGCTCGTCGGAAGGCGTCTCGGTCAAGCCGATCAACGTGACCGTCAACTTCATGCGCGGCGGCACCGATCACGACACGTTCGCGGCGGCGACCGTCACCCGCCTGGGCAGCCGGGTCGCCAATATCGAGGCCCATGCCTGGCAGCAGGACCGACACAAGCCGATCGCTGCCGCCCAGATGAACGTGATGGTTCGCCGAAGCTGAACCTCAGCTACCGGAACATGTCAGCGCCAGTTAACGCCATGCCGCTCAAGATGTTGATATGTTTACGGGGGTGAACAGGGACCTCGCGCCGCAGCGCATCAAGTCGGCCGTCGCCGTCGCGCTTCTGCACGTGCTGATGGGTTATGCCTTCATCACCGGCCTTGGCGTGGAGATGATCCGCGAAACCGGCGAGCGGCTCACGCTGATCGACATCGTCGAGCCGGTCCCGCCGCCGCCCGTCGAGGAACCCGTTCCGGCGAAAGCCGTCAGCTCCGCGGACGAAGGACGAGCAGCGCCCGAGAATCTAAAGGCGCGGCCCACCCAGATCGTCGCCCGGCCGCCCGAAATCACCGTCCCGACGGTGCCGCCGATCACATCCGCCCCCGTCGCCGGAACCGGCAGCGAGAGCGACGCTGGCGCCTCGGATCGACCCGGACCAGGTACCGGCGCCGGCGGAATCGGCACCGGCACCGGCAGCGGGGGCGCGGGCAGCGGTACCGGGTCCGGCGGCGGCAGCGAGGCGCGGCTCGTGCGCGGCAGGATCGTCCATGCCGATTATCCCAGGGCCGCGGTTCGGGCCCGCGCCGAGGGCACCGTCGTCGCCCGACTCAACGTCGGCGCCGATGGCCGCGTCGCCAGTTGCACGGTCACCCGTTCGAGCGGCAGTCCCGATCTGGATTCGACCACCTGCCGGCTGATCCAGCAGCGTTTTCGTTTCACGCCGGCCCGAGACAATCAGGGCCGGGCGATCGCCAGCGTCACGGGCTGGCAGCAGCGCTGGTGGCTGGAGAGCGACTAGACGAGACGATGGCGAGCAAGGTCTGGGTCCTTGATCCCCGGTCAGCGGGACGCTTCGAGGACCATGTTGAACGGCGTTTCGGCGGCGCGCCGAACGTTTTTCAGCCCACCCTCATTGAGAACGCGCTCCAGCCTTTTCTGCCCGGCTTGCGCACCCAGAGCGGCGCCGACCTCCTGGCCGAGCGACGCCGGGACGCAGAAATTGGTCGAGGCCGCATAGAAGATACGCCCGACCGGGTGCAGATTGTCCTCCAACCTGTCGCCGGCCATCGGCTCCACCAGCATCACCTTGCCGCCCTCGGCCAGTGAGTCAGCGATGTGGCGTGCCGCTCCGACGGGATCGCCCATGTCGTGAAGCGCGTCGAACAGGGTCACCAGGTCGAAGTCGCGGCCGGGATAATCCTGTGCCCGAGCTACTTCGAAGCGCAGATTAGCCAAGCCGGCGCCATTCTTCCTCGCCTCGGCAATCGAGCCATCGTGAAAGTCGTAGCCGACGAATTCCGAATTGGGGAACGCCTTGGCCATGATCGAAGTGGAAGAGCCGTAGCCGCAACCGATATCGGCGACTCGTGCGCCCCGTTCCAGCTTCTCGACGACGCCGTCGAGCGCCGGAAGCCAGGCCGACAGGAGGTTGCCCTTGTAACCCGGCCGGAAAAAGCGATCCGTGCCGCAGAACAGGCAGTTGCAATGTTCGGTCCAGCATACGCCCTGGCCGGTTCGAAACGCCTCGAGCAGCTTCGCCCGGTCGGCATAAGTGGAAACCAGAGCAAGGAAGCCACCGGTCATGTTGGTCGCGCTGGCCTGGTCCGCGAGCACCGCCGCCTGCTCAGGCGAAAGACTGAATCGTGCGCCCGCCGGATCATAGGTGACGAAGCCGGAAGCGGCCTGGGCGGAAAGCCATTCGCGCACGTAGCGCTCGTGGGTTTCCGTGAGATCGGCCAGCTCCTGCGAGGTGAGCGGGCCCTGCTCGGCGAGCGCGCCATAAAGTCCGAGCTCGTCGCCGATGATGACGAGGGCGGCATTCTGCGCCGCGCCGAGCTCGTTGACCATCAGGCCAAGCAAGGCATGGAGCTTGTCTTCGTCAAGCGACTGGATGGTTCCATCTAGGGGCATTTTCGAGGTCCTTCTTCGGGGGAAAGGGAGCCTCGCCAAAGTGCCCTCGATCTGTTTCCGGCCGATGCCGAGCCGGCGGGCACTGTGTGTCTTTTGTTGCAGAGGCGCCTGGCGCGGGTCGCTGGCCCCCAATGCGAGATCCGGGCGAATGACCTTTATTTCGTCTCCGACCCTCTCAGCACCTCCCGCGCAATGACGAGCTGCTGGATCTGGCTGGTGCCTTCGTAGATCCGGAACAAGCGGACGTCGCGGTAGAAACGCTCGATCCCGTAATCGGCGATGTAACCGGCGCCGCCGAAGATCTGGACGGTGCGGTCGGCGACCCGGCCGACCATCTCGCTGGCATAATATTTGGCCGCCGCGGCCTCCATCACGATGCGCACGCCGGAATCCTTCAAGGCGGCCGTTTCCAGCACCAGGGCGCGGGCGGCCATCATCTCGGTCTGGGAATCGGCGATCATCGCCTGGATCAACTGGAAATCGGCCAAGGGTTTGCCGAACTGGCGCCGGTCCGACGCATAAGCGACGGCATCGGCGATCAGCCGCTCCGCGACGCCGACGCAGACCGCGGCAATGTGAAGCCGTCCGCGGTCGAGCACGCGCATCGCGATCTTGAAGCCCTCCCCTTCCTCGCCCAGCCGGTTAAGGGCCGGAACCGGCACTTCATCGAAATTGACGTCGCAGACATGGGCACCCTGCTGCCCCATCTTCCTTTCCGGGCGACCGACGCCGACCCCGGGCAGGTCCGCCGGCACCAGGAAGGCGGAGACGCCATGGGCCCCCTCCCCGCCGGTCCGGGCCATGACCGTGAACAGGCTGGCCTTGTCGGCATTGGTGATGAAGCGCTTGCTGCCGCTCAGACGGTAGACATCGCCATCGCGGACGGCGCGGGTCTGGACCGAGGCGCTGTCGGAGCCCGCATTGGGCTCGGTGAGCGCGAAGCTGGTGATGATCTCGCCCGAAGCGATTTTGGGCAGCCATTCGCGTTTCTGTTCGTCGGACCCGGCCATGACGAGGCCCTGACTGCCGATCCCGACATTGGTGCCGAAGACGGAGCGAAAGGCCGGAGTCGTCCGGCCGAACTCGAGCGCGACCCGTACCTCCTCCGACATGTCGAGGCCGAGGCCGCCATATGCCTCGGGGATGGAGAGGCCGAACAGGCCCATCTCGCGCATCTCGCGGACGATCGCTTCGGGAACCTCATCGTCCTCCCCGACCTGGTCCTCGAGCGGCCGTAGCCGCTCGCCGACGAACCGTCGGACCGTGTCGAGAAGCGCCCCGAAGGTCTCGGGATCGAGCGCCATGTCAGCGCCTGGTCATCAGGGCTTCCGCCGCAACCACCATGGCTTCCACGCCGGTGGTGACCGACGGTTCGGGCTGGATCCTGAACAAAGGCGAGTGGTGACCCGGCGCCGTCGCCACTTCCGCAGCCGGCGTGCCGCCGACTCCGATATAGACGCCCTTCACGCCACTTTCCGGAGTGACGAAATAAGCGAAATCCTCGGCCCCCATGCCCTTTCTGGGCTCGTCGGAAAGGCGATCCGGTCCCATAACAGTGGCGATCGCGTCGCGGACCCGGCGAGCGGTAACGCTGTCATTGATCGTCGCCGGAGTCGTCTCGGTGGCCGACCGGGTGACCACCGGCAGCCGGTCCTCCGGAACCCCGAGCGCGAGGGCGGTTCCCCGCACCAGCCGATCGATGCCATCGAGCAGATCGGTCCGCACCTGCGGCGTGTCGGCGCGCACGGTGAGCGCCAGATCGACATGCTCGGGAATGATGTTGCCCCTGACGCCGCCGTTGATCGCACCGACCGTGATCACCCGGCCCTCCAGCGGATTGATCTCCCGGCTGACGATCGACTGGAGCGAGACCACGATCTGCGATGCGACCAGGACCGGGTCGACCCCGAGATGCGGCGTCGCGCCGTGCGTGCCGACCCCGTTGACCCGGATCGTGACGATGTCGGAGCTGGAATAAGCGATCGTCTCCGGCACCCTGATCCGGCCGGCGGCAAGCTGAGCGTCGACGTGGAAGGCCAAAGCGTAATCCGGCTTGGGGAAACGAGTGTAGAGTCCGTCCTGGACCATCGCGCGAGCACCCGAAATGGTCTCCTCCGCCGGCTGGGCGATCAGGATCAGAGTTCCCGACCAGTTCGATCTCCGGGCCATCAGCTGACGGGCGGTACCGACCAAGGCGGTAATGTGGACGTCGTGGCCGCAGGCATGCATGACCGGCTGCTCGTTGCCGGCGGAGTCCGCCTGCCGGGCGGTCGAGGCGTTGGGGAGGCCCGAGCGCTCCTGGAGCGGGAGGCCGTCCATGTCGGCGCGAAGCATGACCGTGGGCCCTTCGCCGTTGCGAAGCACCGCGACGACGCCCGTGCCGCCGACCCCCTCGGTCACGTCGTAGCCGAGCGCCCGAAGCTCACGTGCCATCCGCGCCGCCGTCTGGACCTCCCGGCCGGACAGTTCGGGATTGCGATGAAAATGGTCGAACAAGGCGGCGAGGCGCGTTCGGTAATCGTCCGCGACCGCCTGGCGGAGACCAGGATCCTGCGCCGCCGCCGGCGTCGAAACACCCAGGACCAGGGCGGCCATGCCGAAACCGAGCTTCATTCTACTTCCCCCGCTGTGAACGCCGTTCGCGCCCGTCAGTAACCCTTCATCCGCGCCAGCCGGTCGGCGTGGTAAGCGGGATCGCCGAACAGCTCGTTCAGGACCCGGTCGCGCTTCATGTAGAGACCGATATCATATTCGTCGGTCATGCCGATGCCGCCGTGCATCTGAATGCCTTCCTGCACGGCGAGCTGCGAAGAGCGGCCCGCCTTTGCCTTGGCGACCGACACCATCGCTTCGGCATCGTCGCTGCCCTCGTCGAGCAATTGCTGCGCTTTCAGGGTCGCGGCTCGGGCGATCTCGAGCTCCGAGTAGAGATGGGCGGCGCGGAACTGGAGCGCCTGGAATTCGCCGATCAGCCGGCCGAACTGCCGGCGCTGCCTGAGATAGTCGACCGTCATGTCCATCGCCGCCGAGCCGACGCCGACCAGTTCGGCGGCCGCGCCGGCGCGGCCGGCGTTCAGAAGTCTCGAGAGGACGACATGCCCGCCACCGACCTCACCGACGACGGCGTCGGCGTCGACCTCGACATCATCGAACGTCAGACGGGCGCCGATGCTGGAATCGGCGAGCCGGACGCCCTCCACCTCCAGGCCCTTCAAGTCCTTCTCGACCGCGAACAGGGTCAGCCCGTCATCGCTCTGGGCAGCGACCAGGGTGACGTCAGCCGAGGCGCCCTGGACGACGAACTGCTTCTGGCCGGACAGACGGAAGCCGTTGCCGGACCGTTCGGCCTGCATTTCGATCGCTTCCGGCCGGTGCTTGGCACTCTCGTCGATCGCCAGCGCCGCGACCGCATCGCCAGCGAGGATGCCGGGAAACCAACGCTGCGCGTGCGGGGTGCCCTTGATCGCCTCGACGAAGGCGACGGCGCTGACCAGAAACGGCGACGGCGTCAGGTTGCGACCGATCTCCTCGAGGACGATTCCGGCCTCGACATGGCCGAGACCGAGGCCGCCCTCAGACTCGTCGATCAGGATCCCGGTGAAACCCATCTCGGCGAACTGCTTCCACAAGGCATGGCCGAAACCGTCCTTGCAGTTGCGGTCGCGCCAGTGGCGGAGCTGCTTCGCGATCGCGCCTTCATCGGCCATGAAGCCGCGGGCGGTGTCGCGCAACATCGTCTGATCATCGTTCAGGTAAAGAGGCATGGATCAGGCTCCGGGGAGATTGAGAATGCGCTTGGCGACGATCCCGAGCTGAATCTCGCTGGTCCCGCCCTCGATCGAATTGGCCTTGGTCCGAAGCCATTCGCGGGCCGACTTGCCGTTGCGCGACCGTTCGCTCTCCCACTCGAGCGCGTTGGAGCCGCCCGCCGCCATCACCAGCTCGTGGCGGGCCTTGTTCAACTCGGTGCCCGCATATTTCATCATCGACGGCTGGGCCGGGTGCGCCTGACCAGCCTTGAGCTCGTCGATGAAGCGCTCCGACATCGCCCGGAAGGCCATGGCATCGACGTCGAACCGGGCGACGTCGGCGCGAAGCACCGGATCGTCCTGAAGGGCCTCGCCGAGCGCGGCACCGAGCGAATCGGTCTGGCCGCCGAGACCCATCCCGCTGATCATCTCGCGTTCGTGGCCGAGCAGATATTTGGCGACGTCCCAGCCCTTGTTGAGCTCGCCCACCAAGTGGTCCTTGGGGACCTTCACGTCGTCGAAGAAGGTCTCGCAGAACGGCGAGTAACCGGAGATCAGGAGGATCGGCCGGGTCGACACGCCGGGCGAGGCCATGTCGAACAACAGGAAGCTGATGCCCTGGTGCTTCGGTGCCTGCGGATCCGTCCGGACCAGGCAGAAAATCCAGTCCGCCTTGTCGGCATAGCTGGTCCACACCTTCTGGCCGTTCACCAGCCAGTGGTCGCCCTTGTCCTCGCACTTCGTCTGCAGCGAGGCGAGGTCCGAGCCGGCGTTGGGCTCCGAATAACCCTGGCACCAGCGGATCTCGCCGCGGGCGATTTCGGTGAGGAAGCGCTTCTTCTGGGCCTCGTTGCCATATTTGAGCAAAGCCGGGCCGAGCATCGAGATGCCGAAACTCATCAAGGGGTTACGGGCCCCGATCCGGGCCATCTCCTGTTTCAGGATCTTGGTCTCGGCCGGGGAAAGGCCGCCCCCGCCATATTCGACTGGCCAGTCGGGCACGGTCCAGCCGCGCTCGGCCATCCGTTCCATCCAGATCTTCTGGGCCTCGTTCTTGAAGACTGGATTGCGTCCGCCCCAGCAGGCGTCGCTTTCGTCGCGCATCGGCTCGCGCATCTCCGGCGGGCAATTGGCCTCGAGCCAGTGGCGGGTTTCATTGCGGAAGCCGTCCAGATCGCTCATCCAAGCCTCTCCTTTACGTAAACGTCAAGTGCCGCGCCCGGATCGTGAAGTCAACCAATGCCGCCGCCGGCCTTGCCGAACTCCATCGCCTCGTCGGTCACGGCGCGAAAGCGGAACGAAAGGAGGTCGCGAACGTAATTCTGGTGGACCCGCCAGGGCGGCAACGGCCCCTGCGACGGCAGGAAATCCCGAGCGCGCGCGACGTAACCGGAGGTGAAATCGAGCATCGGCTGCCGATCGAAACCGCCGGCCGGCAATCGCGGCACGCAAATGTCGTGACCGAAGCGGTCCATGTGATTCAGCAGCCGGCAGACGTATCGCGAGGTGAGGTCGCATTTCAGGGTCCAGGACGCGTTGGTGTAGCCGAACGACAGAGCCAGGTTCGGCACGTCGTTCAGCATCATCCCCTTGTAGCTGAAACGCTCGGCGACGTTCACCGGCGCGCCGTCGACCGTCAGTGCGATCCCACCGAGCAATTTCACGACGAGACCGGTCGCGGTGACGACGATGTCGGCGGGAAGGACCTCACCTGATTTGAGAAGGATCCCGTCGGCCGTGAACCGCTCGATCGAATCGGTCGCGATCGATACATTGCCGGACCTGACGGCCTCGAACAGGTCGCCGTCGGGAACGAGACAGAGCCTCTGGTCCCACGGATCGTATTTCGGCGACAAATGGCGGTCGACGTCATAGCCTGCGGGCAGGCTTTCGGCCGCGAGCTTCAGGATCGCCGACTTCACCTTGGCCGGCTGGCTTCGGGCGCGGTTGAAGAAGAAGATTCCGAGCAGGACGTTCTTCCAGCGGATGAGGCGATCGGCGACCCGGCCGGGAAGCCAGTGCTGCAGCGAATGGGCAAGAGCATCGCGCGACGGCCGCGAGACGATGTAGCTCGGCGAGCGCTGGAGCATGGTCACGTGCGCGGCTTTCTCGGCCAGAGCGGGGACCAGGGTCACGGCGGTCGCGCCGCTGCCGATGACGACCATGCGCTGACCGGAGACGTCCATGTCTTCGGGCCAGGCCTGAGGATGGACGATGCGCCCCCGAAAGCTCTCCTCGTCCGGCCATTTCGGCCGGTAGCCCTGGGCATAATCGTAATAGCCGCTGCACAGGAACAGGAAGCCGCAGGTGAACGAAAGGGTCTGGCCTTCGACCTCGACGTCGACCGTCCAGAGCGCCTGATCGGACGACCAGGCGGCCTTCGTCACCCGGTGACCGAAACGGATCTGTCGGTCGATCGCATATTCGCGCGCCGTCTCCTCGACATAATCGCGGATCGAGGCGCCATCGGCGATCGACTGCTCGCCCCGCCACGGGCAGAACGGGAAGCCCAGAGTGTACATGTCGGAATCCGAGCGGATCCCCGGATAACGGAACAGATCCCAGGTGCCGCCGATCGCGTCGCGCGCCTCCAGGATCAGCCAGCTCTTGCCCGGACATTCGGTCTTCAGATGATAAGCGGCATCGATGCCGGAAATGCCGGCACCGACGATCAGGACGTCGACATGTTCGGACGGCCGGATATCCGTCATTCCACGCTCCCCTCCCGGGTGCAGCCTTCGATCAGACGCTTCGGGAAGTCCAGACTTGGCCGGTTCGGGCGGTGCGGATTTGGCGAACCGGGGCTGAGCGGCTATCGGCGCGTCAATGGACGCAAGCGACCTTCGAGTGGCC
>DASTDX010000014.1:0-75813 GCA_035710145.1 Allosphingosinicella sp.
CCGAATCGAGACCGGCCTTGCTTGGGCACGGCATGACCACGGGCCAGATACCGCTGGCGATCGAAAGTCCGCGAACGCCGACTTGGATGGAGCCTGGGGTGAACTGCGACCGGCGGATGCTGGATTCGGACAAAAGTGGGCTCGACCGGATCGTGGACGACAGCCGCCACGAACTGGGGCTCGCTTATCATGTGCGCGGTCGTGGACTGGTGGTATTGGGCTCCTGCAGCCATCGGGGCATTCTGAACACGATCCGGTCCGCGCAGCGGGCAACGGGCGTGGATCGACTCCACGCGGTCGTCGGAGGCTTTCACCTGGTCCGGCCACAAACGGAGGCCGACGCCCGCCGCACCGCGCAGGCGCTTGCGCAGTTGGCACCCGATTATGTCGTGCCCGGTCATTGTTCCGGAGAGTGGTTTATCTCGGCAGCCGAAACGGCCATGCCAGGAAAGATCATTCGCCCCTATGTCGGGACGCACATCCAGTTTGGGACTCAGAGCTGAAAAGGCGCGGTTCATGCTCGATCATGTGGGTTTCGCAGTCGCGGACGCTGAGCGCTCCAGAATATTCTATGAGCAGGCGCTCGCGCCTCTCGGGATCACCCTGATCATGAGCGTGACGCCCGAGCAAACCGAGTCCGGGGGCGTGGCTCATGGCTTCGGCTCCGACGGTAAGCCCTTTTTCTGGATCGGGGATAATGAGCGGGTCGGGGAGGGCACCCATATTGCCTTTGCGGTCGAGAGCCGGGCCCTGGTCGACGCGTTTCACCAATGCGCGCTGGCGGCTGGTGGGCTGGACCATGGCGCACCCGGCCTTCGCGCCCATTACCATCCTCATTATTACGCTGCCTTCGTCCTCGATCCTGACGGGAACAACATCGAAGCTGTATGCCACAAGCCGGAATGACACGTGCGCCTGTTCACCATCGGCTATGAGGGCACGACACAGGCTGAGCTCATCGGCGTGCTGCAGCGCGCCGGAGTTCAGCGGGTGATCGACGTCCGGGCCGTGCCCTTGTCGCGCAAGCCGGGCTTCTCGAAGAACGTCCTCGCTGCCGGCCTGAAAGAGGCCGGAATCGACTATGTCCACCTGAAGGCCCTGGGCACGCCGCCCGAGGGTCGAGAGGCCGCGCGCAAGGGACGGTTCGACGAGATGGAGAGGATCTACGCCGGTCAGCTCGAAACTCTGGAAGCCGCAGCCCAGTCAGCCCAGCTCGTGGAGCTCACTCGGGAGATGCCGTCGGCCCTGCTCTGCTTCGAGCGCGATCCTTCCCACTGCCATCGGACTCCGCTTCGCCTGGCCGTGCTTCCTGGAGCGCAGGTGACAGATCTCTATGCCTGAGGCTCGTCGTTTCCTTCCTGGCTATCCGGCAAGGTATCGGGGCCGGTGCCGTCGTCGAGCTGAACCTCGTCTGCTGCGGCCGCCGCGGGCGCTTCGCCCAGCTCGTCCGCGATGAGTTCCTCGGCGTCGTTCTCGGGTTCTTCCTCTTCGTCGATCCGCGCGGCCGAGACGACATGCTCGTCCTCGGCAACATGAAACAGGCGGACGCCGGCGCTGTTGCGGCCGATCACTCGCGTGTCGCCGACGCTCATGCGAATCAGCTTGGCCTGGTCGGTGACCAGCATCAGCTGTTCCCCCCGATGTGCGGGGAAGCTCGCCACGACGGGCCCGTTGCGCTGGAGATTGTCGATATTGGTAATGCCCTGACCGCCGCGGTTGGTACGGCGATACTCGTAAGCGGAGCTGCGTTTCCCGTAGCCGTTGGCGCAAACGGTGAGGATGAACTCCTCGGCCTCGGCGAACTCCGCCATCCGCTCATCACTCAGTCGTTGTTCGGGCTCCGGCTGACCCTCGCGGCGATCCTTCCACGGCGCGGCGCGCAGATAGTCTTCCCGTTCCTGCGGGCTGGCATCGAAACCGCGCAGCACGGACAGCGAGATCACTTCATCGTCGCCGAGCAGCCGGGCGCCACGCACGCCGTTCGAATCTCGGCTCTGGAATTCGCGGACGTCCGTTGCGGCGAACCGAATGGCCCGGCCATTGCGGGTAGCCAACAGCACGTCGTCCTCTTCGGTGAGCAGAGAGACGCCGATGAGGCGATCGTCCGATCCCTCTTCGAATCGCATCGCGATCTTGCCGGAGGTTCGGATATTCGCGAACGCGTCCATCGAGTTGCGCCGGACCGAGCCTTTGGCGGTCGCAAACATGACATGGAGGTTCTTCCACTCCTCCTCATCCTCGGGCAGCGGCAGCACAGTGGAGATGGTCTCGCCCTCGGCCAGTGGCAGCAGATTGATCATCGGCCGTCCTCGCGCCTGAGGCGCACCCTCGGGTAGCCGCCAGACCTTGAGCCGGTAGACCTTGCCGTGCGTCGAGAAGAACAAGACGGGCGTGTGGGTGGAGGTGACGAACAAATTGGTGATCGCGTCCTCGTCTTTCGTCGCCATGCCGGCGCGACCCTTGCCGCCACGGCGCTGAGCGCGAAACGTGTCGAGGGGAGTACGCTTGATGTAGCCGCCCATGGTCACAGTCACGACCATGTCCTCGCGCTCGATAAGATCCTCGTCCTCGATACCGTCGGCCGCGGGTGCGATCTCCGTCACCCTCGGCGTAGCGAAGGCTTCGGCGATCTCGTCGAATTCCTGCCGCATCACAGCATAGAGCTTCACCCTGTCGCCGAGGACCTCGAGCAGGCTCGAAATCGAGGTAGCGAGTTCGCGAAGCTCGCCCGCGATCTCGTCACGGCCGAGGGCGGTCAAACGGTGGAGCCGGAGCTCGAGAATGGCCCGCACCTGAGCGTCCGAGAGCTGATAGGTGTCGCCTTCCACTTCATGGTCGACGGCTTCGACGAGCGCGATGTAGCGGGCAATCTCCGCCACCGGCCATTCCCGGGCGAGCAGGGCTGCGCGGGCCTCGGCAGGCGAGGCGGAACCCCGGATGATCCGCACGACCTCGTCGAGATTGGTCACCGCGATGACGAGCCCAAGCAACAGGTGGGCGCGCTCGCGGGCCTTGGCGAGTTCATATTTGGATCGGCGGGTGATGACCTCTTCGCGGAATCGCACGAAGGATTCGACGATGTCGCGAAGCGACAAGGTCTCGGGCCGCCCACCGCGGATGGCCAGCATGTTGGCGGGGAAGGAGGACTGGGCCGGTGTGTGGCGCCAGAGCTGGTTGAGGACGACGTCCGGAGTCGCGTCCCGCTTGAGATCTATGACGACGCGAACGCCCTCACGGTTCGACTCGTCGCGGATATCGGCGACGCCTTCGATCCTCTTGTCCTTGGCCGCCTCTGCGATCTTCTCGACCAGGCCAGATTTGCCGACCTGGTAAGGGATGGCGGTGAGGACGATCGAGCGGCGGTCGCCCCGGCCTTCCTCCACCTTGTGGCGTGCCCGCATGATGATCGAGCCACGTCCGGTCAGATAAGCGGCGCGGATCCCGGATTGGCCGAGGATCAAAGGGGAGGTCGGGAAATCGGGCCCGGGCACGATCTCCATCAGCTGTTCGACCGTAATCCCCGGATCGTCCATATAGGCTTTGCAGGCCGCGATTACCTCGCCGAGATTGTGGGGCGGGATGTTGGTCGCCATGCCCACAGCGATTCCGCCAGCGCCATTGACGAGTAGATTGGGAAAGCGCGCGGGAAGCACCTGCGGTTCGCTTCGCGAGGCGTCGTAATTGGGCGTGAAGTCGACAGTGTCCTTTTCCAGGTCGTCGAGCAAAGTCATCGCCACCTTGGCTAGCCGCGCCTCGGTGTAACGCATCGACGCCGGGGGATCCGGGTCCATCGATCCGAAATTGCCCTGACCGTCGATCAGCGGCACCCGCATCGACCAGTCCTGGGTCATTCTTGCGAGCGCGTCGTAGATCGCGCTGTCGCCATGGGGATGGTAATTGCCCATCACGTCGCCGACGATCTTGGCGGACTTGCGGTACGGGCGGCCGGGAACGAAGCCGCCTTCCTGACAGGCGTAGAGGATTCGGCGATGCACCGGCTTGAGACCGTCGCGGACATCCGGAAGCGCACGCGCGACGATGACCGACATGGCGTAATCGAGGTAGGACGTCTTCATCTCGTCGACGATGGAGACGGGGGAGATATCGCTGGGTTCGATGGTCGGCGGTGCGCTGGCCAATGGGAATTCCTGATTGTGTCTGCTTGAAGGAGCGCCGAGGCGCGGTGAAGCGGATCCGACCCTAGCCGATGCATCCGGCCAGCGCCACCCCGCGCGCGTACGCGTACGCGCGCGCGAGAAGCCGATATGGTATTTAGCTTGTCTGGGCGCAACTTGGGACCGGAAAACAAGCGCTTCGGGCCGGTTCGCCGCAGTTCAAGCCGGGTTCATGGCCGGGCTCTAGAAAGGCCGCGGTGTTGGCAGTAGAAGCCCGGGCGAGCGGGCCCCTTGCGGCTGGCTGAAAATGGGAGGCGACTCAATGAAGTTAGGTAAGGCGGCGCTGGCCGCGTCGCTTGCGGTCGGCGGCATCGCGTCTTCCCTGCTGTCGCCGGTCGCGGCACAGCCTGTACAGCCGGCCGCCGTCCAGTCAGCGGGTCGGACTCTCAACCTCGGCCGGGACGAGCACCTCGCTTTGATGGCGCTGCAGACTGCAGCGGCCGGCCCCGACCGGGTGGCACAGGATTCGGCCCTGGCGGCGGCTCGCGCCGCGGTTCGGAGCGCCGACGGGCGGTACGGCTTCGCTTATTACCAGCTGCAGATCGGCCTGGCCCGGCAAGACGTCCAGATGCAGGGCCAGGCTGTGGACATGCTCATCGAGTCCAATCTCGTCGTGCCGGCGGAAATGCTGCCTTTGCTCGCCAATCAGGCGATGCGGGCCTACACGGCCAATGAGTATCAGCGGGCCGACCGGATCCTCGGCCGCATGGTCGAGCTCCAGCCGAACAACGCAGTGGTCCTTGCCGATTATGCGCAGTTCAAGTCTCGTATCCGGGAGAATCCGCAGGCCATTGCGCTGATGCAGCGAGCGTTGGCGGCTCAAGAGGCCACTGGCCAGCGTGCACCCGAGGGCTGGTACCGCCGTGCCCTCGCCATGGGCTTCGACAGCCGGCTTGCACCGCAAACCAATGCGTTCGGCCGAGCCTTGATCACGGCCTATCCGACGGCGATGAACTGGCGCGATGCGCTTCTGTCCTATCGGGCCCTGGCGCAGGGCGATCCGGCACTGGGGCTCGACGTGCTTCGGCTGATGCGCGTGAATCGCGCCTTGACTGGCGAACGGGATTATCTCGAGCTGGTGCAGGCGCTGACGCAGGCGGAGCTTCCGGGCGAAGCCAAGGAGGTCCTCGACGAAGGCGTGTCGCGGGGCATGCTCGACCCGAACGAGCCCGTGGTCCGCCAGCAGCTGACCGCGCTCGGCAGACGGGCGACCCAGGCACGGAGCGGGCTCGCGCGGTCGCGGACGCAGGCGCTTGCCGCCGCGACCGGCGCAGCCGCCTTGAGCGCCGGCGACGCCCATCTCGGTCTCGGGGAATATGGACCGGCGATCGAACTCTATCAGGCCGCCCTTCAAAAAGGCGGCGCTGATGCAAATCTGGTGAATTCGCGACTCGGCATGGCGCTCGCTTTGGCGGGCCGGCGCCCGGAAGCGGAAGCCGCGCTTCGGGCCGTTGTCGGTCCGCGTGCCGAACTTGCCGCCTTTTGGCTTGTGTGGCTGGCTCGCCCAGCCGTTTGATTACCTGGCAGCGCCGGGTCCTGAAATCGAAGACAGGAGAGACTGAATGAACGTTTCGAAGATCGCGCTTGTCACCGGCTTGCTGCTGGGTGGAGGCGCATTGGCGCCCTTGCCCGCTGTCGCCCAGTCGGGGTCCGGAAGCCAGCAGGCGACTGAGGGCGAACAAGGCCAGCGCCAGGATCGGCGCCGCCGCGGTCGCCAGCAGGCGGAGCAACCGCAGGGTCCGCAAATCAGCGAGGCGGAGCGCGCCGCGATCGTTCCGCTCCAGGCCGCGGTGACGGCCCAGGATTGGGCAGCGGCGACGGCTGCGCTTCCGGCCGCTCAGGCTGCGGCGACCAGCCCTGACGCGCGTTTCCTGGTCGGCAATTTTCAGTTCCGGCTAGGCCAGGGCACCAATAACGACCAGCTCCGTTCGCAGGGCGTCGATGCCATGCTTGCCAGTGGCGGAGCACCGGCAGAGAACATGCGGACCCTGGTGGGTGCCCAGGCCGGTTTTGCGATAAATGCGGAGAATTGGCCCGTCGCCGAGCAGGCGCTGACCCGTTATCTCGAACTGGATGCGGGCAATGCCGAGCGCATTCGACAGCTCGCCGAGGTCAAGATCCGGCTCAACAAGTATGATGAGGCGCTTGGTCTCTATCAGCGCCTGATCCAGGCCGGTGAGGCGAATGGTCAGAAGCCGCCGGAAGAACATTATCAGCGGGCGCTGGCCGTGGCCCGGCAGCTGCGGTCGGCCGAAGCGACGGCCGAGCTGAGCCGCGCTCTGCTGACCCAGTATCCGACCCAGCAGAATTGGGGGACGATGCTGTCGGCCTATCGCCAGGAGAGCGCGAACAATGCCGATGTGGCACTCGACCTGCGGCGGCTGATGTTCGCTGCCGGGGCGTTCTCTCGGGATGCCGATTATATCGAGTTCGCCGATCGCCTCCTCCGCGCCGGCTTGCTCGGCGAGGCGAGAGCGGTGCTTGATCAGGGCGTTGCCCGTAATCTGCTTCGCGCTGGCGACGGCACCGTCCAGGCGCTTTCCGGGTCGATCAACAGCCGGCTGGCAGACGACCGCGCCGCTCTTGACGGCTCCCGGACGCGCGCCCTCGCGGGTTCGAGCGGCCGCGACGCTCGGATCGCCGCCGACAACTTCCTCGGTTATGGGCGTTATTCCGATGCCGCCACGCTCTATCGCGCTGCTCAGCAGAAGGGCGGGGAGAATGCCGACCTCCTCAATCTGCGGCTCGGGATCGCGCTGGCTTTGGCCGGGCAGCGCGCTGAGGCGGAAACCGCTCTTCGCGCCGTGACCGGTACTCGTGCGCAGCTTGCCAATTACTGGCTGCTTTGGCTTGGCCGCGCGGCCAGCTGACCCAGCCTGCACGACCTGAAAAAGGGGCGCCGGTGCGAATCGGCACCCCTTTTTGTGCGATTTCGGCACGTCCCAGATTGCGACGCCCCGGAAATGGTCCTTCCGCGACCGTTACGTGGGGGCTAGTCCTTCGCGGACACGGATCAGGGACCACAAGTGCGCTTCGACAACATGATAACCACGGTGCTGGCGCAGCCGTCGGACCGCCCGGACCGGCGGGCCGCGCAGTGGCGGCAACTGGTCGATTTGCTGGCCCAGCACCGCGGCGCTGCCGAGGGTGGGGAGATCGAGCGCGCCTTCGCCTTCCTGCGCACATATCGTGCCGAAGTCGGTGAGGCGGTTCGCCGCGACTCCGCCCGGGCCCTGATGGGTCTTCCGGTGAATCCCGATCTTCTGATCTTTTTCAGCGAAGACGATCCCGCCATTGCGGCCCCGATCCTTGGTGGTGCTCGACTGACCGGCGCCGAGTGGCAGCAGGTATTGCCACGCCTCGGCCCCACCGCCCGTGCTCTGGTCCGCCATCGGCGCGATCTCACCCCCGAGGTCCGCCAGGCCCTCACCGCCTTCGGACCGAGCGACTTCGTGCTCGAAAATCAGCAGAAGACGCCTGCCGTGGAGAGCGAATCTCAGATCAGGGAGCTTGTCGCCAGGATCGAGGCTTATCGCCGCCAGAAGGATTCGAGCGCCGCACTGACCTCGGCAGAAGGGGCCGAGACCGTCGAGGGCTTCCGCTGGGAAACCGGTGCGGACGGTCTCATCCTGTGGGTGGAGGGTACGCCGCGCGGGGCGCTGATCGGGCAGACGATCGCTTCGATCGCCGCCCCTGGCCAATATGGAGTCGATGGCCAGGCGGCCGGGGCATTCGAAAAGCGCGCTCCGTTTCGGGATGCCCGGTTCAGCGTCGCGGGTGAAGGGGCCGCTGCTGGGGACTGGCGGATATCGGGCATTCCTTATTTCGATCCGACCCGGGGCAACTTTCTGGGCTATCGCGGGACCGCTCGGCGTCCACGGCTCGATGAAGTCGCGCGGAGCAGCTCCGCCTCTCCATCGGCCGGTGTGTTCGGGACCGCGCTCCCTGCCGATTCGCTTCGCCAGCTGATCCATGAACTGCGGACGCCGCTGAACGCGATCCTGGGTTTCGCGGAAATGATCGACGGCCAATATATGGGCCCCGCCTCGGCCGGCTATCGCGCCCGTGCTTCGGACATCATGGGCAAGGCCAGCGGATTGTTGTCCGCGGTCGACGATCTCGACACGGCCGCTCGGCTGGAGACGAGCCGCTTCGACGTGGAACGGGCCGCCTCGAACGCCGTGGCAATGCTCGGCCGGCTCCACGAATCCTATGCGCGGATCGCCGCCGAGCGCGGATCGAACATCGCCTTGTCGATTGCCCCGGATTTGCCCCTGGCCTTCGTGGAGGAGCCGGCCGTCGAACGGATGTTCGCTCGATTGCTTGCCGCTACCATCGGGCTTGCCCACGCTGGCGAGACCATAACGGTCGAGATGCGCGAGGAACGGCTCGAGGGTCGACCGATGCTGTGCCTGGCGGTGGACCGGCCGGAGACGATCGAGGGTCTGGCGGAGTCGGATTTGCTGGATCCCGGATACAGCCCGGAGGGAGACTGGCCGGGCGCGCCTGCACTCGGTCTCGGATTTGCCCTACGGCTGGTCAGAAATCTGGCCGAAGCAAGCGGCGGCGCCCTGTTGATTGGAGACGAGATGGTCTCGCTCTATCTGCCCGCCTTCCTTCCGGAGTCCCAGTCGGCCGGTGACGGCACCGGCTGACGTCGCGGTCGAAGAACGTGACTCAGCCCTAAATGCTGGTTTCGGGCGGCGGGCTCGGCTATCCAGCGCGAGCTTCGGGGCAGGGCCTGTAGCTCAACGGTAGAGCCGGCCGCTCATAACGGCTAGGTTGGGGGTTCGAATCCCTCCGGGCCCACCAGTCCCCGCTCCCGTTGAGCGATGGCTGGCAAGCCAGGGAGTCTTCATGGCCAGGCGGGGTGCGTCCCGCTTGTGTCGTTGGCGAAGTCGGGGAGTAGCGCAGCCTGGTAGCGCATCTGCTTTGGGAGCAGAGGGTCGCAGGTTCGAATCCTGTCTCCCCGACCACCAACCAGACCAGGGAAGCCATCGGCCTGATGGTTGAGTGGCCTCACTTGGGAAGCGCCTGGTCGATCGCCGCCGCCAGCGTTTCCAGGCCATAGGGTTTCAGCACCACCGTGCGGCCCCCGGTGCCTGACTTGTTGATTTCGTCGCTGTAACCGGTGGTCAGGACGACCGGCAGATCTGGCTGAGTCTCGCTCAGCCGTTCGGCGAGCTGGAGCCCGCTGATTCCCGGCATGACGACGTCGGAAAAGACCATGTCGAAACGGTCGGCTTCAGCCAGGCGCAAGGCTTCCTCGCCGGATTTGGCGCGTGCGACCTGATGGCCCAGTTCGACCAGCAGGTTCTCGGCGAATTCGCCGACTTCCTCATTGTCCTCGACAAGCAGGATCCTGCCGGTCCGTTTTGGAAGTTCGAGGGCGCTCCCTCGCGATGGCTCGATTCCACCCGAGAGTGCGCTGCAAGGCAGCAGCAGAAAGACCCGAGTGCCGTCACCCACGGCGCTTTCTATCCGAACGTCGCCGCCGGACTGGGTCGCGAAGCCATAGACCTGGCTAAGCCCGAGCCCGGTTCCCTTTCCGGTCGCCTTGGTGGTGAAGAAGGGCTCGATGGCACGCGCCAGCGTATCGTCGTCCATGCCGCTGCCATTGTCGGTGATCGCAATGGCAACGCACAGGCCAATCTCGGGGTCGAGGTGTGAAGATGTGGAGATGGTGAGGATACCGCCCTCCGGCATGGCGTCGCGGGCGTTGACGGCGATGTTGAGGATCGCCGATTCCAGTTGGGCCCGATCCGCTTCGACCGTGCAGACGCCGTCGGCAAGGTCGGTCCTTACGCTGATCCTTTCGCCCAGGGTGCGATCCAGAAGGTCCGTCATTCCCTCCACCAGCGCATTCACGTCGATCACTTCGGGCCGAAGCGGCTGACGGCGCGCGAAGGCAAGCAGCTGGCCGGTTAAGGCGGCGGCACGGGACGACGCCTGGACGATGGCTTCGGCGAAGCGAAGTCTCTTGTCGTCCTTGAGCTCAGGGCGTCGAAGCATGTCGGCGGATCCCTGGATCACGGTCAGGAGATTGTTGAAATCGTGGGCGATGCCGCCGGTAAGCTGGCCAAGCGCCTGCATCTTGTGCGCCTGTCGCAACTGGTCTTCCGCCTTGGTTCGTTCGCTGACCTGAACCTTCAGCTCTTCGTTCATCCGGGCGAGGGCGTCGGCGCGTTCGGCCAGCTGGCGGTTGACGCGTCGCAGCGTGTTCTGGGTCAATCCTAGCACCGCCACTACCAGGGAAGCGAGCGATACCATCAGTGCAATGACCACGTAACGTGACAGGCGACGGGACAGAGGCTCCGGATCCGCCGCGAGGTAGACCGAGCCGATCGCTTCTCCGCGGCTCAAGACTGGCACGGTCGACGTGACGGCGGATCCGACGCCGAGATACGGACCTCGCTGGTTTTGGGGCGGCGCCGCCCCATCGCGGCCATAGCCGGCAACGAGGGCGTTGTTCCCGCTATAGACTCCGACAGTGCGGATTTCCCGATTGACCCGGATCGCGTCGACGGCTTCCTGGGCGGCGGCACTGTCGCCGAAATCGAGCGCGGCGGTGACGCTGGCGGACAGAATTTCAGCCTGAACCCGGATTTGCTGCGCCTGAAGTTCGCGATAGGCGGCTTCATTCTGGATGATGACGCCGATGCCTGCCAGCAGAAGGAGCGCAACCGCGCCGACGATCGCGAGCGGGGCATTGCTCCATCGCTCAGGCAGCCGAGCGAGCAGCTTCATGACCGCCTCTGGCGGACGCCGAGCGCAAGCGCGAGCAGCCTGGAGCTGATCACCAGTCCACGCTGCGCCGCAGTGGCTTCGTCGATGAAGAAGCGGACTCGGCCACTGGAAATGGTGAAATGAATCATTCCGCGCTGGGGGCCGGCCCGGCCGTCGGTGATGGTCAGAATGGGCTGGTTTCGCAGGGCGAGCAGATAGCGGGTGGTATCGGCGCCGGTGGCCCCCTGGACGAAGGCGAAGTGGCAACCCTCGCCGCCGTCGGCAGATGGTAGTCGGCGCAAGGTGACGCTGCGGCCACCGATCGTCTCACTGGACGCGGCCCGGTCGAGCAGCTGGCCGAAAGGATCACGGCCGATGACGCAAAGGACGAGTGGCTGGCGCGGTCCCGGCATGGCGGCTGCAGGCCATTCGACGTAGCGGG
Organism: Allosphingosinicella sp.; assembly: GCA_035710145.1. GTDB lineage: Bacteria > Pseudomonadota > Alphaproteobacteria > Sphingomonadales > Sphingomonadaceae > Allosphingosinicella. Next base: position 11,344 of record DASTDX010000014.1, read on the forward strand.
CGAATTTGGGAATGAAGGCTGCCTTGACCGCCTGCTCGGTCGGCTGCGCGCGCAGCGACGCAGGAGCGGAGGCCAAGGCTATCCCGACGCAGAGGCGCAACAGCGCGCCGAAAAGAGATCTGGGCTTCAGAATCTGAGCCTCGTGCCGGCATACAGGCTGCGCTGGGCTGCCTGTCCACGCACCGTGTCTGCGCTTTCCAGGTGTCGGCGATGGAGCAGGTTCTGGCCGGCGACGTAAAATTCGATCTGATCGCTCATCCGATAGGAAAGTCGCGCATCGGCCTCGACATAGCTGGCGATCCCGGGCTGCGGCTCGAGCTCGCCGACCCATCGCAGGCCGGCATTGAGATGGAGACGGTCATTGAGGATCATGTGTGACCGGGCCAGCAGCTGGTAATCGGGATCGCGACCGAGCGATGCGAAACCGGCGAGATCGGTTCGACCCGGCGCCATTTCGAAACTCTTCCACAAGGTCGTCAGGCCCAGGCTCAGCCGCCACCACGAAGCGAACTGGGTGCTGCTCCAGGCTTCGATCCCATAGCTGTGGCCTTCCAGGCCGTTGCGCAACTGGATCGGCAGCGGGTTGCCGATGAACTCGGTGGTTCGAATGTCTTCGTAAAGATTGTAGAAAACGGAGACCGTCAGCGACGTCCGAAGCGTCGGCTGGCCGCGATAGCCGGCTTCGAAGGCGATCAGCTTTTCCGAAGCGAACGCGTCGGCCGCCGCCAGAAGGGGCAAGGCGGCAAGCTGGCGGTCGATACGCGAAGGGGTCCGGACGGCGCGCGACACCGCGGCCCACAACAAGGTCTCAGGGTTCGGGTGCCATGCCGCGCGAACGTTCGGCAGCAGCTCTACTCCCGTAAAGCTGGTCTGTTCTGCCTTGATGCCGAGGATTAGCGACAGTTCCGGGGTTAGCCCGATCCGATCCTGGACAAAGGCATTGTAGACCCAAAGCCGCCGACTTGGAGGAACAAGCTGGAAGTTGTTGAGATTATTAATGAATTCATCGCGCGTTGTGCGTATTCCGCCGCCGGCGACGATCTCGTGGACGCCGGCAGTGAGGTTGAATTGGGTCTCCAGATCGAAGGTCTGCAGGGAATCGTGAACGAGAAGGAAGTTGCGTTCGATATGGTCGTAATAGGCCTGGACCCTGATGGCCGAGGCTTCGCTCCTTTGGGTCGTCCATCGTGCGAGCAGGTTATGACCGCGATCGCCATCGCCGTTCAGGCGGCCGGTGTCGCTGTCGAAAACATCGCCCTGGATCGTGAAATGGGAGGGCCCGCCGTCGAAATCGGAACGGAAACCAGCCTGCCAGCCGCGGAACCGGTCGTTAGTGTCGGGCCCTGCACCGCCTGGAAGGCCTTCCCGGTCATAATATTGGCCATAGACACGCAAGGCACCATTTTCGCCGATCGGCGCGCCGTACCGGGCGGCCAGGGTTCGTTCACGATTGCCGGCCGTTGCTCTGACCAGCCCACCAACGGTGTCGCGGGCATCGCGGGTGATCAGGTTGACGACTCCGTTCACAGCATTCGGCCCGTACAAAGTGCCGCCTGGGCCGCTGATGATCTCGATCTGCGCGATGTCCTCGACAGGCCGGTTGTGGAGTTCCCAGAACACTGTCGAGGCGAGCGGCGAATAGACGGATCGACCGTCTAGCAGCACGAGCAGCTTGTTCGAGGTCTCAATGCCATTGAAGCCGCGAGCGCTGATCGCATATTGCCGCGCATCGACCTGCTGAACCTGCAGGTTGGGCGCGAGCCGCAGCGCCTCAGGCACGGAATTTGCGGCACTGGCGGCGATCTCGTCGCCGGTGATCACGAACATGGCCGTCGGCACGTGGCTGAGCGGCTCCTCGCGCTTCGACGCCGAGCGGACCGGGATTTGGGCCAGCTCTTCGATGGACAGGCCGGAAAGGTCCTGCTCGGATTCGAACATCGACTCCTGAGCGTTCGCAATTGCGGGCCCGTGGATCGACGCTGTCGAAACCAGCAGCAACACCGCAAAATGCTTCTTCGTCACCCTGGCACCCCCTCAGGCCGTTGGCGGGCTTTTTCTGAGCAGCCGAACCTTACGTCAAGGCCGCTTGCCTTATCTTGTAATGGGTTGGATCGTCTCGGCAGCGTTTGCGACCGCCGCGAGCATCGCTGTCCAGGCTGCGACGTTCTGGCGCAGCTGGGCCGGATCGACCTTGTCGAGCGTATCGTCGGGCGTGTGATGATAATCGAAATAGCGGGTGCCGTCCTGATTGAGGTCGATTGCCGCCACTCCGGCTCGCGCCCAGGCCCCAAGATCCGCGCCGCCATTGGCCGGCGCCGTTCCTCTCACGATTCCCAAGGGAGCGACCAATGAAGAAATCCGGTCGCCAAGCGCGGAGTTCGCCGGGGCGAAACTGCGTTCGATTCGCCAGATCCGGTCGGCGCCGAAGTCGGATTCGGAGACGAAAACGACATTGCCGTCCGCCCGATGACGCTCAAAATAAGCCGTTCCGCCGAAAACGCCGACCTCTTCGGCACCGAACAGGACGACGCGGATGGTCCGACGTGGTCGCCCGGAGCGCATGATCCGGTGCGCGGCAGCCACGGTGATCGCGACGCCGGCGGCGTTGTCAATGGCGCCCGTGCCGAGGTCCCAGCTGTCGAGGTGGCCGCCGATCAGGATTATTCCGGCCTCCGGATCACTTCCCGGAACTTCGGCCACGACATTGCCAGAGGCCCGGCGACCGACCTGGCGCGGTGTGAGTGTCAACTTCATCCGCACCGGCCGGCCGCGCGCGAGGATCCGCTGGAGCTGCTCGGAGTCGGGGATCGAGAGGGCGGCGGCAGGAATGGGCCGAACCCCCTCGGCGAAGGTCTGGACGCCGGTGTGGGGATTGCGATGATAATCGGTGCCGATCGAGCGAACGACGATCGCTGCCGCCCCCTTGCGTGAGGCGATCGACGGGCCTTCGCGGCGAGGTGCGCCGAACTGCCCATAGCCAGACCCGTCCTGGGTTGGTGTCATGTTGTGTGTGACGAAGACGATCTTGCCGTGGACGTCCGAATCGCTTGCCGCCTCGAGCTCGGCGACACTGCCGAACCCGATCACTTCGGCCTCGATTCCGCTTGCTGGAGTGGCTCCACTATTGCCCAGAGCGGTGATCATGAGCGGTTGCGGGAAAGGCGAGACGATCTCGGCTTCCTCCTCGCCCCGGATCCAGACCGGGATGTCGAACGGTTCGACATGGACGTTGCTGAAGCCCAGCCCGGTAAGCCTTGCCACGGCCCAGTCGCGAGCGCGTTGTTCTGCCTCGGTGCCGGCAAGGCGAGGGCCGACTTCCGTGGTCAGCCCCTCGAGGATCTCCCATGCCAGATTATCCTCGGTCAGAGCGGAATCGCGGAGAGTCTCGGCCCGGTGCGGGGACGGCTGCGCCGACAGGAGCGATGGGAGGGCGACGGCGAGGAGGAGAATTTTCTTCATAAACCGGCGATTAGGACCCGAGCCTTGCTTTGCCAATCCCGTGCTTTCGCCGTGGCCATTGCGGGGCGGGGGGATAGGCCTTAGGTAAGCCGCCGATCCCGTCAGCCTGATTTTCCGGAGAGCAAGCGCCTCATGGCCGCACAGTATAGTTTCGTCATGAAAGGCCTCAGCAAGACCTTTCCCGGCGCCCCCAAGCCGGTCCTCAACAACATCTCGCTACAATTCTATCCCGATGCCAAGATCGGGATCGTCGGCCCCAATGGTTCCGGCAAATCTACCTTGATGAAAATCATGGCCGGTCGTGACAGGGAGTTCGTCGGCGAGGCCTGGGCCGGCGAAGGCATTCGGGTAGGTTATCTTGAGCAGGAGCCGCAGCTCGATCCGACCAAGACGGTGAAGGAAAACGTCATGGACGGAGTCCGCCCGGTCGCCGACATGATGGACAGGTTCAATGCGATCAGCGCGATGATGGCCGATCCACCCGCGGACGCCGATTTCGACGCCCTGATGGCGGAAATGGGGGAGCTTCAGGAAAAGATCGACGCGGTCGACGGCTGGACGCTGGACAACCAGCTCGAAATCGCCATGGACGCGCTCCGTTGTCCACCAGGCGACGCCACGGTCGCCAACCTGTCCGGAGGCGAGAAGCGCCGGGTGGCGCTGACCAGATTGCTGCTGGAAAAACCCGATATCCTTCTCCTTGACGAGCCTACCAACCATCTCGACGCCGAAAGCGTCCAGTGGCTCGAGAAACATCTCGTCGATTATGCCGGTAACGTGATCCTGGTGACCCACGACCGCTACTTCCTCGACAATGTGGTCAACTGGGTGCTCGAGCTCGATCGCGGCCGCTATTATGTCTACGAATCCAATTATTCGGGCTATCTTGAGAAGAAGGCCAAGCGGCTGGAGCAGGAGGAGCGCGAGGAAGCCGGGAAGCAGAAGGCGATCAATGACGAGCTGGAATGGATCCGGCGCTCCCCCAAGGCGCGCCAGGCCAAATCCAAGGCCCGGATTAGGGCCTTCGACGAGCTCGTCGAGGCCCAGGAGAATCGAACCCCGGGCAAGGCCCAGATTCTGATCCAGGTGCCGGAGCGACTCGGTGGCAATGTCATCGACGCGAAAGGCCTGACGAAGGCCTATGGCGACAAGTTGCTGTTCGAAGATTTGAGCTTCTCGCTACCGCCTGGGGGGATCGTCGGCGTGATCGGCCCGAACGGCGCCGGCAAGTCTACCCTGTTCCGACTAATCACCGGGCAGGAGCAGCCGGACGCCGGCGAGATCAAGATCGGGCCGACCGTTCATCTCGGCTATGTCGACCAATCACGCGATCATCTCAGCCCCAACAAGAATGTGTGGGAGGAGATTTCCGATGGCCTCGACATTTTCCGCTTCGGCAAGCACGAGATCAGCACGCGGGCCTATGTCGGTGCCTTCAATTTCAAGGGTCCCGATCAGCAGAAGAAGGTCGGGCAGCTATCCGGCGGCGAGCGCAACCGGGTTCACATCGCCAAGATGCTGAAGGAGGGCGGCAACGTCCTCCTGCTCGACGAGCCGACCAATGATCTCGACGTCGAGACACTTCGAGCGCTCGAGGAAGCGCTCGAGAATTTCGCCGGCTGCGCCGTCATCATCAGCCACGATCGCTTCTTCCTGGACCGGCTTGCGACGCATATTCTAGCCTTCGAAGGCGACAGCCATGTCGAATGGTTCGAAGGCAATTTCGAAGCCTATGAGGAAGACAAACGGCGGCGGATGGGGCCGGAAGCGGATCGTCCTCACCGAATGACGTATCGAAAACTCACCCGATAATCGCCCGATCGCTTGGCATGATTTCGATGTCAGGCCGCACGGCCCGATCCCGGCCTGGCTAGAGGGCCGACCTCAGGCGATTTGGGTAGGGTGCAGCGAACGGGCCTTTTCGTCAAATTCGGCGGCCATGCCGAGCAAGGTGGAGACCGTTCTTGCGTCGGAGACCGACTGTGCCAGGCGGCGGCAACGCGACGCCTGGGCCTTCAGCGAGGCCGACTGACGCTCGTCCGTAACGTCGATCAGGATGTTCACGGCGCCGATCAGGCGTCCTTCATCGTCGCGTATCAGGGTCGGATAAGGGGTGAACATGACACGGCTGCCATCGGGCCGCTCCGCGAGCGCGATGCAGCCCCTGATTTCACGTTGTTCCTTGATCGCAACCGCCATCGGACAATGATCGTGCGGTAGCGGCGCGCCTTTCTCGGTATAGAGGCGCCAGGTGACGCACCACCGATCTTCGCCAGGCACGGGGGTTCGTCCGGCAAAATCGATGCAGGCGCGGTTGAAAAAGGTGATCCAGCCATCGGCATCGGTGAGGTAGATTGGCGCCGGAAGGGTCTCGATGGCGTTACGCAGCGCGTGTTCGCCTTTGACGAGGGCGGCTGAAGCTAGCCGGATCATATCGTCCGCACTCGCGGCGCTGAATGCGTGAAGCTGCTGTTGCATTGTCGTCAAAATGGCTTTGAGAGCCCCCCATATTGATCGAGATTAACAATCGAAGGGTCGTTCGGTTCCCGGAAACGACGAAGTTTGCTGACTTTTTTGACGAGGATGTCGGTGCCGCTCGCACGGAACTATGCCGCACCGCTGAAAGCTGTATGGAGGCACGGTTTCCAGAGGCGACCTAAAGAATGAAACCCGGCGAAGAACTCTTATTCCTGGCGCTCGGCGGATCCGGCGAGATCGGCATGAACGTCAATCTCTACGGGTGCCGCGGAACGTGGATCATGGTCGATCTGGGCATGACCTTTGCGGACCCCTTTTATCCCGGGGTCGAGCTCGTCCTGCCCGACTTGAGCTTCATCGAACAAAGGCGCGAGGATCTGCTCGGTATTGTCCTTACCCACGGGCATGAGGACCATATCGGCGCCATTCCCTATCTCGCTCACGACCTCGGAGTGCCGCTGTACGCCACGCCCTTCACCGCCGGGCTGATTGCCGGCAAGCTGGAGGAGGAGGGGCTGACGGGCCAGGTCGAGCTCAACGTCGAGGACATGCTGACCGACTTCCGCCTCGGCCCCTTCGGTCTCAAATACATTCCGCTCGCCCACTCGATCCCCGAGGGCAACGCGCTTTTGATCGACACACCGTTTGGACGCGTATTCCACACCGGCGACTGGAAACTGGACGATACGCCCCAGCTGGGAGACCCAAGCACCGAGGCCGAGCTTCGGGCGATCGGCGACGATGGCGTGCTCGCGCTTGTGTGCGACTCCACCAACGTCTTTCAGGAAGCGCCCTCGGGCTCGGAGCTCACCGTCCGCGCCGGCCTGGACGAGGTAATCCAGGATGCCGATTGCCGTGTGCTGGTCACGACCTTCGCCTCAAACGCCGCTCGTCTGAAGACCCTGGGACATGTTGCCAAAGACACCGGCCGGCAGGTCTGCGTCGCCGGCCGCAGTCTGGACCGGATCATCCGGGTATCGCAAAGCGTCGGTTACCTGAGCGATTTCCCGCCGGTGATCGATTTCGATACGGCCATGCGGCTGCCCCGACGGGAGGTCATGATCATCGCGACCGGAGGGCAGGGCGAGCAACGCGCGGCTTTGTCCCGGATCGCCTTTGGCGAGCACAAGCTGGCTCTGGACCAGGGCGATCTGGTCATTTTCTCGTCCAAGCAGATTCCCGGTAATGAGATCGCGATCGGTCGAATTCAGAACGCGCTCGCCGCAAAGGGGATCGAGATGATCACCGACCGGCAGGCGCCGGTCCACGTTTCCGGTCACCCCGGACGCCCCGAACTCGCCGCCATGTATGAGTGGATCCGGCCCGAGATCATCGTTCCTGTCCACGGCGAGATGCGCCACATGATGGAGCAAGCGCGGTTCGCGCGATCGCGCGGCATTCCGCATGGGATCGTTCAGAAAAACGGCGATCTTGTCCGCCTCGCGCCGGGCGGACCCGAAAAGATCAGCGAGGAACGGGTCGGACGGCTGATCCTCGACGGTGACGTCATTCTTGCCGCCGATGGACCGACCATGAACGAGCGGCGCCGTCTCGCGTTCGCAGGCTTGGTCTCGGTCGCTGTCGCCATCGACGAGGATTCGAGAGCAGTCGGCAATATCCAGATCGACATCCAGGGCATTCCTGTCGAGGAGGATCGCGAGGCGTTTCTCGAGGAAGCATGCGCTGCTGCGGCTGACGCCTTGCGCAAGACCGAGGGCGACGAGGCCAAGCTCCGCGAGGCCGTTCGGCTCGCGGTCAGGAGACGAGTGACCGAATGGACCGGCAAGAAGCCGGTCGTGACCGTCCTTCTCGTCCGGGTCTGAGGCCGACTCCGGTGCGCCTCACCTCAATTGCCGCCATCTACCTGCTGTTCTGGGTAATGAGCCTGTTTCTCGTCCTGCCGTTTGGCATCCGCACCGCAGAGGAGGAGGGGGCCGAGCCGGTGCCGGGGCACGCGGAAAGCGCGCCTCATCAATTCAGCCTGGGACGGGCCGCATTGCGGGCGACGATCGTGTCGGCCGTCCTCTTCGGATTGTTCTACGCCAACTACTTTTTCGGCTGGATCGGCGCGGACGACCTGGATTGGGCGCATTAAACCCGCGCCAGTTCAGGACGATCAGTTGCGGAGCCGGTCGATCGCCTGGGCGAGCGCGACGTAGAGCTTGCCCATGTCGGACGAAAGCAAAGTGACGCCCATGGTCGTTCCCTCGCGATCGGCGAGGACGCGACGAAGCATCGCCTCGAAATCGTGGACATAGCGGTTCACCTGTTCGCGAAAGTCCGGCTCGCGTTCATATTGACGCTGGATCTCGCGGGCCTCGCCGGATTCCAGAAGGCGGACCGCCCGCCGGGTAAAGACCCCGCGATCCCCCTTGAGGTACGCCGCCCAGGCCGTGTCTGCGACCTCGTTGGAAAGGACCTTGTTGAGGTCGACCGACGTCGAGTTGATCGCTTCGATGAGCAAGGCCACTCGGCGCGTCAGATTTTCGGCTTCCTTCTCCTCGCGGGCGGAGCGGTCTTCTTCGATGCGAGCCTCAATGGTCGCCGCCGTTTCGCCGATGGCCAGCAATTGCCGGGTTAGCCGTTCGCTCGCCTGTCGGGCTACCGTCACCGCCTGCTGTGCGGCGGTGCCGATTTCCTCGATCTCGTCCTTGACCGGATCGGTAATTCCTCGTCCGACGGCTTCTCGGCTGGCGGAAACCAGCGCTTCTACGCTCTCGGGGATGACCGCCCCGATGGCCTCACGGGCATGATTGGCGGCCTGGTTCGCAGCATCGCGAACCCGAACCAGGGCTTCGATCAGCTCAGGCCCGGTCTGCTTGGCAAGCTGGGACGCGCCTGACTCGGTTTCGCTGATTGCCGCACCCAAAGCGCGCAGCTTTTCGTCGGCCTCCTGAACTCCCTCGTGAAGCGTGCCGAGCAACACTCCAAGCGCCTGCTGCTGTCGGTCCAGACTTTCCTCGCTGGTGGTCATCGACTCAGCCGCCAGAGCGGCTGCCGCCTGAACGTTCTCGACGGACGGGATGATCAATTCGGCGGCCGCCCCAGTGCGTTCCGCTTCCGAGGAGACCAGCGCCAGCGCGGAGGCCACTTCCCCGCGCATCTGCGCCGCAAGCGCGGACGCCGCTTCGGCCATCTGGTGGGTCCGATCGATCAGCCCCCCCGCAAGTCCGTCGCCATGCTGAATCTCGCCATGCAGCTTGGCGGTCACGTCGCGAAGCAGCGACAGAGACTGACCGAGACGCTCGCTCTGAAGATCGCCGCTTTGGCCGATTGCCGTTAGCTGCTCGTCCACTGTACTCAGGAGCCCGGACAGTCGGTTGACCATCGATTGGCTGGCCGAATCATGATCTGCGAGGCGCTGCGCCAGATTCTCGATCCGGGCGCCGATCAACTCCAGCCGTTCAGCCATCTCCCGGGTGGATTCGGCACCGATACTGTCGAAGGTGGATCGACTTTGCTCGATCATCGCGAGCATCGACTGGCCGTGAACTTCGATGCTGGCTCGGGCCTGGTCGACCGAATTGGACGCTCGGGTCATGGCTCCGTCGACGGCTGCGTTCATCTGCGCCGCCACTTGATCCATCCGCTCGACAACCGCCCCCGCGCCACTCTCGATTCGGGCGATCTGCGCACCCAGTCGCTGAGCGGTTCCGCCAACCACTTCGTCGGCCTCGCGGCTCTTGGCGCTCAAGGCTGCCAACTGGCCTTCCAGGGAGGCGGCCTGCTCATGTGCCCCCAGCCCGGCGGCGCGCATGGCCTCGGCGACCTGATGGGCCTGGGCTTCCACACGCGGCAAGTCGCTCAACAGCACGCCCACATCGAGTCGCGCGTTTCCGGCCGCAGCGTCCAGGGCTGCGGCGCGCCGCTCGAGTTCCGCCGACTCGCGGGACAAATAATGCGTGACTCGCCCGAGCCGGTCGGACGCTTCCTCGCCAAGCGTCATCAGCCGCGCCGCTTCCTCGGTGACTCGATTGCGATTCTCCTCCACGCGCCGCGCGACCGCGGCGAGCACCGATTCGAGCGACTGGCTTTCCCGCCTCATGTCGACGATCGCCTGAGTGAAAAGCTCGCTTTCCCGCCGTGAGCTTCGCCCGAAGATCAACCAGACCAGGCCGATGAGGATAAGTGGAGCGCAGGCGGTCGCCGCCCAGCCGAGCCATGCTGCAGGATCCGGCTGCGGCGGGGCCGAGGCGATCGCGAAGCCGACGGCGCCGAGCCAGGCCAAAGCGACCGCGACAAGCAGGCCTGCGAGGATTCGAGGCCATCTGGACGGCTCTGCCGTTTCCTCCGCGTAGACCGACTGGAAATAGGGCTGCTCTTCGACGGTGCCGGTTTCCCAGCTCTCCCCCGCCCATTCGACCTCGCCCTGCGGATGCGCCTCAGCGCGCTCGACCCCCATGCTCATGACCTCACTCTATCACCTTGGCGCCGAGATGGAACGGCGCGTTAACGACGTGTCGCATAAGAACCTCGGCATGGCCTATGATCCTGGAACCCTGAACGCCTCGCTGGCCGCCGCCGTCGGTGCCGACAGCGGCCTGATGGCCGAGCTTCGCACGGCGTTCCTCGAAAGCGCCGCCCGACAGCTCGACCTGATGGGACGGGCCCGGTGCGACGCCAACTGGATCATTGCGGGCTCGCGGCTGAAAAGCGTGGCTGCCAGTTTTGGGGTGACCGGCCTGGCCAGCCTGGCAGACGAGGCCCTTGGGGGAGCACCGGGTGATCCCGTCATCCTGCGTAGAATCTCCGCCGCGCTCGACGAGTTCGCCGGCTAGAGCGGACGCTGAGCCAAACTGCTTTGCAACCGTCGCTTCGGGGCCCTACCGTCCGCCGCGAATGCGGAGGGGATGGTCTTGGCACTGGCAGCGTTGATCGCAGCCTATCATGAATCGGGTGAGCCCGGAGCCCTGCGCGCGACCTTGCCGCTCGCGGGTCGAACGCTGGTGGAGCGGCAGGCCCGGCTGGCCGCGTCGGCCGGTGCGAATCCGATCGTCATCATCGTCGAACGGGTGCCACCCGCGCTTGGCTCCGCACTGGATCGCCTGCGACGCGATCGACTGCCTGTCGTCGTCGCCCGAAGCGCCGAAGAGGCAGCAGAAGCGGTCGATCCGTTCGACCGGTTGCTCCTGGTCGCCGACGGGGCCGTTGCCGATACGGAGCAGCTGCGCAGCCTCGCCAATGCCGAGGGCGAAACCGTGTTGACCGTCCCAGACGGAAGCTACGGTGAGATATACGAGCGTATCGACGGAACCACGCGCTGGGCGGGACTGGCCGCCGTCAGCGGTGCACTGCTTCGTGACACCGCAGGCATGCTTCGGGACTGGGACCTTCAATCGACGTTGCTTCGGCGAGCACTTCAGAGCGGCGCCCGGCATGTCCCCGCCGAGGGGCCGATCGCGATCCTTGATCGGCACAGCGACCTGGCTGAACTCGAACGTCGCATTCTTGCCGGCGCATCGCCGGCGGGCGCGGGCTGGGCGGGTCGAATCCTTGCGCCGCTGGAACGGGCGATGACGGCACTGGCGATTGCGAGTCCCGCCGGGCCGCAGCTGATCGGCCTCGCCGCGGCTTTTCTGACCGGCCTCGCCGCTGCGGCCTTCCTTTACGGCTGGTTCTGGACAGGATTGTTCAAGTTGCTGCTTGCGACCCCGCTGGAGGGGGCGGCGCTTCGTCTCGCGAAGCTGAGGATGCAGGACGATGTCCGGCACAGCTGGTGGGCCTATCTCTTGCCCTTCTTCTCCGGCGCCGCTCTCGTCGCCATCGCTTATGCACTCGCGGGCACCCACGGCTGGGGGATGATCCTGCTGGCTTTCGTCACCTTGACCTTCCTCATCGCGCTCAGGATGGAAACAGAGGGCAGGCAAATACGCTTCTCCCTCTTTCTGGCCGAACGCCGCGGAATGGCCTGGCTGATGCTGCCGTTTGCAATCTTCGGGCTCTGGCATGCAGGCCTGGCCGCCTTGTTCGCCTATGCAGCACTTTCGTTTTTCTGGGCACAGCGAGAAAGCCACGCCAATCCGAATGACCGGTCAGGATTAAAGGCAGTTTAACCCTGTGCGCGCTATGGGGCGACGATGGCGCAAACGAGCACGAACGGGCGTGACGGGCAGAGCGATACGGCGCGGCTGATGCTGGCGGCCGCGCGCGAGCGTTTCGCGGTGGCCGCCACCGATCTGCTCCTTCCCGATGCTGTTCGCCTGACCGAATGGCAGCGGCTCACCGCGGCAAAGCTGCTGGGCCGGATCGTGAGAGGTATCGAGGACGATCTTCGATCTCGACTTGCGGTCACCTTCAGGGATCTTGAAGCGCTTCATGCCGCTCTCTCTTCCGCCCATGTGGCCATAGCCCTGCCGATCCTCGAGCGGGCCCAGGTCCTGCGCGATGCCGAGATCAGCAACATCCTCGTCCGCCGGGTCGAGGAGCATCGATTCTGGAAGAAGTCGGCCACGGCTCGGGAAAGCTATCTTTTCCAACTCGTCCGCGACCCGGACGAGGCGATCGCGGCCGATGCAATGGCAGTGGTGATCGCGCGGAGCCGGCGTTTCGATCGCTTCGAGGACGCCGCCATCGGCCAGGTCGAACTGCCCGCGGATCTCCAGCACAAGCTGGTCTGGATGGTAGCGGCGGCCCTGCGCCAATATATCTCGCAGCAGCACGCCGTGCGCTCGGTCGACGCAGCGGTCGAGGAAGCGGCGACGACCCTGATTGCCGGCTATGACGAAGGTGAAAATCTCGAATCGCAGGCGCTTCGGCTCGCGCAACGCCTATACCGCTCGGGCCGTCTTGACGGGGCTGCGCTCGCAATGATTTCAGCGGAGGGCGTTCTTCCACTCTTCATTGCCGGTCTTTCCGTGCTCTGCGCCCTCGATCATGTCGCCACCTGGGAGGTGCTTTCGGATCCACGCGGCCGCGGCCCCGCCTTGCTGCTTCGTGCCGCCGGCGTCGCGCGCGACGAGGCGGCCGCGATTCTGCTGGCGCTCAATGAACACGGGCCGTTCATTACCGGCCTCGAGGGTGACGCGGTGGCAGCGCAACTCGATCTTTACGACACCGTCGACGAGTTGGCGGCCCGTGACGTGCTTAGGCTCTGGCAGGCGCATCCGAGCTATCGCGCCAGTGTCGCCCGAATCTCGACCCGGGCTCGCCCCGCGGCCGAAGCGGCATGAACGCAGCATCGGAGATACCGGATCGGCCGGTCAACGGCCGGGTCGACGGCGAGGGCCGCTTGATTGCGGCCGATCCGCCACTGGCGGCGCTTCATGAACGCGCGGGCGGACGCGCCGGAGGAACGCTCTCGGTTCCGCAAATTGCCGCTCTGGCGCGGCTGGCCCAACGCCTCAATATCACCGTCTCACGCGCCGCGATCGCAGCCGACGGCGAACACGATGTCGATCTGTGGGTGCGTGCGGAACCTCAGGGCGAAGAGGTCGCACTATCGATTACCGGTTGGTCCGGCCGGCCAGCGATCATGCTGCCCCCGTCCGCACCCGCTGAGCGGGACAGTGACTTCCTTCGCGCCTCCGCGGACTGGATCTGGGAAACGGATGACGGCTTGCGGATCACCACTCTGTCGGCCGGTGCGGCGGCAGCCATTGGTCGCCCACCGACCGAACTGGTCGGCCGCAAGCTGACCCAGTTGTTTCGCTTCCGTGAGAGCGAGGATGGATCGTTGCCGATATTGGCGGCGATGGCCGAGCATCAGCGTTTCGAACAGCAGATCGCCGAGCTTCGCGCTGGTCGCAAGGGGCGCTATGTCTTGTCCGGCCTTCCGCTCATTGACGGGATGGGGCTCTTTGCCGGCTTTCGCGGCGCCGCGACCAGCCTGACCGGCCAACCCTCGGTTTCTGTCGCCGCCGATTTGCCGCCGGAAAGCTCGGCCTTTGGCGAGCGGCTTGATCAGGCGCTCCGAACCCCGCTCAATCATATCATCGACAACGCGGATCGGCTTCGCGCCCAACCCGACGGACCACTCCGCCGCGATTATACGGCCTATGCCGGCGATATCGCCGCCGCCGGCCGTCACTTGCTTTCGTTGATCGACGATCTCGTCGATCTCCAGGCGATCGAGCGGGCGGACTTCTCCCCGGCATCCGAGACGATCGACCTTGCCGACGTCGCCCGCCGGGCCGCCGGGCTGCTTTCGGTCCGTGCCGCCGACCGTGAAGTTCGAATCGACGGGCCAGCCCTCGACGAAAGCCTGCCTGCGACAGGCGACTATACCAGAACCCTGCAGGTGCTCATGAACCTGCTGACCAACGCGATCCGCTACACGCCGGTCGGCGGCCAGGTCTGGATCCGCACCGAGCGCGAAAGCGATCTCGCGGCCGTGATCGTGGCCGATCAGGGCAAGGGCATCGCGCCCGAATTCCATGAGCGCATTTTCGGCAAGTTCGAGCGAGTCGATCCCGGCGAACCGGGAGGAACCGGCCTGGGCCTTTACATCGCGAGGCGCCTGGCCCGATCGATGGGTGGCGATCTGTCGGTGGACAGCGCACCCGGGCAGGGCGCGCGATTCACGTTCACATTGCCGGCGAGCAACGCCAACGAAGTGTAGTCTGGACAAGCCCGGGCACGAGCCTCAACTTCTCCACAGTTGGGGAGGGGCCCGAATGATCGAGTTCACCGCCGAAGATTATAAGGACCTGTGCCGGAGCGGCGCCGTTCGCCAGCAGATCGCTACCCTGGAGGAGACCCGCAAATCGGCGGTCCGGGGTTTCTGGCGCTATTTACTTGGCGCCATCACCCTCGCCGTCGCGATCATCGTGTCGTTGACCTATTCCGGTTGGGCCCTGGCGGCCTGGGTGATGGGGCTGATCGTCCTCGTCGGCGGCATCATACTCGCGATTCTGCCACTGTCCCGGGCGGGCCAGCAGTTCAAGCATCCGGTGCTCGAGACGCTCGCGGAGCGGGGCGGACTGGAATATCTGCCCGACGGTTTCGACCCGCCGGTCTATCCCGACGCCCGCAGCACCTTGTTCGGAAACTGGCTGTCCAGCCAGTCTTTCAACGACCTGTTTCACGGCACCGACGCCGCTGGTCAGCGCTTCGCTTTCTATGAGGCCTGTCTGACCCGCAAATCGGGCAAGAATACCGAAACCGTCTTTACCGGCCAGGTGTACGCCTTTCAGCGCCGGTCGAAGGGCGGCGGAACGATGGTGATCGTCCCTGACCGAGGACTCTTCAATTTCTTCAAGCCGAGCAAGAATATGGATCGGCTGAAGTTCGACGGCGACCCGGCGTTCGAGCGCCGGTTCGAGGTCTACGCGACCCATATGTCCGAAGCGCTGGGTCTGATCGGCGACGAAGTCCGCCGTCAGCTGCTTCAGCTGCGCCAGCAGGGCCGGGTTTTTGTTTACGTGGGCCCGGAAGATATTCTGGTCGCCGCCTGGGGCAAGAACCGGTTCGAAGCCGGAAGCATGTTCCGCTCGCTTGGCGGCGAGGAAAGAGTCAGGCGAATGTTCGACGAAGTCTGCGAATCGCTGAGTGTCATGAAAGCGCTCAAGCGTGCCTTCGACTGACGGTCAGCGCCGGTCGACCGGCACGTAGTCGCGCTGCGCGGGGCCCGTATAAAGCTGTCGGGGCCGGCCGATCTTTTGCTCGGGGTCCGAAATCATCTCGTTCCACTGGGCGACCCATCCCACCGTTCGGGCAAGGGCGAACAAGGCGGTGAACATGTCGGTCGGGAAGCCGATCGCCGAAAGAATCACGCCGGAATAGAAATCGACATTGGGATAGAGCTTCTTCTCGATGAAATACTCGTCCTTGAGGGCGATCTGTTCGAGTTCGCGGGCGACGTCGAACACCGGATCGTCCACCCCCAGTTCCCTGAGCACGGCCTCCGCGGTTTTTTGCATCACTTTCGCGCGCGGATCGTAATTCTTGTAGACGCGATGGCCGAAGCCCATCAGCCTGAAAGGATCCTCCTTGTCCTTGGCGCGGGCGATATATTCGGGGATTCTCTCAGGTCGGCCGATCTCGCGAAGCATGTTGAGCGCTGCTTCATTGGCACCGCCGTGCGCGGGACCCCACAGACAGGCGATTCCGGCAGCGATGCATGCGAAGGGATTGGCGCCCGAGGAACCCGCCAGCCTGACCGTGGAGGTCGAGGCATTCTGCTCATGATCGGCGTGGAGTATGAAGATCTTGCGCATCGCACTTTCGACGACCGGGTTCACTTCGAAAGGCTCGGCCGGCACTCCGAAGGTCATGCGCAGGAAGTTACCGGTGTAGGACAGGCTGTTGTCCGGATACATAAACGGCTGGCCGATCGAATATTTATGGGCCATCGCCGCGATCGTCGGCATTTTCGCGATCAGCCGGTGGCTTGCCACCATCCGCTGGTAGGGATCGGTGATGTCGGTGCTGTCGTGATAGAAAGCCGAAAGCGCGCCGACGACGCCACACATGATGGCCATCGGGTGGGCGTCGCGTCGGAAGCCGCGATAGAAAGTGGCCAGCTGCTCATGGAGCATGGTGTGGCGGGTGATGGTGTAGGTGAACCGCTCCAGCTCGCTCTTTTTCGGAAGCTCCCCGTTAAGGAGGAGATAGGCAACCTCGGTGAAGGTCGAATGCTCGGCCAGTTGATCGATCGGATAACCGCGGTGGAGAAGGATGCCCTTGTCGCCATCAATGTAGGTGATCTGCGACTGGCATGAGGCGGTCGAGGTGAAGCCTGGATCGTAAGTGAAGACGTCAGCCTGGCCGTAAAGCTTGCGGATATCGACGACGTCAGGTCCAACCGTGCCTGACAGCACCTCATAATCGTAATGTTTGTCGCCGATTGCGAGGGTCGCCCGATTGCCGCCATTGGCTTCCGCCATTGTCATTCCTTCCCCATCTGGTCAGCCACCCGAGCGAGGCTCTCCTCGCGACCGAGCAGCATGAGCACATCGAATATCCCCGGCGAAGTCGCCCGGCCCGTGAGCGCGGCCCGAAGCGGCTGCGCCAGCTGGCCGAGCTTGACGCCTTCGGCCTCGGCAACCTCTCGAACGGCCTGCTCGGTCGCCTCGGGGGTCCACTCCGTCAGCTCGGAAAGCCGGCGATGGGCGAGGGCGAGCAGGTCTCGCGCCGAGCCCTCTAGCAGGGCCTCGGCCTTGTCGTCCATGTCCAGCGGCCTCGCCTTGAACAGGAAGAGCGCACCCTGAGCGAGTTCGTTCAGGTCCTTGGCTCGAGGCTTGAGCACAGCCATGGCCCGGGCGAGCAGATCGATATCTTCGGCATCGAGGCCGCGGTTCAAAGCCCCTTCGATGCGATGATCGATCAAGGTGGCGAGCCTGCGATCATCCGCTTCCCGGATATAATGTCCGTTCAGGCTTTCGAGCTTCTTTACGTCGAAGCGGGACGGCGAGCGACCGACATGGCCCAGATCGAACCAGCGAGTCGCGTCTTCGCGGCTGATGATCTCCTCATCGCCATGACCCCAGCCCAGCCGGAGCAGATAATTGGACAATGCCTCCGGCAGGAATCCGAGTTCGTCGCGATAGGTCTCGACGCCGAGCGCGCCGTGGCGCTTGGAGAGTTTGGCGCCGTCCTGGCCGTGGATCAACGGAACATGGCCGTAGACCGGCTCGGGCCAGCCCATCGCCCTGATGATCGCGAGCTGGCGGAAGGCGTTGTTGAGATGGTCGTCGCCGCGGATGACATGGGTGATCCCCATGTCATGATCGTCGACGACGACCGCGAGCATGTAGGTCGGGCTGCCGTCGGAACGCAGCAGGACAAAATCGTCGATCTCATTGTTCTGGACGACGACCTGTCCCTGTACCTGGTCGTCGATCATTGTCTCGCCGTCTTGCGGTGCTTTCAGGCGCACGACGAACGACCCGTCGCCTTCTTCTTCGCGGTCACGCCAGCGACTGACGATCTTGAAGGGGCGGCGTTCACGTTGAGCCAGGTCCCGCTGGGCGGCGAGCTCATCGGGAGTCATCCAGCATTTGTAGGCATGGCCGCTTGCGAGCATCGCCTTTGCGACCTCGGCATGACGGTCTGCGAAATGCGACTGGAAATAGGCTTCCCCGTCCCAGTCCAGTCCAAGCCATTTCATGCCCTCGAGAATCGCGTCGATCGCCGCCTGACTGGACCTTGCCTTGTCGGTGTCTTCGATCCGGAGCAGGAACCTGCCCCCGTTCCGGCGCGCATAGAGCCAGTTGAACAGGGCCGTTCTCGCCCCACCGATATGGAGGAAGCCCGTCGGCGAGGGCGCGAAACGCGTAATGACTGGGCCTGCGCTCAAGCGCCTTCTCTCCTGGCTGCACTCTGAAAAGGTCAATGTGACGGTGGCGGCCCTAGCATAGCGTCCCGACCGCGAGAAAGCCCTGCTAGGCGTGCCGATCAGGCCTGAAAAGACGCCTTGACCTCAACTTGAGTTGAGGTCGTACGAAGGGGTCGGTTGGGCCGCGGCCCCTCGGCAGGAGCAGAAAATGTCGTCGTCACTCAGGATAGAGCATGTCAATCTTACGGTCAGTGATCCCGATCGGGCTGCGGAACTGATGGAAGGCATATTCGGCTGGAAAGTGCGCTGGCACGGCCCGGCCCGCGATGGTGGCCGGTCCGTCCATGTCGGGTCGGACGATCATTATGTTGCGCTCTATACCCCCCAGGAGGCCGTAGACGTTGTCGCCTTCGCGAAGGGAAAGCCGCTGAATCACGTCGGCGTTGAGGTCGAGGATATCGACGCCACCGAACGTCGGGTTCTGGAGGCGGGACTGATCCCCTTCTCCCATGGCGACTATGAGCCAGGGAGACGTTTCTATTTCCTCGATCGGGACGGCATCGAGTTCGAAGTCGTAAGCTATCGCTGAGACTCGACGCCAATAGGCCGCCGTGAGGCGCGGCGAGGTCTTGCGTCCAGGCGCGCCTTGCCGAAGGATACGGCATGGCGACTGCCGGGGCCAACCGCGCCGATGAAGGGAACCTCCCGGTTGCGAAGGCGCCCGGGCCGAGCCTGGTCGAAAAAGTCGCGGCCATTGGTCGGTGGCTGGAGAGCCTCGCCGATCAGGAGCGAGACCAGTTCCCGCTCTGGCTTCCGGTCGGTCTGATCCTTGGCGTCTCGGCCTGGTTCTGGTTGCCCGACACGGCCGCCTGGACGGCCTTCCTGTTGCTGACCATTGCGGCCGGGCTGGGCGCTCTGGCGTTGCTGGGCTGGAGCCGTTGGGGCAGGGGACTCGCTCTTTTCAGTCTCGCCGCCGCCTTCGGCTGCGGCCTTGTCTGGTGGAAGTCGCACGAGGTCGCCGCACCGCGGCTCGAGCGTCCCCGGGTCGTCGAATTCACCGGACGGATCGAAAGCGTTCAGACGCTCGCCGCCGAGGAGAAAGTCCGTCTTGTCGTCGCGCCGCAGGGCGAAGGCCTGCCAGCGTTGCTGCGGCTGAACCTGGACGAGGACCGGGCCGATCCGAATTTCGTGGCCGGCGCGACGGTTCGCGCCCGCGGATGGCTGATGCCGCCGGCGCCGATGGCGGCGCCCGGCGGCTACGATTTCTCCAGAACCGCTTGGTTCCAGCGCATCGGCGGCAGCGGCCGTGTCGCCGAGATCAGCCTGGTTGCAGCGGCTCCGGCCCAGGGCTGGCGAGCGCGCCTCGCGGGATGGCGGGAAGACCTCGCGGCTCACATCCGGGGACGACTGGGTGACGGGGCTGAAGGCGGCATCGCCGCGGCGCTCGCCACCGGCGATCAGCACGGCATAAACGAAGCCGAAGCCGAGGCCATGCGTCGATCCGGCCTCGCCCATCTGCTCTCCGTAAGCGGCCTCCACCTCACGGCTCTGGTGGGAGCGGTAGTGCTTCTGACCCTGAAGCTGCTTGCTCTTAGCCCGAGGCTCGCTTTGCGGTTTCGACTGGTCCTGGTCGCGGCGCTCGTGGGTGCGCTCGCCGGCATCGGCTATACCCTGCTGACCGGTGCCGAGGTGCCGACGGTGCGCGCCTGCATCGCATCGCTCCTTGTGCTTGGCGGTATCGCCTTGGGCCGGGATGCGATCACATTGAGGCTGGTGGCGGTCGGCGCTCTGATCGTCGTCTTGCTGTGGCCCGAAAGCGTCGCCGGGCCGAGCTTCCAGATGAGCTTCGCCGCCATCGTTGCGATCGTGGCCTTGCATGAAAGCCCGCGGATCCAGCGCCTTTTCTCCCGACGCGACGAAGGCTTGCCGTCTCGTCTGGCGAGGGCAGTGTTTGCCCTGGTTCTTACCGGACTGGCCGTCGAGCTGGCGCTCACTCCGATCGCCCTTTTCCACTTCCACCAGGCCGGCCTTTACGGTGCCTTTGCGAACGTCGTCGCGATTCCGCTGACGACCTTCATCGTCATGCCGCTCGAGGCGCTCGCCTTGCTGTTCGATCTGGTCGGCCTTGGAGCACCCTTCTGGTGGGTCACCGGCAAGGCGCTCTCCCTGCTGCTGTGGATTGCCCATGTCGCCGCTGCAGCGCCCGGTGCGGTCGCGTTGCTTCCCGCCATTCCCGTGGCGGCTTTTGCGCTGATGGTGGCGGGGGGCTTGTGGATCTGCTTGTGGCGAACGAACCTTCGGCGATTCGGCGTCTTTCCGGTGGCGGCGGGCGCGGTCTGGGCGTTCGCGACCCCGGCGCCGGATCTGATCGTGACCGGCGACGGACGCCATTTCGTCCTCCGGACGAATTCGGGGGAACTTGCCCTGCTCAGGCCAAAAGCCGGCGATTATGTCCGTGATACTCTGGCCGAGCTGGCGGGGGCCGAGCCGAATTATCTCGAGCTCGAAAGCCTTCCGGTTGCCGCCTGCAGCGCCGACCTGTGCGCCGCCAACCTGGTTAGCGGAGACCGCGCCTGGCGGATTCTGGCCACGCGCTCACCCCATTTCGTCCGCTGGGACCGGATGGTCGAAGCCTGCGCCGAGGCGGATATCGTCATCTCCGAGCGGTGGTTGCCGCGCGCCTGTGTGCCGCGGTGGCTCAAGATAGACCGCGGCATGCTTCGGCGCACGGGCGGGCTTTCGATCACGCTCGGCGAGCGACCACGAGTGGAAACGGTGGCCGATCAGACAGGCCGCCATCCGTGGGCCCAGACCATGCCCTTGCCGCCCGCCGACGGTTCGGTCATTTCATCACCAGCCTCAACCCCGTCCAAGAGTTGGTCCCGATGATCCAGCGCGCGCTGTTCGCCTTTCTTGCCTCGACCGCGGCGATCCTCCCGGCGGCGGGTGCCAACGAACCAGCGGAAGCGCAGCCGAAGTGGAACAAGCCGATCGAACCGTTCCGGATCGCGGGCAATCTTTATTATGTCGGCACCGCCGGGCTGGCCGCCTATCTGTTGACGGACCCGGCCGGCCATGTCCTGATCGATGGCGCGATGCCGCAAAGTGCAGACCTCATCGCGGCCAACATCGGCCGCCTGGGCTTCCGGGTCGAGGACGTCGAAATCATTCTGAACAATCACGCTCACCTCGATCACGCCGGCGGGCTCGCCCGGTTGAAGTCGCTTTCTGGGGCTCGGCTGCTCGCCAGCGCCGCGGACCGACCGGCACTCGAATCGGGTACGGTCCCTTACCGCGACGAATATTGGTTCTTTCCGCCGGTGCCGGTGGACCGGATTGTGGCGGACGGTGAAATCGTGCGCCTCGGCGCTTCGTCACTCACCGCGCATTTGACGCCCGGACACACCCGAGGCTGCACCACCTGGACGACCCGGGTGATCGAGCAGGGCCGCCCGCTCGACGTCATGTTCGCCTGCAGCCTGACCGTCGCCGGACAGCCCTTGGTGAACGATCATCGCTATCCGGAAGCGGCAGTGGATTTCGCTGGGACTTTCGCTCGGCTCCGCCGCTTGAGTGCAGACATCTTCCTCGGCTTCCACGGCAACCAGTTCGACCTGGACAGGAAGCGCGCTCGGTTGGGAAGCGATCCACTCGCTTTCGTCGATCCGGGAGAGCTGCGGGCTCAGGTAGATCGGGCCGAGGCCGGGTTCCAAAGGGAGATGGAGCGACAACGTTCGTCAGCGGCCGAGGAATGAGATAGTCTGACCTATTCAACGAGGGAGGAATGAATGCCCCAATTCGTGATCGAGCGAGAGATGCCGGGGGTCGGCGGGCTCGGCGCCGAGGATCTGAAAGGCGCCTCACAGGGCTCCTGCTCCGTGCTCCGCGAACTCGGCCCGGAAATCCAGTGGGTCCATTCCTACGTGACCGACGACAAGATCTACTGCGTCTATCGGGCACCAAGCGAAGCTTTGATCAGGAAGCATGCCGAGACGGCGGGTTTCCCGGCCAACAGCATCGCGCAGGTGCGCGCTGTGATCGATCCGACGACCGCGGAATAATCCGCCTCTGTCCGGGCTCAGGCGTGGTCCGACTTGACGCAGGCGATCTCGTTGCCGCTGGGATCGAGAAACTGGAAGCGCCGACCGCCGGGGAAC
This sequence comes from Allosphingosinicella sp., assembly GCA_035710145.1. Lineage (GTDB taxonomy): Bacteria > Pseudomonadota > Alphaproteobacteria > Sphingomonadales > Sphingomonadaceae > Allosphingosinicella. The sequence continues at coordinate 33,652 of DASTDX010000014.1, forward strand.
GCGAAGATCGGGCGAACGATCTCGGCCCCGGCCTCGGTCACGGATCTCAGGGCCGATTCCAGATCGTCAACTTCGATCACCGGCAACGGCGCCGCAGGCGCTTCGGCCGGATCGCCCTGCAGGCCGATATCGGTGTCGCCGGTCATGGTCGCCGCATAGGTAGGTGCGAACTCGGTCAGCGACCAGCCGAAGGCCTGCTCGTAAAAGCTTCTCGCGGCTGGTACGTCGCGAACTGGCAACTCGACATAATTGAGGCGGGCCATCGCACTTCCCCTGGCTGTCGATCGCTGGCCTAGTAACGTCTGAGCAGGCCGGCCAACCGGCCCTGGATCTGGACCTGGTCTTCGGGATAACGTTGCGGGTCGTATTGCCGGTTGGCGGGATCCAGCCGGATCATCTGGCCCTCGCGGCGATAGGTCTTGAGGGTCGCTTCCTCATTGTTGATTAGGGCGACGACGATCTCCCCATCGCGGGCGCTGTCGGTCTTTCGGACCAAAGCGAAATCCCCATCGAGAATCCCGACTTCCACCATGGAATCGCCGGCTACTTCGAGCGCATAATGTTCGCCGGGGCCGAGCAATGCGGCGGGCACGGGCAGGGTTTCGGTGCCCTGGAGCGCTTCGATCGGGGTGCCGGCAGCGATGCGTCCGTGAAGCGGAATATCGAGAATGTCATTGGCGGCGCGAGGTACCATGACCGGCGCCGCGGGCGTGCTTGGAAGGGCAGCCGGGGCATTCCTGGTCTCCGGCATCCGAACCACTTCGAGCGCCCGGGCACGATTGGCCAGCCGCTTGATGAAGCCGCGCTCCTCGAGCGCGGAGATCAGCCGATGAACACCGCTTTTCGATTTGAGATCGAGCGCTTCCTTCATTTCCTCGAAAGACGGAGAAACGCCGGCCTCGGAAAGGCGATCGTTGATGTAAACGAGGAGCTCATGTTGCTTGCGGGTCAGCATGCCAGTTCCCTCTCTGGAACGTTTGCGGAACGTGTACGGAACGTTTCGGAGGCTGTCAAGCAGGCCATGAACGGCAGTTCGGACTGACGGAAGGCGCAACTCAGCTGACAGGAGTCTCGGCCTGGGCAAGGTCCAGAAAGCTGGCGAGCAGTTGGTGGCCATGCTCGCTCGCGATGCTCTCGGGATGGAACTGAACGCCATGGATAGGCAACGCCACATGGCGCAAACCCTGGACGGTGCCGTCGTCGGCTCGCGCGCTGACCACGAGTTCTTCAGGGAGATTGCTCTCGGCGACGATCAGCGAATGGTAGCGGGTGGCGATGAAGGGAGAGGGCAGGCCGCCGAACACTCCGCTTCCGTCATGTGATATCCGGCTGGTCTTGCCGTGCATGACTTTGGGAGCGCGAATGACCGAGCCGCCGAAATAATGACCGATCGCCTGATGCCCGAGGCATACGCCGAGCAAAGGCAAGCGGGCTTCGGCACAAGCAGACACCAAATCGAGCGAAATCCCGGCCTCATCCGGCGTTCCCGGCCCAGGTGAGATCAGGATCGCCGAAGCACCGGACCCCATCGCCTGCGAGACGCTGATCGAGTCGTTGCGCTCCACCCGCACTTCGGCGCCGATCTCGCGCAGGTAGATGACCAGGTTCCAGGTGAAGCTGTCATAATTGTCGACGACCAGGATCATTCGCCGACGGATCGCTTTCTAATTGCCAGTTGCGCTTCCGCCAAGCCGCTGCCGCGCTTCGCGGATCGCCTGTTCGTTGCGCTCCACTCCGACGGCAAGCTCGACGGCGCGGAAGAATTGCTGGGAAAGCTCGTCCGGCGTGGCGCCGGTGAGCTCGGAACGCACCGAGGCGATCGCGCGCGGATCGGTACTGGCGTCGCCCGGCGTCCGCTCGGCGTGATGAACCACGAACCATCCGGCGCCGTTTGGCGCCTCGATCAGCCGCGCCCGCCCCTCCGGCAGGCTGAACAAGGCCAGCAGGGGCGGCGGGGCCTGTTCTCCGGCACGCATCATTTCGAACCGTCTGAGATTTACGGTCTCCGGTGCCGGTGGACGCGGCTGCGCGGCGGCGAAGGCGGCGGCTGGCGCGGTCCCGCCGTTGATCCGGTTCACGATCTGAACGGCGAGCGCCCGCGCCCGCTGGTGGCCCCGTTGAAGGAGCAGCGCCTGGCGAACCTGATCGCGGATCTGGGCCAGCGGTGGCGGCGCCGCCGGGATCACACGTTCGACTCCGAGCAAGGCGAAGCGTTCCGGGCCGAGCGCCTCGACGACCGGTTCGAGATCATCGGGATCCATTTCGAACGCGCTCGTGAGCAGCGGCTGGAGTTCGGCGGGCGCCTGCCACTGCGCCTGGCCTGGGACCTGACCGGCGGCGGTGACCGGGGGCGTGGAAACAAAATTCAGCCGCTCGGCACGGACCACTTCCTCAAAGCTGGCGCCATCGGAGAGCTGGTCCTCGACACGGGTGATCATGGCGTCGAGCGCGTCACGACGCTTGCGCTGCTCGATGCGCTGGACGATTTCGCTCCGAGCCGCTTCCAGCGAGCGCGCCGGCACCGCGTTGATCGCCTCCACCAGGACGAGATGGAAACCGAGCTCGGAACGGATCGGTCCGGCCAGAGCACCCTGGGCGGCGCCGAAGGCGGCCGCGGCGACCTGGGGTGTGGTCTCGCCGGCGAATCCGGCGCGCGTCTGGTTCGGAAAGCTGATGTCGCCGGCCGCGAAACCGGCCTGGCTTGCCGCATCAGTGAAGCTCGCCCCGCCCCGCACCCGCTGCACGAATGCCTGGGCCGCCGCTTGGTCCTGAAGCACCACATGCTGGAGATTGCGGGTCTCGCTCGCGGCATAAGCGGCCTGGTTCTGCCGATAATAAGCCGCGATCTCCTGTTCCGTCGCCTGCCCGGCCGCGCCCACCTGTTCGGCGCCGAGCACCGCATAGCGGACGACCCGACGTTCGGGGATGGTGAAGCGGGCGCCGTTGGTCCGGTAGAAGGTCGCGATTTCTGCGTCGGTGACCTGCAACCCTTGCGCCATCAGTTCGGCAGGGATGACCCCGATCGTGCCACGGCGACGTTCGAGCTGCAGATTGGCATATTCGCGAACGACGCCATCGGGCACGAAGCCGCGACCGGACAACGGCAATGCAAGCTGCCGGGCCATCAGTGAGCGGGCGATTTCCTCGCGAAGGTCGCGCTCGGTCATGTTCTGCTGGGCCAAAGCCTGGCGAAATGTGGCGTCGTCGAACTGGCCGGTGAAGTTGCGGAATTGCGGAATGTTGACGATCACCCGGTCGATCATTCTGTCGGAGACGACGACACCCTGGTCCTTGCCGAACGCCATCAGCGCTTCGCCGGTGATCAGCTGGCTCAGGATCCCGTCGAACGCGCCCTGGGCGAGGAAGGCTTCCATCGTCAGGCCCGGCTGCTGGGCCTGCGCCTGAGCGTAGATTCGGTTGAGCTGCTGGCTGAGCTCGGCCTCGGTGACTTCGCCATCGTCGACCTTGGCCAGAGTGGTTGCGCCGCCGGCGCCCGGACTGATGCCGCCAAGGCCGCCCATGCCGTCGGTCCCGAAGCCGGTCACGACCATTGCCAGCAGGGCCAGCAAAAGTACCCCGATGGCAGCCCAGTTGCGCAGCTTTTTGCGGAAAGGAGATTTCATTGATGGCCCCGAGAGGATGCAGGTTTGCGCGGGTCATAGAAGCGCGCTAGGCGGCCCGCAACCTACCCTGGGGGAATCGTCCGATCATGCATGTCCGCCGCAAGCTCGTCGCCGGCAACTGGAAGATGAATGGCAGCATCGCGCAATTGAGCGAGCTTTCAGCCATCGCGAAGGCGGCTCGCGCCGCGCCGGGCGTCGATGTTGCCGTCTGCCCGCCCTTCACTCTGATCGCTCCGGCCGTGACTCGCTCGGGCGGTCTCGTCATCGGCGCCCAGGACGTCCATTCCGCATCAGGCGGTGCTCATACGGGCTGCGTTTCTGTGGCGATGATCAAGGAAGCCGGCGCGCGGATGGCGATCGTCGGCCATTCCGAGCGCCGGGCCGACCAGCATGAAAGCGACGAGCAGATCCGGGCCAAGGCCCAAGCGGCGCTGGCCGGCGGCCTCACCACGATCGTCTGCGTCGGCGAAAGCGAATCCCAGCGCCGGGCCGACCAGCATGTATCGGTCGTCGGCGGCCAGCTCGGCGGTTCGCTGCCGGACGAATGGGACGAGGGCGAGCTGGTGATCGCTTACGAGCCGATTTGGGCGATCGGCACCGGCAAGGTCGCCACCGCGAACGACGTCGCGGAGATGCACTCGGCCATCAGGACCCATCTGGTCGACCGCTATGGCGATCGCGGGACGAGGCTTCGCATTCTCTATGGCGGATCGGTCAAGGCCGACAATGCCGCCGAATTGTTCGCCGTCGGCGACGTCGACGGCGCCCTGGTCGGCGGCGCGAGCCTGACCGCAGAGCAGTTCGCTCCAATCATCGACGCCGCTGCGCGAAGCTAGACCCGGCCGGGAGGTCCAGTTGACCCGCGGAGGTTTCGCACTCCGGCCAACCGTGATCGAGGTCGGGGCAGGGGTTGGCAGGGCCCGGTCGATCCCCTAGATCGCACCCAATCCTTTTTCCTGAAAGCCTGCCTTCCATGTTCACCTTCCTCCTCATCCTGCAGACGCTCGTCGCCGTGGCAATGATCTCGGTTATCCTGATGCAGCGCTCGGAAGGCGGCGGCTTTGCCGGGGGCGGCAGCCCGGCGGGAATGATGAGCGCTCGCGGAGCCGCCGATTTCCTGACCCGATCGACGGCGATCCTGGCGGCGGTGTTCGTCATCCTTTCGATCGCGATCGCGGCGATCGCCGCCGGAGAGCGCGGCCCGCGGACCATCGACCCGGGTCTTCTCCAGAAGGGTCCGCCCGCAGGCTCGCCGGTGGAGCAGCAGAGTTCCCCCTTCACCCCCACGGCACCGGCGGGTAGCGCGCAGCCCAATGCGGCTCCGGCGCCAGCCCAGGTTCCGGCCGGCAACCAGTCCGGCGGCGTCCCGATCGCTCAATAGCCCAACGGTGCGCCTGATCGCGGGCTGACGTAACTGCCAGGACCAGTGCACCTGCACCTGGGTACGTTAAATTTCCTCTCGCCAGCGCAAAAAATCTGATTCGCCCGCTTGCCCTGATCGGGGCGGGCCGCTTAAGCCTGCCCTCCCATGGCGCGGTTCATTTTCATCACCGGCGGCGTGGTCTCATCGCTTGGCAAAGGCCTGATGGCGGCGTCGCTTGCGGCGCTCCTGCAGGCGCGCGGCTTCAAGGTAAGGCTACGCAAGCTCGATCCCTATCTCAATGTCGATCCGGGAACGATGTCGCCCTACCAGCATGGGGAGGTCTACGTCACCGACGACGGTGCCGAGACCGACCTCGATCTGGGTCATTACGAGCGTTTCACGGGCGTTCCGGCTCGCCAGTCGGACAACGTCACCTCGGGTCGCATCTACCAGGGTATCATCCAGCGCGAACGCCGCGGCGACTATCTCGGCGCCACCGTTCAGGTCATTCCGCACGTCACCAATGCGATCAAGGACTTCATCCGCGGCGACATCTCGCCGGATTGCGACTTCGTTATCTGCGAGGTCGGCGGAACCGTCGGGGACATCGAATCGCTGCCCTTCATCGAAGCGATCCGCCAGTTCAGGAACGAGATCGGGCGCGAGACGACCCTGAGCATCCACACCACTCTGGTGCCCTACATCGCCGCGGCGGGTGAGCTGAAGACCAAGCCGACCCAGCATAGCGTCCGCGAACTCACCAGCCTGGGAATCCAGCCCGAGATTATCGTCACCCGGTGCGACCGGCCGTTGCCCGACAGCGACCGCGAGAAGATCGCCTTGTTCTGCAACGTCCGTCGCGAGGCGGTTGTCCCCGCGCTCGACGCACCCAGCATCTACTCCGTCCCCGCCCAATATCATGAGGCCGGCCTCGACGCCGAGGTCCTTCGTGCCTTCGGCATCGCGGACGCCCCGGAGCCGAACATGGCCCGCTGGACCGATGTCACGGATCGCCTGTTCAACCCAGAAGGCGAAGTGACGATCGGCGTCGTCGGCAAATATGTGGGCCTCCAGGACGCCTACAAAAGCCTCACCGAGGCCCTGGTTCATGGCGGGCTCGCCAATCGGGTGAAGGTCAACATTCGCTGGCTCGACGCCGAACTGTTCGAACATCCGGACGCCGAGATCGCCGCCAGCCTCGAGCCCTGCCACGGAATCCTGGTGCCGGGCGGCTTCGGCGAGCGCGGCACCGAAGGCAAGATCGCCTCCGTCCATTTCGCGCGCGAGAAGGGCGTGCCCTATTTCGGCATCTGCCTCGGCATGCAGATGGCCTGCATCGAGGCGGCCAGGAACACTGCAGGGATCGAGGGCGCCGGATCGAGCGAGTTCGGCGATACCGAAGAGCCGGTCGTCGGCCTGATCACCGAATGGATGAGCGAGGAAGGGCTTCAGCGGCGCGAAGCCGATGGCGACCTCGGCGGGACGATGCGGCTCGGCGCCTATGATGCGAAGCTGGCCGGCAACAGCGTCGTCAGGAGCATCTACGGCACCGACACGATCAGCGAGCGGCATCGCCACCGTTACGAGGTCAACGTCCATTACAAGGAGAAGCTCGAGCATGGCGGCCTGGTCTTCTCCGGAATGAGCCCCGACGGGGAGCTGCCCGAGATCGTCGAGCGACCGGACCACCCCTGGTTCGTCGGCGTCCAGTTCCACCCCGAGCTCAAGAGCAAGCCGTTCGACCCCCATCCCCTGTTCGCGTCCTTCATCGAGGCCGCGGTAAAGCAGAGCAGGCTGGTCTAGCGCCTCAAGCTTCAGTCCGCCGGATAAGGCGATGAACGGGAATCACGCCAGCGGCGGCGGTGGAACATTGTCAAACAGCCCGCCTTCTGTTCAAGCTTCCCTCCATGATCCTTTCGACCTTGCTCGGCTTCGTCCTCCTCGCCCAGGCGGCGGCGGTGTCTCCCGAGCAGTTCTTCGTCGGTCGAACCCAGGGGGAAGGGACGGTTAGAGTGATGCTGTCCGGGAGCCATTCGGTCAGAGTGCAGAGCCGCGGCCGGATGGATCGGTCTGGCGCGCTCATCCTCGATCAAAGAGTCCAGGAAGAAGGCAAACCCGCCCGCAACCGCAGCTGGCGGCTGATCCGCTCCGGCCCCAATCGCCTCACCGGGACCCTCACCGATGCGCGCGGCCCGGTCACCGGCGAGCTAAACGGAAACGTCCTTCATGTCCGTTACCGCAGCAACGAGGGACCTTCGGTGGAGCAGTGGATCACGTTTCAGCCCGACGGCCGAACCGCCCGCAACCGGATGACCTTTCGCCGCTTCGGCCTGACGGTAGCGACCGTCGAGGAAGTGATCCGACGCGCCGATTGATCGGCTCTCGTCCTTCGACGAGACCAAGCCAGTCGCCCGCTCATTCGCTCGGGCCGCAAAGTTGACGAAGTTTACAGTCGCCAATTCATCCGTAGGCTGCAGGTGCCTTCGAGCACGGAGCTTGACTGGAAAAGGGCATTAGAAGAAGCCGTTGGAGGACGATGCTCATTATCCAGCACATCTGGACCAAATGGACCAAGCGATCGCGAGGTGCCAATGCCCCGCTCCGCCGCCCGCGGTTGAGCGAGGCCTATCGGCTACCCGAGCCAAGGGAAACGGAAGGGGTGGTCCGTCACGAGATTCGTGCCCTCGAAAGTGAGGATTTTGCCCTGGTGGAGGAGTTGGGGCGGGTCAGCCGCGACGACTGGGAGCGGCTGCAGCCCTATCGGGACAATGCCCTCGACTGGCGGTTATGGCACGATCGCGCCGAGATCATCATTCGCAGGCCCTCGGAAGGCCGTCAGCAGACCAAATGGCCTGCTCACCTGCCGGTCCCCCTGTTCACCCTCGAGGACGGGGAAACGGCACGGATCGAGTGGAACGGCCGATTCATGTCTTCGATGTCCGGCCGCAACCGAGCTTCCTATTACGAGCAGCACGTCTACTGGCTCGCCGTGATCCGAGAGCCCAGGGCGCGCCTTTTTCTCGACGCCAAGCCGAAGAAGACGATCGATCTGCGAACTGAGATCTACTGAGACTCCCGCGTCGCGCCGCCGATCGGTCGGTCAGGCGGGGCCGGCGGCGTCCATCCAGGGTGGATTGGGAATGTTTTCGGTCGCCTGGTAAAGGTAACGAGACCAGCGTTCGGACAGATCGTCGAAATAAGGATCGTCGTCCTCGATCCGGCGGGTCAACAAAGCCGCCTCGCGATCGCGTGGCATGACCACCATGTCGAGTGGTCGGGCCACCCCAAGGTTCGATCGCATGGCGCTGTCGAACGACAGAAAGCCGAACTTCACCGCTTCGTGAAGCGGGGTCGAATAGCTCAGGCCCCGATCCAGGATCGGCTTGCCGTACTTGGTCTCGCCGATCTGGAGGAAGGGGACCTCGGGCGTGCATTCGATGAAATTGCCGGCGCTGTAGATCAGGAAAAGGGAAGGGGGGGAATCCCCGATCCGCCCGCCCAGCAGCAGGGATACCCAGCTCTCGATGTTGATCGCCCGAAGCGCCTGCCCAACCGTCGCGTTGGCCAGCTGTATCGCTTCGCCGACTAACTGGGCGGCGCGGAACATCGAGCTGCAGTCGTTCAGAGTGCGGTTGAGTTCGCCATGTTGTATATCACCCGATGAATTTCCGGGTGGCGGCAAACCTTCCTGGAGCAAACCGATGACCGACTGGCTCATCGACAGGCTGCCGGCGGTACAGGCAAAGATCTTGCGGTTGGGCTCGTCCGCCAGGGTATGAAGCTTCTTGAACGACGAGAAATTATCGACCCCCGCGTTCGTTCGGGTGTCGGCGATCATGATCAGGCCCGCATCGAGCATCATGCCGAGACAATAGGTCATCGCCCCGCAAACTAGCCGCAATCGCGATAGTGTCCACCTGTCTGAATCACTTGAGCGCGGGGCGATATCGTTTCGCCACGGAGACGAGCGTCACAAGGGCGCCGAACGGAACGCGGGGCACAGGGAAGGCGTTCTTCACATGTGTCAAATCCGGCACTTCGAGAGGAGATTTTCCGTGCAGGAACGCAACGATCAGAATCGCGACCGGCAGCAGCAGCAAGGCGGCCAGAGCGGCAGCCAGGATCGCCAGCAGCAGCAGCAGGGCGGCCAGGGCCAGCAAGGGTTCGAGCGCCAGCAGCAGCAAGGCGGTCAGGAACGACAGGGCTCCGAGCGCCAGCAGGAGCAGGAGAATGAAGGCGGCTCCAAGCAGCAAGGTGGCCAGTCCGACTTCGAGCGCAAAGACCGAAGCGGCATGAGTGGCGGCCAGGGTGGCCAGCAGCAGGGTGGCCAGTCCGGCGCCGATCGCCAGAGCGACGGGATCAGCGGCGGCCAGGACAAGCAGCAGCAGGGCGGCCAGTCCGGTATCGAGCGCGAAGGCGGCAGCCAGGGCGGTCAGCAGCAGGGCGGCCAGGGCCAATCGGGTCAGCAGGACCGACAGGACCGTCAGCAGCAACAGCAGTCCGAGCCTGGACGCCAGGGCGGCCTTGGCGGCAGCCAGGGTGCGGAGCCGAGACGCAATGATGACAGCGATCAGCAACGCTGATTGACGTCGCCGGATAGGAAAGGGCCGTACCTTCGGGCGCGGCCCTTTTTTTATACGAGATCCGCGGTCGGCGGTTATTTCGCCGCGAACTGACCGGGCTCGGCGCCGAAATGTTCGCGCGCATAGGTCCGAGCGGCGTGAGCGCTTCGGAAGCCCTCTTCCACCGGCGTCGTCGTGACCAGGGGATATCCCTGGCTGTTGTAGCGGGTTTCGCGGACGGTCAGGCGGAACTGGCCGTCTTCGCCCTTTGCGATCAAATAGGGCTTGAGTATCTCTCTCGACATTGAAGGGTCTCCGGAAAAGCAAAGGCCCTCCTCCGCTGGACGGAAGAGGGCCGGTGGGTCATCCCAGCAGCTCGGCGACGATGCGCCTGAGCTCGAAGCTGGAAAGAGTTGGGTCACGACGCTCGCCTGCGCCGTCCGAAAGCAAGGCCTTCGGAAGGTGGAGCTTGGGTCGCGTCGACCCGATCGTCTGTATGTTCATTTCACTCTCTGGCGGAAATCTCCGCCATTTCATCAGTCATGGGTTCGTTTCGGCTCAACGCCGGAACTGCCCGCGTCGCGGGCCTCCGGTCGGGCCGCCGGGAGTCTTCTCCCGGAAAATGATCCGGCCTTTCGACAGGTCATAAGGCGTCATTTCGACGTGGACCCGGTCGCCGACCACCGACTTGATGCGGAAACGCCGCATCTTGCCGGCGGTGTAGGCGATGATCCGATGCTCATTGTCGAGCATGACGCCAAAGCGGCCGTCGGGGTAGATCTCGTCGATCAGCCCTTCGACCACCAGCAGTGCCTCCTTCGCCACGCTTTAAGAAGCGTCGCTCAGATTCGTGGCCGAGATCTTGCCGTCGCGGCCGGTCTCGAGCTCGTAGCTGAGCTTCTGGCCTTCGCGCAGGCTGGACATGCCGGCCCGCTCGACGGCGCTGATATGGACAAAGGCGTCCTTGCCGCCGGCTTCGTTGGTGATGAAGCCATAGCCGCGGTCGGTATTGAAGAATTTAACGGTTCCGATAGCCATGATCGGGTCCTTTCATGCAAAAATGCCCGCGCGCGAACGGCGCGGCGGGGCCGGAGTAGCTCGAAAGGGAAAAGAGAAGCCCGAAGGCGTCAGTCTCGCTCGCAGGCGACGTCAGCCCCACCGATATAAGCGGATCGCCGTTAATTTACAATGCGGCAAATCTGAACGGGTTCAGAGGCGGGACATTAGCCGGTAGCGGGGACAACGAAACTGCGCACCCTGGGAATGCGCGGTCTCGCTCATCGCCCGCGTGAAACTCAGATCACGGCGAAGTCGGATATGGTGAGCACGACGTTCGCGTCCAGCTGAGCAAACTGGACCGCAGCGCCCGCCCCATTTCCGTCGGCGTCATAATAAAGCGCACCGGTTGTGGAATTGTAGATGATCCGGTCATTTGCATCCAGCGCCGCCGTCCCGAAGACCAGGACGCTGCTGAGGTTCGCTGCGGTCACGCCGGCGAAGAGCGCGTCGTCGAGCTGGATCGTGTCATCTCCACTCGCATTCATGTCGAGGATTCGGTCAATGCCATACAATGCGAGGTTGGTAGTGGCTCCGTCGTACTCAAAGCGGAAATTGTCCTTGTTACCTCCTCCGAGGAGTTCGTCGTTGCCGAGACCTCCATTAAGGGTGTCGTCGTTCTGGCCGCCGACCAAGGCGTCGTCCCCGGCGCCGCCGAAGATGACGTCGTCGCCATTGACCCCAAAGTCGATGTCGGATCCGGTTGAAATGAGCACTGGCGCCGTGAGAGATCCATCTGCGCCCGTGGCTCCAACCCAGATCTTGTAGGTCTCGGCAAAGCTATTGCCGCCAGAGTCCGTGGCCGTGACGGTGATGGTGTAGGTTCCGGCGCCTACGTTCGTGCTGCCGACCTTCAACTGGACGCTGCCGTTGGTCCCACTGGCCGGGGCAAGTGCGAACAGGCCAGCATGTGTCCCACCCAGGCTGAAGGTCCAGCTGGTGCTGTCGGCATCTATGGCGGTCAAAGTGCCGAGGAGATTGCCGGAGCCGAGATTGGATCCTTGATTGTTCGCCGAGGTTTCGTCGAGCGAGAATTTGATGTCTGTCGGTGCCAGAAGGTCGGCTGGCACCTCGTCAGCGCCGTTGACGGTCACCTCGATCTCGTGGGTGGTGCCGTCAGCGCTGGCGACCACGAAGGTGAGCAGCTGGGATTCGCCGTCATCGAGTTCGTCGAGAACGTCGGCATCGTTGTCGAGCTCGAAAGTCCAGTCGCCGTCTTCCTCAAGCGTGAAGGTGCCATAGGCGTTCGTGATGGTCTGGGCGACGAACGTGTCAGCGCCGTCAACATCGCTGACCGTCAGAACACCAGAGGCGACGAGGGCGCCATCCTCGGTGACTGCGCCGTTGTCAGAGCCTTCGATCGTGGCGTCGTCGTTCGAGCCGGTGATGTTGACGACGATGTCGAACGTGTCGGTGCCGTCCGATGAGGTGACGGTCAGCGTGTCGGTGACCGGGTCGCCCGCGTTGAGCGCCTGGGTCGCCGCCCGGTCGTTGTCGAGCGTGTAGGTCCAGGCGCCGGTGGCGGCGACAAAGGTGAACGTGCCGTAGGTGCCCTCGAGCGAGAGCGGCATCTGGAACACGGCCTCGCCGGCATCGACGTCGACAATCTCCAGGTCACCAGCGGCGTCGGGATCGCCGAGCGTGCCGTTGGCGAAGCCGCCGGCCTCGACGACATCATAGTCGCCGCCCGCGGCGGCGCTGATCGTGGCGTCGTCGTTGGTCCCAATAATCGTGACGGTGATCAATTGATCGACATAGCCACCATTATTGTCCTTGATTCGGATCGTGAAGGACTCGGTGGCGGTCTTGCCGGCGCCGAGATATTGAGTCGCACTGTTAGCGACTTCGTAGGTCCAGGTGACGGTGCCATTGCCAGCGCCGGTGGCGGCGTCGGTGACCGACGCTACGAGGGTGCCGCCGAGCGTGTTGGTACCGGAAGGCGTAACCGAATCGACCGCATGGGTGTCGCTGAGATCAACGTCGTCGAAGGTGATGGTGCCGGTGTCGGACAGCGTCGGATCGTTCGCGTCTTCAACGACAGAGCCATTGTCCGCGGCGCTGACGGTCGGCGCATCATTGGTGCCCGTGAACTCGATATAGGCGCGCGCCCAGCTCAGCGTGCCATTGGCGAGCCGGATCGAATAAATGAAACTATCGTAGCCGACTTCGCCGACTGCCAGCGAATTGAGGTCGGCGCGGAAATCGGCGCTCAACGTGGTGGCGTCGTAACCCACCTTGCCGTCGGAGGTGATCCAGATCTTCGCGCCGTTCTCGCTCGTGTCGGTGCTGGTGGACTCCATGCGGGCGAGATCCCGCAGGAGGAGGTCCGCCGCCTCGTAACCATTCATCAGATTGCTGTCGTTTTCGCCGTCGTCGAGCGCCCAAAGGATCTTGGCCTTGCCGCCAAGATCGTTCTGCATGACGTCGAGGTAGATGACTTCGAAGAGGTCCTCGTCATAGCCCGCGAAACAGTCGTCGCCGGCCTGAGGGGTGTTGGTGAACGAGGTGGTGCTCCCACCGCCGGTGGTCTGAGTAGCCATGATCTGATGCCCTCCCGAATGGCACAGCCTCGGCCGCGCCTGTGCGCCGCCGATGAAGTCCAAAAAGCCGCTCCCCCCGGGTCGAAACTCGGCGGTCTGAACTCTTCTTAAGAACTTCTTAAATTTGAGCCATTTGTCGGATGGTGAAATCCGCAGCTAACAAAGGATAGCATTACCAAACGAAGGTTTACCCTCGTTAACTATGCGTAATGAAAGCCGTCAATCGGCCAACTCACGCGCAAGCATCGCCAGCTCGGTCCGATTGGAGATCTCCAGTTTTTCGTAAATCCGGTGGAGGCAGACCTTCACGGTGCCTTCGCTGAGACCAAGTTCATCGGCAATTTCTCGGTTACGCAGGCCGGCGCCCACCAACCGCGAGATGGCCCGTTCGCGCGGCGCGAGCGCACCGAGCGCACCCCTCGGCTCGGCGCCATCCCGCAAGGTGATGTCGAGCGCGCGCTGAAGGACGGAACGCTCGATCCAGCGCTCGCCACGGGCGACATGATCGAGGCAGGTGACGATCAGATTTTCGGCGCCTTCCTTCATGATGATCCCATTCACTCCGAGCTGAATCGCTTCCATCAGGCTCTGATCGTCAAGATCGGCTGTCAGGATCACGATCGGCCGCTGATCGCCACGGGCGCGCAGGGTGCGCAAAACGTCCAAGCCGTTGCGCAGCGGCATTTTGAGGTCGAGGACCAGGATGTCCGGCCGAGCGCCTGGAATGGCCTCGAGCGCAGCGACGCCATCATTCGCCTTTGCAACCACCTCATAGGCGGTCCCCCGAAGCATTGCCTCGATGCCAGACAGCATCAAGGGATGATCGTCGGCCAGGAGAAGGCGAATCATTGGCCAGAGTCGACCGGGACGCGGATCTGGAGTCGCGACCCACCGCCGCCTGAAAAGAGCGAGAGCGTCCCGCCGAGGCCCTTGACCCTCTCATGGACAGTCCAGGGCGACGTCGCGTTGCCATTGCCGGCGGATCCGGCGGACGGAAAGCCGATACCGTTGTCGGTGATGCTGAGCTCGATGTCGCCATTGCCGTCTTTCAAGGCCACGTGAAGCGCCGTGGCGCGACCGTGCCGGGCAGCGTTGGCAGCGGCTTCCCGGATGATCTGATGAAGCTCATGTTCCACCCAGATCGGGGCGACGATCTCGCCCCGAGGTCGGCTCAGGTCGCAAGCCAGATTCCACCGCCGCTCGATCTGCTGGATGAGGTCCGGGAGGCCGGCGCTGAGGTCGGTGTGTTGCATCGAACTGCGGCCGCTTCTGAGCGCAGCGATGAAGGACCTGATGTTGCGCTGCTCCGCGGTGAGATCCGCCTTGACGGACTCGATCTCCGGCTCGGGATCGCGCCCGGCCTTGATCCAGGACTTCAATGCCTCGAGCCGGAAGGCCGCGCCGGCAAGCACCTGGACGACACTGTCGTGAAGATCGCGGCCAAGCGACATTCGGGCCCGGGTGAGGGCTGCTTCCTCGGAGCCGGCGATCCTGCTCGATCGGTCGAACAAGGCGGAAATCTCCGCGGCGAGACGCTGTCCGATCCTCAGATCGTCGGTGCAAAGACCGTCAATCTCGAGCGCCAGCAATTCGCCTTCATATTCCTCGCCGCGGATCCGGATCGCGAGCCCATGATCCACCCGGTAACGCCGCGCGAACTCCGGGTCGACCGTCTGGCTAAATCCGCGCAGACGATGCGACCCGCTGGCGACCAGGCAGACAGCGCGTTCCCGCTTGCGATCGAACAGGAAGGCGGAGCCCCGGGCTTCTTCGGCAAAGAAGCACGTATAGTGATCCGGGCCCACACGATCGCTGCCGAAACTGGATTCGTCGAGCTGCGCGACGTGAATCCAGGGTTCCTCCCGTTGCCACCAGGCGAAGACGACACGTTTCGCCTTTGTCCGATCTGCCGCATGCTGCATCGCGAGCCGGATCGGTGGGCCTTCCGCTTCCGGGGGCAGCTCCAGCTCGGCGGAACGCGCTTCGTTCATGCCGCTATGCTGGTTGACTCCGAACCAGATGAACAGGAGCGACAGAACGATCAGATGGGTCAGCCGGATCAGCAGCCGCTGAAGGTCGAACTCAGCCGAGTCGATCGCGAGGGCCGCGGTTCCGGCCGCGAAGAACAGGACCGCGACCGCCCCCGCGGTAAGAGCGGTTTCCCGCCAGCTCCAGCGGATCGCCGAGGAGAGCAGGAGGAAGACGAAGAAGGTATAGAAAGGGCTGGTGTAGCCTTCGGTAAAGAAAACCAGGGTCCCGAACGCGACGATATCCACGAGGTGCGCCGAGGCGGAAAGCCGATGATCGAGCCACCAGTTGGACCAGGTCAGGGCCAGCAGCCCGGCGGCCCAGATGACGTAGCTCGCCAGCACGGGGTAAGCGAGATCCGGGTTCTGGCTGGGCTGGCTCGGGTCCAGCCACACAGCCAGCAGGAACACCGCCGCGAGGACCAGCCGGCCCAACGCGATCACCCGCCCAGAACGGTGCTGGAACGTAGCCTGGATCATTTGCCCCCCGGCCGTGCTTAAGGGCTAAGTCGCAGGAATCGCTTGGAAGGGCAATTGGAAACGCACCGTAACGATACACCGTCCCGTTTTGGGAGTTCGTTGCGAAGGCCCCTGAAACGGCAAGTGCCCGAGCGTTTCCGCCCGGGCACCCGTAAGACGGCTTGCGCCGCCTACCCCCTTTTCGAAGCTTCAGCCCGCGCGCTACCCTCACCTCGCAAGAGAGTAACGGGGCCGAAACCTCCCCGAACCAGGCCTAAGTCCTTGGTTGCGTGGAGCGGACGGTATGCCGACCTGCGCCGCTTGTCATCGTCTGAATCCGGGCGTGACAAGTTTGCCGATCCGCTGTGGCGAGTCGGCCACAGGCCAGCCGGGGGCGCTTCTCTTTGGCTCAGGATCGGCGAGACGATCACGCCCGTTGCGGGTCCGGACCACACGCCCTAGAGGAGCCGCACCTTCGAGAAAGGATCGTTCGAAAGCCGATGCGTCTGTCCCATTACTTCCTGCCGGTCGCCCGGGAAACGCCTGCCGACGCGCAGATCGTCAGCCACAAGCTGATGCTTCGCGCCGGATTGGTGCGTCAGACCGCGGCGGGAATCTATGCCTGGCTGCCGCTCGGCCTTCGCGTGCTGAACAGGATCGAGCAGATCGTCCGCGAGGAGCAGGACCGCGCCGGCGCCGTCGAGTTGCTCATGCCGACGATCCAGTCCGCCGACCTGTGGCGGCAGTCCGGCCGCTTCGACGCTTACGGTCCCGAAATGCTCCGATTCCCCGACCGCCATGGCCGGGAGATGCTCTATGGCCCGACCAACGAGGAGATGATCACGGCGCTGTTTCGCGACGCGGTGAAATCCTACCGCGACTTTCCGCGCACGCTTTATCATATCCAGTGGAAGTTCCGTGACGAGGTCCGGCCGCGCTTCGGAGTCATGCGCGGGCGCGAATTCCTCATGAAGGACGCCTATAGCTTCGACATAGACGAGGAGGGGCTCAATGCGAGCTACGAGGCGATGTTCGTCGCTTACCTTCGCACCTTCGCCCGGCTCGGATTGCAGGCGGTGCCGGTGCGGGCGCCGACCGGACCGATAGGCGGCGACCTCAGCCATGAATTCCACATCCTCGCCGACACTGGCGAAAGTGCCCTTTTCTACGATTCTGCGATCGAGGAAATCTCGCGCGACGATCTGCTGTCGGCCGACGCTTCGACCATCGCCCGGCTGACGGGCCTTTATGCAATGGAAGAAGAGGAACATGCGAAGGTCGCGCAATGCCCAGTGCCAGCCGAGCGGCTGCGCAGCCGCCGCGGCATCGAGGTTGGTCATATCTTCGCGTTCGGTACCAAATACAGCGCGTCGATGGGATTTTCGGTCCAGACCAAGGACGGCGGTCAGGTCCACCCGCAAATGGGCAGCTATGGCGTCGGCGTATCCCGGCTGATGGGCGCGATCATCGAGGCCAGTCATGACGACAAGGGGATCGTCTGGCCTGAAAGCGTGGCGCCCTTCCGAGTCGGCCTCGTCAACATGCGGGCCGACGACGGCAGCGTCACCAGCGCCGCGGACGAGATTTACGGCCAGCTGCGTCAGGCCGGAGTCGACACGCTTTACGACGACCGCGACGAGCGCGGCGGCGTCAAGTTTGCGACGATGGATCTGATCGGTCTGCCCTGGCAGCTGATCGTCGGTCCGAGGGGTCTGGAGAAAGGCGTGGTCGAGCTCAAGTACCGCGCGACCGACCAGCGCGAGGAACTGTCGATCGAAAGCGCCCTGGCGAGGCTCACGGCATGATCCTGTCCCGCTACGAGCGGATGATCGCCCGCCGCTATCTGCTTCCGGGGAAGGGCGAAGGCTTCATCTTCCTTGTCGCCAGCATCAGCCTGGTGGCCGTGATGCTCGGGGTCGCGGCCCTGATCGTGGTGATGAGCGTGATGAACGGCTTTCGGGCCGAGCTGTTCGACAAGGTGGTGGGCCTCAATGGCCACGCCGTCATCCAGGGTTATGGCGGCCGGCTCGAAAACTGGCGGCCTATCCTCGAAGAAGCGCGCCGGACCCCCGGCGTCACTTCGGCCTCGGCTCTGATCGAACAACCACTCATGGCGAGTCATGAAGGCCGGGTCGAGGCGATCCTGCTGCGCGGAATGCCGCGTGAAGATCTGATCAACAATCCGACGCTCGAAGTCATGTCGGGATCGATGGCGGCGCTTTCGCCCGACCGGGCGAACGTGGCGATCGGCTATCGGCTGGCCGAACTGCTCGGTGTCACGGTCGGAGGCTCGATCACCATTATCAGTCCACAGGGGCGGACGACCCCGTTCGGAACCGTGCCGAGGATCGTCGACTATGAGGTCGCGGCCATTTTCGAAGTCGGCCTCTACGATTTCGACAAGGCGTTCGTCATTATGCCGATGGAGGAAGCTCAGAACTTCCTCATGCTTGGCGACGCCGTCGGAATGATCGAGGTCGATACTGTCGACGCCGATCGGGTGGGGGAGATCATGGCTCCGCTCGCCGCGTCGGTCGGCAACCGGGCGGTGGTAAACGACTGGCGATCGATGAACTCGGCCTTGTTCGAAGCGCTTCAGGTCGAGCGCGTCGTAATGTTCGTTCTCTTTTCGATCATCATCCTCGTCGCCGTGTTCAATATCCTTTCGTCGTTGATCATGCTGGTTCGGGCGAAGCGTCGGGATATTGCCATCCTGCGAACGATGGGGGCGACCCGAAGCGGCCTACTCAAGGTCTTCATGACGGTGGGCGTAACGATCGGCGTTCTGGGTATCGCCGCCGGGATGCTGCTTGCCGCCATTTTCCTTTTCTACCGCCAGGCCGTCGTCCGGTTCGCGCAATGGGCGACTGGGCAGAATCTCTGGGACCCTTCGATCCGCTTCCTCACGGAACTGCCTTCGAAGACCGACCCCGTCGAGGTCACCGTCATTGTCGTGATGGCCTTGCTGCTCAGCTTCCTCGCGACGTTGATCCCGGCGTGGCGCGCTTCAAAGACCGATCCAGTCCAGGTGCTTCGCTATGAATGAAGGGGTTCTCGAGGTCCGCGGACTCAGGCGAAGCTTCGAGCAGGCCGGTGTTCGGATCGACGTCCTGCGAGGAATCGATCTCAAAGTGGCAAAGGGAGAAATCGTCGCCTTGCTCGGCCCATCCGGTTCCGGCAAATCGACCTTGCTCCAGGCCGTCGGCCTGCTTGAGGGCGGCTTCGTAGGGTCGATCCGGATCGCCGGTGAGGAAGTGGCCGAGCTGAGCGACACCAATCGTACCCGGGTGCGCCGCGACAGCCTCGGCTTCGTTTACCAGTTCCACCATCTGCTGCCCGATTTCAACGCGGTCGAGAATGTCGTCATCCCGCAGCTGGTTCGCGACGCAACGCATGAGGAAGCACGCCAGCGTGCCGAGAGCCTGCTGACGTCCCTTGGGCTCGGGGAACGGCTGACCCATCGGCCGAGCAAGCTTTCCGGCGGCGAGCAGCAGAGGGTCGCCGTCGCTCGCGCCTTGGCCAACCGTCCGGCCCTGGTGCTTGCGGACGAGCCGACCGGAAATCTCGACGAAAGCACCGCGGACATCGTCTTTGCCGAGTTCCTCAGTCTGGTTCGAGGCGAAGGCAGCGCCGCTTTGGTCGCGACCCACAACGAACGCATCGCCGCAAAGATGGACCGGGTGCTCCGGCTCCACGACGGCGTGCTGGAGTAAAAGTCGGCGTCGCCCTCGGACGTTTGTCGAGTACGAGGAATATTCGCGCCCACTGATGCGTTGGGCGGTCCATGTGTTCGAAGCGCCAATGGGCTTTAGCGCCCCTCCTCATGCTTGCCTCGCTGGGCGGCTGTGACTGGATGAACAAGAAGGATCCGCCGGGCCAGAAGAGCGCGGCGGAGCTGAGGGCCGAGCAGACGGAGCGTATTCGCCGGGCCTGCGCCTCCGAAGCGACCTACGACCGGCTCAAGGAACTCGCCTTCGACGAAGCGGCGCGGATCCGGCGCCAGGATCCCCGCGCGCTGGACGCGCTCGCCGAGGCGGCGGTGGTTCGAATGGAGCAGCCGGTGGCGAAGTCCCGGGACGAGGAACTCAACGTTACGGTCTGTACCGGGCGCTTCATCCTCGAACTGCCCCCCGGCGCGGAAAACGCCTTCGACGGAGAACGCCGTCTCACCGCCGAGATCGAATATGCCGCCCAGGCTGCCGCCGACGGAAGCGGCCTGGTCTATCACATGGAAGGGGCCGAGCCGATCATCTACCGCCTCGCGACGGTCGGTGGTCTCCCCCGTCCGACCATCGCCGCAACCGGCCCAGGGCCCTCAGCCACGCCACCACCGACTCAGCCCGCGCCGCAGGTGGCTGAAGCGGCGCCCACTCCGCCAAAAGCCGCCCCGGCGCCGCCACGCACCAGCGCGAGCCCAAGCTTCAATTGCGCCCAGGGCCGAAGCCGAAGCGAGCGGATGGTCTGCTCGAGCCCAGACCTGGCCGAGCGCGACCGCCGAATGTCCTCGATCTATTACTCTGCCCTCGCCGAGTCCGACGGATCCACGCGAAGACGCCTGAGAGCGTCGCGCGACCGGTTCCTTCGATATCGCGAGCGCTGTCCCAATGCGGCCTGCATCGCCCAGGCGTATGAAGATCGCATTCACGAAATCCGGGATATAGCGGCTGGCCGCTGACGATATCAAAGCTGTGGAAAAGGGCTCGCCGCCGGTTCCCTTCCGCCGTTCGGCTGCCCATAGTCCAGGAATGGCTGCGCCTTACGTTCCGCTGCGAATCTTCTCCTGTTACACGATGCTCGAAGGGGCGATCGACCCGAAGGCGATCGCGAAGCAGGCGCGCCGGCTCGATTTTCCCGCTGCAGCGGTAACGGACCGCAATGGTCTTTACGGAGTCATGGCGTTCAGCGACGCCTGTGTTGCAGAGGGTGTGCAGCCGATCGTCGGGGCGATGCTCGCCGTCGCCCGCCCGGACCAGCCGATCATTGACTGGCTGGCGCTCTATGCCCAGGACGAACGCGGCTACGCCAACCTTTGCGCTCTGGTTTCCGAGGCTCATCTGGGTCGTCCCGTCGAGGAGGATGCCCATGTCACTCTTGCCGCGCTCGAGGGACGAACCGACGGGCTGATCGCTCTGACCGCGGGAGGCGAGGGCGCGCTCGCCCGGCTGATCGCGGCCGGCCAGAACCCGGCCGCAGCAGCAATACTGGAGCAGCTGAGAAAGCTTTTTGCCAACCGGCTCTACATCGAGCTGAGCCGCAGGGGCAACGCGATCGAGCACGCCGCGGAGGCCGGGCTGATCGAGATAGCGTTCGAGCAGGATCTGCCGATCGTCGCGACCAATCCCGCGGCCTATGCCGACGCCCATTTCCACAAGGCGCACGACGCCATGTTGTGCATCGCCCAGTCGAGTCAGATCGACCGGGACGACCGAATCCGCTCGTCGCCGGAAGCTTGGATGAAGCCGGCCACCGACATGCGCGCCCTGTTCGCGGATTTGCCGGAGGCGATCGAAAATAGTGCGGTGGTGGCCCGGCGCTGCGCCTTTGCCGCGCCGAAGCGCAAGCCGATCCTGCCGCGCTCAGCGCCCGACCTCGAGGCCGAGGCGGAGCAGCTCCGCCGCGACGCGCGCGAAGGCCTGGAAAAACGACTCGAAGCCTATGAAGGGCTGAGCGGCGCGGAACGGCAGGCTTATCATGACCGGCTGGACTTCGAAGTCGAGATCATCACCGGCATGGGGTTTCCCGGTTATTTCCTGATCGTTGCCGATTTCATCAAATGGGCGAAGGAGCAGGGCATTCCCGTCGGGCCGGGACGCGGCTCCGGCGCCGGATCGGTCGTCGCCTGGGCGCTGACGATCACCGATCTGGACCCGATCCGCCTTGGCCTGCTGTTCGAGCGTTTCCTCAACCCCGAACGCGTGTCGATGCCGGACTTCGACATCGATTTCTGCGAAACCCGGCGTGGGGAGGTGATCCGCTACGTCCAGCAACGCTGGGGCGCCGACCGGGTCGCCCAGATCATCACCTTCGGCAAGCTGAAGGCGCGGGCCGTGCTCAAGGATACCGGCCGGGTCCTGCAGATGCCCTACGGTCAGGTCGACCGGCTCGCCAAGCTGATCCCCAACCACCCGACCGATCCCTGGACCCTGGAGCGGGCGCTGAACGGCGTATCCGAGCTCGCCGCGGAATATCGCAACGATGCGCAGGTGCGCCGGCTGTTCGACCTGGCGATGAAGCTGGAAGGCCTTCCCAGGCACAGTTCGACCCACGCTGCGGGCGTCGTCATTGGCGACAGGCCGCTGGATCAACTGGTTCCGCTCTACCGCGATCCGCGGTCGGACATGCCGGTTACCCAGTTCGACATGAAATATGTCGAGGCGGCGGGGCTGGTAAAATTCGACTTCCTCGGCCTCAAGACCCTGTCGGTCCTTCGCAAGGCCGTCGAAATGCTGGGTCGGCGCGGGATCAAGATCGATCTGGACCGCCTCTCCTGGGACGATCCCGAAGTCTATCGACTGCTCCAGAAGGGCGAGACGGTCGGCGTGTTTCAGCTCGAATCGGAAGGGATGCGCCGGACTCTGGCGGCGGTGAAGCCCGACAATTTCGGCGACATCATCGCGCTCGTCTCGCTCTATCGGCCCGGACCGATGGATAATATCCCGATGTTCGGTGCCCGCAAGAACGGCCGCGAGCCCATCTCTTATCCCCATCCCTTGCTCGAGAACGTGCTCAGGGAGACGTACGGGATCTTTGTTTACCAGGAGCAGGTGATGGAGGCGGCGAAGGTCCTGGCCGGCTTCAGTCTCGGCGAGGCAGATCTCCTTCGGCGCGCGATGGGCAAGAAGATCCAGGCGGAGATGGATGCCCAGCGGGCGGGCTTCGTGGCGGGGTGCGAGCGGGTCAACAATATTCCGGCCGCGAAGGCCAATGAATTGTTCGACTTGATCGACAAGTTCGCCGGCTACGGTTTCAACAAGAGCCACGCCGCCGCTTATGCCCTCGTCGCCTACCAGACGGCGTGGCTGAAGGTGCATCATCGCCACGAATTCTACGCCGCGTCCATGTGCTTCGACATGGCGCAGACCGACAAGCTCGCCATTTTCGCCGAGGACATGCGGCGCATGGGGCTCGAATGCCTACCGCCGTCGATCAACTTCAGCGAGGCGGAATTCTCGGTGGAGGCGGCCGGCGACGGAGACGGTCTCGCCGTCCGCTATGCGCTTGGCGCTCTCAAGGGCGTCGGCGAGAAAGCCATGGATCAGCTCGTCGAGGAACGCGCCGCGAACGGCCCGTTCCGAAGTCTCGACGATTTCGCGGCGCGGATCGATCCGAGGCTTCTCAACCGTCGGCAGATCGAAAGCCTCGCCGGCGCGGGCGCGTTCGACGGCCTCGCCGAGCGTTCCGCTGCCTTTGCCGCGGCTGAAACCATCCTGGCCGCGGCGTCGAGCGCGGCCGATGCCCGGACGAGCGGGCAGGGCGGATTGTTCGGCGAGGGCCCGGCCAACGTGGTTCCAATCCGGATGCCGACCAGCGAAAGCTGGAGCCTCGCCCAGCGGATGGCGCAGGAGAAAGAGAGTTTCGGCTTCTACTTCTCCGCCCATCCGGTCGACAATTACCGGCACCTTGTCGAGGCGCACGGCGCCAGAAGCTTTGCCCAGCTCGCCACGCTCCCGGCGCCGGTCGACGGTGGCCGAAGCGGTGCCGTGATGGCTGCCCTGGTCGAGGATACAAGGTGGAGGACCTCGGCCAAGGGCCGACGCTACATGATGGCGACCTTGTCCGATTCCTCGGGTCAGTTCGAAGCCACCGTCTTCGACGACATGGTCGCCGAGCAGGTCGCCAATGCAGCCAAGGCCGGGGCCTGCGCGCTTCTGAGCGTTGAGCTCGACCGCCGGCCCGGTGAGGACACACCCCGAGTCACGATCAAGTCGCTTCAATCCTTCGAGAGCCTTTCGCTTCGAAGCCGACTTCAGATAATGGTCGAGGTCGAAACCGAGGCGGCGGTGGCGGCTCTTGCCGAAGCGGTCGCCGGAGCGCGCGGCGGCAACGGTCAGCTGCGCCTCAAGGCCCATTTCTCGAGCGGCGAAGCGGAGCTCGTGCTCGGCCGGGACTTCGTCGTCGATGCCGAACTTGCCGCCCGGCTCGAGCGGCTCGAGGGCATCGGCGCCGTCCACCTCTCGGTGGTGGAGGCGCCGCGCCTTGCGCTCGTCTCCTGAGGCGATAGACTTCCCGCCAAAGTAGCGGGAGACGAAGATGCTGGGCGGGATGCAGGATTTCGAGCTGCGCGTGCCGCGGCTGATCGAACATGCGGAGCGCGAGCATGGCGGCCGCGAGATCGTCAGCTACTGGGCGGACGGAACGACTACCCGCACCAACTGGGCCGAGGTCGCCAGCGATTCCAGAAAGCTCGCTCAGGCCCTGGAAAGGCTTGGGGTAAAGCCAGGCGACCGAGTTGCCACACTGGCGATGAATCACGGCCGGCATCTGGTGAGCTGGTACGGCGTGATCGGTATGGGCGGGGTCATCCACACCATCAATCCGCGCCTGTTCGACGAGCAATTGGTCTACATCGCCAACCATGCCGAGGATAAGGTGCTGTTCTACGACAAGATGTTCCAGCCGATCGTGGAACGTCTGAAGCCGCAATGGACCAGCATCACCCATTATGTCTGCTTCGATAATGGGGAGTTCGAAGCTCTGATCGCTGGCGAGGACGGCGACTATCAATGGGTGGAAGGGTCCGAGCGCGAGCCCTGCATGCTCTGCTATACGTCGGGGACCACCGGCCATCCCAAGGGCGTCCTCTACGAGCATCGCTCGTCGGTCATCCACGCCATGGCGGAGGTGCAGCCGTCGGTGTTCGACCTGTCCGCCGGTGCGGTAGCCTTGCCGATCGTCCCGATG
Source organism: Allosphingosinicella sp. (assembly GCA_035710145.1). GTDB lineage: Bacteria > Pseudomonadota > Alphaproteobacteria > Sphingomonadales > Sphingomonadaceae > Allosphingosinicella. The sequence goes on from DASTDX010000014.1 coordinate 58,183, forward strand.
TTCCACGCGGCGGCCTGGGGTCTGCCCTTTGCCGGCGCCATCTCCGGAATCAAGTTCGTCTATTCCGCGGTCAATGACGGCAAGATTCTGTGCCGGCTGATGAACGAGGAGAAAGTCACCCACTCCGCCGGCGTGCCGACTGTCTGGCTGGCCTTGTTCGCCCACATGGATTCGACCGGGGAAAAACCGGAATATCTGAAGATGGTGACGATCGGCGGATCCGCAGCGCCGCGGGCGATGATCGAACGGCTGATGAAGATGGGTATCAGGGTCGGCCATGCGTGGGGCATGACGGAGACCTCACCGATCGGGACGATCGGGGCGCCGCCTGCCAACTGGGACGAGCTCAGCTTCGAAGAGCAGGTGTCGCTCGTCGCCCGCCAGGGTCGGGTGCCCTTCGGCGTGGAATTGCGGGTCGTGACCGATGAGGGCAAGGTCCAGCCGCGTGACGGGCAGAGCTCGGGCCGTCTCCAGATCCGCGGACCGTGGGTCATCAAGCGTTATTTCAAGGCGGAGGAAGATGCCGCCGACGCGGACAACTGGTTCGATACCGGCGATGTCGCGGTGCTCCATCCCGACGGGACGATGCAGATCACCGATCGGTCCAAGGACGTCATCAAGTCAGGAGGCGAATGGATCAGCTCCGTCGACCTTGAAAATGCCGCGATCGGCTGCGCCGGAGTGGCGGAAGCGGCGGCGATCGGAGTCCGTCACCCGCGGTGGGACGAGAGGCCGCTGCTGCTGATCGTTCGCAAGGCCGGGTCCGAAGTGTCGGCGGCGGAGATCCTCGAACACCTGTCGAGCCACGTGGCCAAATGGTGGCTGCCGGACGAAATATTGTTCGTCGACAGCCTGCCGCACACGGCGACGGGCAAGCTGCTCAAGACCTCGCTTCGCGAACAATATCGGGATTACCAGCTTTCCGATTCGACGGCGGCACCGGCCGCGGCGGCCGGCACAGCCTCTATCGCCTGAGACGGTCGCTTATTGCCCCTGGGCCGTCGTCGGTCCTGCACCGGCAGGGCGCTCCGCGCGCTGCTGCTGGCCCCCGAAGAGATCGCCGAAGAAGCTGTCGGCATACCAAAGCGGGGCTTCGGCGCCGTCCGCGATCTCGCGAGCGATCAGATAATTGAGACGCGCGAATTTGGCGCCGGCCTGCCAGTTGATCGGCAGGTTCAGGTCGTCATGGGTGCTGTGATAGTGATTGCGCAGGAAATCGGTGAAGCGCTCGCGGCCTTCGCCGGCAAATCCCGTCATCAGAAACACCGACGGCACGCCTTCCCGGACGAACTTGTAATGGTCCGACCGTGTGAACAGTCCCTCTTCAGGAAGCGGATCGGGGGTGAGCGAAACGCCCATTCGCGCACCCGCACGAGCGACGATCGGCCCCATCGTGGAATGTTCGGCACCGAACGCTATCACGTCCTGGAAGTCGTAGGTGAGAATCGGCATGTCGAGATTGACCAGGGAGATTATGCGGCCGTCGACGACTGGATGGCGGGCAAGATATTCGGCGCCGAGCAGCCCGAGTTCCTCGGCCGTCACCGCAGCAAGGAGCAAGGACCGCCGCGGCCGCTGGCCGGACTGAACCATCTGCCGCGCCACTTCGATCAAGGTCGCAACACCGGTGGCATTGTCCAGCGCACCATTCCGGATCTGGTCGCCTTCGCCCTGGCTCACGCCAAAATGATCGAGATGAGCGGTGATCGCGACATATTCGTCAGCCAGCTCCGGATCGGATCCAGGGAGAATGGCGACGACGTTGGAGCTGGTGAAACGTTCGACCACGGCCGCGTCCCGCTCGACCCTGACATCGCGGCCCAGCGCGAAGCCTTCGGGACGCCCGTTTGCGCGTGCCGCCTCCGCGAACAGCTCGGCGAGCGATCGCGGCGATCCTGCGAACAGCCTTTCCGCCGCGGCTGGGCTGACGGTCGCATTGAACCGCAAGCCCTGGGCGATGTCGAACGGCACCCCGTCCGTGCCGACCCAGGCATGGTCGCGGCGCGCGGCTGCAGCGGTGGCGTAATTGCCCCAGTCCCTGTTCTGGGAATCGGCAGGGGTCAGTACCTGAATCAGCCCCACCGCGCCGCGCCGCGCCGCCATGCTTCTTTTGTCGGCGTTGAGATGGGCCGCCACGTCGCTCGCGACGCCTTCAGGAACGCCGCTCAGAACGACCACGACCTTGCCGCGAACATCGAGGCCCTCATAATCGTCGAAGCCGTGGGATGGCATGTCCAGCCCGTAACCGGCGAAGACCATTGGGGCGTTAAGCGATAGAGGTTCGCTGTCCGCAGAGGCCCGGAAGACTGCCTCGCGGCCATGGGTGAAGGTTTCGGCCCCGACCGTGAGAGTAGGCGTGCCGCTGACCGAGTAACGAACGAATTCGACCGGCTGATACCAGCTGCTGCCGTTGGCCGGTCTGAGCCCGAGGGCCTCGAACTGGGCCGCGACGTAGCGGGCCGCGATGTCGTAGCCGCGCGTTCCCGGCTTGCGTCCCTCGACGAGATCGTCGGCGAGAAAGGCGACGTGGGCGCGAAAGGCTTCGGGTGTGAATTCCGGCTCGAAGCTGCGCTGCGCCGGCGCAGCCGAAGCCATGGACATGACCGCGACAGCGGCCGCCAACATTTTGAACTTCATTGGAAAGGGAGTCTCCGGGAGGGGTGTGATCGTACGCTATTTGACCTGGGTTCGGGCTGCAACATTTGAAACACGGAGTGTGCGCGAATGACACAGTCGCGAAACAGCGGTCGCGTAATCGGCTCATCTATGGAACAGAGCATTTCGTCGCAGAGTTGAGGCGATAAAGGAGTGAAGAAGATGCACGGATCGATCTTCGGCAAGCAGGGGAAGTCTCATCCCCATGACCCGGCCCACAGGGGCTATCACGTGGTCTATCGCGAGAACGAGGTGAATCACTGTCCCGGGTGCGGGCGCTCCCATTGGTATGTCGGCCGAGTTTCGGCCGAATGCGGCTTCTGCGGCACCGCGTTGCCGCTGGTCGACCGGCTCTCGACCGGCGCCGGCTTGTTCGTTTCCCGCGGATCGCGCTTGATCGATTATTCGATCGCCGCCTGAGCTTGCGTGGCCGGTGCCGGATGGCGGCACCGGCGAGCGCGAAGAATTTCCGTGCTCGACATGGCGGGACGCAAGCCGCCGTTTTGGCATACCAGATGATTGGCCGTCACGGGCGCCCGGGTCGTCCGCTATCCCCTTGCCCGGCTTGGCGCCTCAACCTATAGACGCCGGCTTGCCGGCCAAAGCGGGCGTGGCGGAACTGGTAGACGCGCTGGATTTAGGTTCCAGTGGGCAACCGTGGGGGTTCGAGTCCCTCCGCCCGCACCAGCTTCGTGACCCTTCGCGAAGGGCCTATCATCCGGAATAAGGTTCGATCATCCATGCAGACCGTTGAGACGTTGAACGAGGGCCTGAAGCGCGCCTTTCGCATCACCATTCCCGCGAAGGACATCGACGCCCGCGTCGACCAGGAACTGAAGTCGATCGCGCCGCAGGTGCGGATGCCGGGCTTCCGTCCCGGCAAGGTCCCGGCCAATCTGGTCCGCAAGATGCATGGGCCGGCCCTCGAGCAGCAGGCGCTTCAGACCGCTGTCCAGGAAGGCGTCCAGAAGCTGATGGACGAACAGAAGATCCGTCCCGCCATGCAGCCGAGCGTGGAGCTCGAGGAAGGCGGCATCGGCAAGGATGCAATCGTGAAGGTCGAGGTTGAAGCCCTTCCGGACGTTCCCGAAACCGAGCTCGAGGGTCTCAAAATCGAGCGCCTGCGGGTCGAGCCTTCCGACGAAATGCTCGACGAGGCGGTGATGAAGTTGGCCGAAGGCCAGAAGAGCTTCGATCCGGCCCCGGCGAAGCAGGTTGCGCGCATGGGCGACCTTCTGATCATCGATTTCGAGGGCAAGATCGACGGCGAACCCTTCGAGGGCGGCAAAGGCGAGGGAATGTCGATCGAACTGGGCTCGGGCCGCCTCATCCCGGGTTTCGAAGACCAGCTCGTCGGTGCCAAGGCCAATGACCAGCGCGTCGTCAAGGTGACCTTTCCGGAGGATTATCCGACCGCCTATCTGAAGGGTCGCGACGCCACCTTCGACGTCACCGTGAACGAGGTTCAGGTCCCGCGCGAGGTGAAGGCCGACGATGCCTTCGCCCAGTCGATGGGCCTTGAGGGCATCGATCAGCTTCGTGGCCTATTGAAGAGCCAGGTCGAGCAGGAGCTTGGCGGACTTACCCGGACGCACATGAAGCGTCAGCTGCTCGATCAGCTCGCCGCTTCCTATGATTTCCCGGTTCCGCAATCGATGGTCGATGCCGAGTTCGATCAGATCTGGCGCCAGCTCGAGCATGAAGCGAGCCACGAGCCCGATCCCACAGCCGCTAAGGCCGAGATGGAGAAGGACCGTGAGGAATATCGCGGAATCGCCGAACGGCGGGTCCGCCTCGGCCTCTTGTTATCCGAGATCGGCCAGAAGGCGGGGGTCCAGGTAAGCCAGCAGGAGATGAACCAGCTGATCGCCCAGGCCGCCCAGCAATATAAGCCTGAGGATCGCCAGCGTTTCGCCGATTATGTTCGCCAGGATCCGATGGCCGCCGCCCAGCTGCGCGCGCCCCTGTTCGAGGACAAGGTGGTCGACCATCTGTTCAGCAAGGCGGATGTCAGCGAGCGGGTCGTGAAGCGCGAGGAGCTTGAGGCGGCGATCGAGGCCGAGGACACGCACGTTCATGGCCCGGGCTGCGGTCATGACCACGGCCATGATCACGGCAAGGCGAAGCCGAAGAAGGCAGCGGCCAAGAAAGCCGAAGCGCCTTCCAAATCGACGAAGGGCAAGTCCGAGGGCGAAGGCGCGGAAGCGGCCAAGGCGCCGACCAAGAAGGCCGCGAAGAAGAGCGAGACCGCTGCCGACAAGCCGGCCAAGGCCCCTGCGAAGAAGGCCGCGAAGAAGAGCTGAGCCGATCGCTTTTCCGGCCTGGATTGGCGGGCGACCAACCGCACTTGCTTGTTGTCGAATCCCCGCGCTTCTCCCTAAGAAGGGCGGTCTTCGACAGGCTCGGGCCGATCGGCGGGGGATGTGAATGCCGGATTATTCGACGGAACTGCGAGTTGCGGTTCTGCTGCCCTGCTTCAACGAGGAAGCGGCGATCGCCCAGACGGTGGCCGGCTTTCGCGAGTCGCTGCCCGGGGCGACCATCTATGTCTACGACAATAACAGCAGCGACCGGACCCGCGAGGTGGCCGCCCAGGCCGGTGCGATCGTCCGAACCGAGCGGATGCAGGGCAAGGGCCATGTCGTCCGCCGAATGTTCGCTGACGTAGAGGCCGACATCTATGTGATGGCGGATGGCGATTCCACCTACGACGCATCGGTCGCGCCCGAGCTCGTGAAAAGGCTCGTGGACGAGCAGCTGGACATGGTGGTTGGCGCTCGCAAATCGGAGGTGGAGGAGGCCTATCGGCGCGGCCACCGTCTCGGCAACCGCCTGTTCACCGGCCTCCTGGCCAGTCTTTTCGGCCGTACCTTCAGTGACATCTTTTCCGGCTACCGGGTGTTTTCCCGCCGCTTCGCCAAGTCCTTTCCTGCGCTCGCCCGCGGCTTCGAGACGGAAACGGAGATCAGCGTTCATGCGCTCGAATTGGCCATGCCCGTCGCCGAGGTCGTCACGGCTTACGGTGCGCGGCCGGAGGGTTCGGCCTCCAAGCTGTCAACCTACCGGGACGGCTGGAGAATCATGAAGACCATCCTTCATCTTTTCCGGATCGAGCGGCCCGTCTTGTTCTATGGCAGCTTCAGCCTGTTCCTGGCCGCTTTGGCCATCGTTCTCACCGTGCCCCTCGCCATCACCTATATCGAGACCGGCCTGGTGCCGCGTTTCCCGACCGCTGTGCTCGCGACCGGATTGATGATCGTCGCCGCCTTGAGCTTCATGTCCGGGCTCATTCTTGACACCGTCGTCCGCGGCCGGCGTGAGGTCAGGCGCCTTCATTATCTCAGCTTCCCGGCCCCGGGCGAGCCGTTTGGAACGGCGCGACATCGGCCCTGATTTCGACCGCTGGAAAGGTTGCGTCGGCTGTTCGCAGCCCGAACTTGCGCGTTACGCATGAGTTGTCCGCCGCATAAAAAAGTATAGCAATGCATGCCGGTGCCGCGTCTTCGAATCCCAAGGATCTTCTTTTCTCTCGCGAGCCTCTGCCTGGCCTCGGGCAGCGCTGCATTACAGCCGGCGGTGGCGCCCCCTTGCCCAGGTGAAGCGGCAGGCGAATCCCCGCTCCGGGGGCTCGGAACGGGTTCCCCTCGTCTGCTCCTCGACGCGAACTTCCCGGATCCGTTCGTGGCGCGTTTCGATGGGGCCTTTCACGCTTATGCCACCGGCGCCCAGCTCGAGCGATCGCAGGCCAACGTCCAGTACATCCGCTCACGAAATCTCGCCGAATGGTCGGCGCCTGCAGAAGCGTTGCCCGCGGCCAACCTGCCGGCCTGGGTAGACCGAAGCCATCCCCAGGTGTGGGCGCCGGAAGTGGCATCGATCGGCGGCCGCTACGTGCTCTATTTTAATGCCCGCCATGCGGCCCTGACCCGAACCGAGACGCCGCCCGACGGGCCACGCGTGCTTCAGCGTCACTGCCTCGGCGCCGCCGTCGCCAATGCGCCGGAAGGCCCCTTTCAGGGGATCGACGCGCCGCTCGTCTGCGCCGAATTCGCCAATGGCGTGATCGACGCAAACGTCTTTCGGGATGGCGAGGATGGCGCGCTCTACCTCTATTACAAGGAAGACGGGAATTGCTGCGGCCCGGGCTCGGCTATCTATGTCCAGGGCCTCAGCACGGACGGTCTGGCCGCGCTCGGAGCGCCGATCCGGCTCGTCGCGAGCAATGATTCCCCGGACTCGCACGACGATTGGGAATGGCGGGTGGTCGAGGCGCCGACCATGGTCCGCCGGGACCGCGACTATCACTTGTTCTATTCCGGCAATTTCTTCGGCAATGCCAATTACGCCGTCGCCTATCTCAGCTGCGCGAGCCCGCGAGGGCCCTGCCGGGACAATGGAGACAATCCCATTCTTCGCTCCCACGACGAATCGCCGTTGATCGGCCCGGGCCATCAGTCGCTGCTTGAACACGCAGGCCGCACCTTGATCTTCTTTCATGGCTGGAACGCCGATCCGGACGGGCGTGAGCAGACCGGCGTCCACAGACGCTGCCTCTATGTCGGGCAGGTGGATTGGGAGAAGGAAGACGGCGGCACCGAACGACCAAGGGTCGTGGGTGGAGCGGCGTCCCGACGGCCTGCCCACTAGCGAGCCTCCCGAGCGCGTCAGCCGATCAGATATCGGGCAAAATTCTGCCAGGGCTCGCTGTTGCCGATCGCAACTCGCATCGGCTGCGAGGCGAGAAAGACGCCGCCGGCCCAGAGGGTGGCCGGGTGAAGCCTGCCCCGAGTCCGCAAATCGAAGATCACCAAGGCGGCGAGGAAGATATCGGCCAGGATCATGCCGCCGATCGCCGGAGGATCGAAAGGCAGGGACGACATCCGGCTGATCCGCGCAAGCGGCGTGATCACCAGACCGAGCGTCGCAAGGAACATCAGGCGTTTGTGGAAATCCGATCGCTTGCGATAAGCGAGGCCAAGTAGTGTGAAGATCGTGAACATGAGCATGTTGGCAAGCGGATAGGCCAGGAAGCTCGGTTGATGCCGACCGGGCGGTCCATGGCCGAGACGGCCGCTTTCGATCGCCACGGCAACGCCCACAACGACCACGACAAGGGCAAAGGCTGCCGTCGCCGTCCCGGTCAACCGGTGAATATCCGCCCGGTTCAGGGCAATCAGACCGTTCTGGACGAGATAGAGCAGAATCCAGGTGGTAAAGACCACCCCGTGGAGGTGGACCAGCGGTTCCAAGGGCTTCGCGCCCATCCAGCTGCCCAGATAATAAGTAGGTGCGAAGCCGATGAAGGTGACCGCGACGAACGCCAAAGCGATGCCGCTGAAGAAGCGCCGATCCCGCTGCCAACGCGCCCGAGGCGCCGCTATCGTGGCCATAAATGCTCCCCGCAAAATCGAGGGACGCAGACTCGACACGAAGTCGCGAAAGACTGCACCGGGCAGGGGTGATGCGCAAGACGGTGCGTCGAGGTCGAAAACGCATCCGGACGCGCTCGCCCGCGAGTGGGCGTTCTGATAGATTTGGGGGTCTGCAAGGGGTGCTAGCGCCACCTATCGTTCAACGCAGGCTGTTGAGAGAGAATCATGCACTTCGGATCCTGTCTGTGCGGCGAGGTCACCTTCGAGGTGAAAGGGCCCTTGTCTCCCCCCGATGCCTGTCACTGCAGCCAGTGCCGGCGCCAATCCGGCCATGTCTGGGCGTCGACCGACGTCCCCCGCGAGCAGCTGACCATTCGCGGCGGCGAAAAGCTGACCTGGTATCGTTCGTCCGAACGGGTCAGCCGGGGGTTCTGTTCGGCCTGTGGGTCGGCCTTGTTCTGGGATGCCCACGGGCACAAGAAGATCGCCGTCGCCATGGGCGCCTTCGACCTGCCGACCGGCACGCGCCTCGCGAAGCATATCTTCACCGCCTACAAAGGCGATTATTACGACATCGGCGATGGCGTCCCCGAAGAAGAGGACTGGCCCGGGCCGGCGTCTAAATAGGGGTTTCGCAAAGGCGAGCGAAGCCCCCTGGATGGGCATCAGGATCCGCGCTGGGGCCGGTGCCACTGGTGCGCGGCCAGTTCCTCGGACGAAATGGTGCCATCCCCATTGGTGTCTGCGCGCGTGACCCGTGCCGCGTGACGGGCATAGAATTCGCGCAGGTCGAGCGCGCCGTCATTGTTCACGTCGGCTGCCGCCCATCCCCGCCGCATGGGCGCGGCTCGAGCGGCGGTCGAGGTCGTCGCGACCGGATCTGCCGCATCCGCTGAAGCCGGGGCAGGGGGCGGGGACATGGCGTCCTGATGGCCTCGACCGTGTGGGCCTCGGCCATGCCGGCCACGGGGCCACTCATCGTCGGTCAGACGTCAGTCATTATTGGAATCCAGCGCTGCGAAGCGCTGGCGAGCGCTTTGCTGAATCTCGGCATTGGCCACCTGTCCGTCGCGGTCGAGGTCGAGTGCAATGAGGCGGCCCTTAGGCCCCGGGGCAAGAGCGAACGCGGCGGCGGCGAGAGCGAGCAGGCTTATGCCACCGCCGGCGACCCGCCTGAGGGCTTTCTTCTTTTCCATGCTTTCGTCTCCAGCTTCCGCGCCGTTCAGGCGCCGATCCCGGATCGGCTTGCGATGTCGCGCCCGTTTGTCAGGAGCGGCCTGAAATGGTCGCAAGATGTCGCGCTGCAGGACGTCTCACCTGAGCCACGGCCTGTCTTATTCGCGGATAAGGACAAGTCGACGCTCGTTTCATCCACGCCTGCGGCCAAAGACCGCGACCAGGGCGCGCCACGGCGCAGCCCCGCAACAAGAACAGAGGAGTAGAGAGATGAAGACCACGGCGCTTGCGATCGCGTTGCTGCTGAGCGGCACGGCGGTTGCCCAGACGACGACCTACACTACGACGACGACCCAGCCCGAGCTCGATGTCGACGTGCAGCCTGACGGCGACCTCGATGTCGATGTCGATCAGGAAGTCGTCACCACGACTCATACGACCACGACTCACAACACGATGGCTCACTCGACGACCTTTGCCGCCAGCGGCGCGGTCATTCAGCCGAGCAACGCCAATCCCGAACGCGACGCCCGCGGTATCGCCGTCATTTCGGACCCCGCGGTCGTCCCGGCCGGCTGGAACGGCACGGTGAGCACCGGCATGGGCGGTCCTCTGGTCGATCCGCTGACCGGACAGACGATCGATGCCGATGACGAAAGCTATCCGGCCTGCACGGCCAGCGTCACCGACAACTGCATCCAGACCTACGAGGTCGGCCGCGACTGACCCACAGGCAAGCCGATCGACAGCCCTTCTCCGCGCGTGGCGCGGGGGAGGGTTGTGCTTTTGGCCGGGGTCGCAAGGCTTCGAGGACTGGAACCGGGCAAGCTCATACCTATTTCGTGAAGGACGAGCGGGTGATGCAGGAGTAAGGCAATGGCCGGTGGTTGGGCCCGCGACGGCGCGGTCGAGCAACAGATCGAGGATAGCGTCGCCGATGCGGTCCAGGGCGCCAGAGCGGCGCTTCCGGCCGGCGAGAGCCTCGAATATTGCGAAGCGTGCGGCGAGGACATTCCTGAACGCCGCCGGCTCGCACTTCCCGGCGTGCGCACCTGCGTGACGTGTCAGGCCGAGCGCGACTCCCGGCGGGTTACAGCCGGGATCAACCGCCGCGGCAGCAAGGACAGCCAGTTGCGCTGAGCGCTTCCATCTGCACGGGTTAGCAACAGGAGGGCAGGATGGCCGCGGCGAATGAGGGTCGGGGCTTGAACCTTCCCGCCGATCCTCCGATGTAGCTCTCCACCACCTCAACACAGGATTCATCCCCCGTCATGGACCATGAAGACATTCTGAGCGGGCTCGTGCCCATCGTCATCGAGCAGTCGAACCGCGGCGAGCGCAGCTTCGACATCTATTCGCGGCTGTTGCGCGAGCGGATAGTGTTCGTGACGGGGCCGGTTGAGGACCATATGGCGACGCTGGTGACGGCGCAGCTCCTCTACCTCGAGAGCGAGAACCCGAAGAAGGACATCTACATGTACATCAACTCGCCGGGCGGGGTCGTCACGGCGGGCATGGCGATGCACGACACGATGCAGTATATCCGGCCGCGGGTGGGAACGGTCTGCGTCGGCCAGGCCGCGTCGATGGGCGCGTTCCTGCTCTCCGCCGGCGAACCGGGAATGCGGGTCGCCCTCACGAACGCCCGGATCATGATCCATCAGCCTTCCGGCGGAGCCCAGGGCATGGCCAGCGACATCGAGATACAGGCCAAGGAAATCCTCCGCATCCGGCACCGGATGAACGAGCTCATGGCGAAATATACCGGCCAGCCGCTCGAGGAGATCGAGAAGAATGTCGAGCGCGACAAATTCTTCTCGGCCAGCGAAGCCAAGACTTTCGGCCTGGTCGACGAGGTCTTCGAGAAGAGGCCTTCGCCTGCGGACGAAGAAGCGGCGAAGGCCGCCTGACCGGGCGCGACCGAACACGGCCTGATCCTGTCCCAGGTCGGATCAACACGGCCTGGGGCCACCGGACTGTCGCCTTGTTTTGGCGCAGCCGTATCGCCACATTCGGCAGGACAAGGCGGGGTTTCCTCTCACGGAACAAAATTCGCGGCGGTGCACTCCCGCTTTGCCGCTCAGCTCCTGCCGGCGAGACGGCGGTAGGGATGGGCGGGAGCGTTAATCATTAGGCCATTGTGGTCGTGGTAATTTGTCGTCAGGATGCCGCTTCACGGTGACGAGGAGGCGGCCCGGGCGGCCCTGAAGGAAGAATATGACGAAGCTTTCCGGCGGCGACAGCAAGAGCACCCTCTATTGCTCCTTCTGCGGCAAGTCGCAGCATGAGGTCCGCAAGCTCATCGCGGGCCCGACTGTGTTCATCTGCGATGAGTGCGTCGAGCTGTGCAACGACATCATCCGCGAGGAGACCAAGTCGGCGCTGGTGAAGACCCGCGACGGGGTGCCGACGCCGGCAGAGATCTGCAAGGTGCTCGACGATTACGTCATCGGCCAGCAGCACGCCAAGCGCGTCCTCTCGGTCGCCGTTCACAACCATTACAAGCGGCTCGCGCACGGCGCGAAGGGCGCAGACGTCGAGCTCGCAAAGTCGAACATCCTGCTCGTCGGCCCGACCGGCTGCGGCAAGACTTTGCTGGCGCAGACGCTGGCGCGGATCCTCGACGTGCCGTTCACCATGGCCGATGCGACGACCCTCACCGAAGCCGGCTATGTCGGCGAGGACGTCGAGAACATCATCCTAAAGCTGCTCCAGGCCTCCGACTACAATGTCGAGCGGGCGCAGCGCGGGATCGTCTATATCGACGAGATCGACAAGATCAGCCGCAAGTCGGACAATCCCTCGATCACCCGCGACGTTTCGGGCGAGGGCGTCCAGCAGGCGCTTCTGAAGTTGATGGAAGGCACCACCGCCTCCGTCCCGCCGCAGGGCGGCCGCAAGCATCCGCAGCAGGAATTCCTCCAGGTCGACACGACCAACATCCTGTTCATTTGCGGCGGCGCGTTCGCCGGGCTGGAGAAGATCATCGGAGACCGCCTCCAGGGCAAGTCGATCGGTTTCGGCGCCTATGTCGCCGCACCGGAGGAGCGCCGGGTGGGCGAGGTTCTCCGTCAGAGCGAACCCGAGGATCTCCTCAAGTTCGGACTGATCCCCGAATTCGTCGGCCGACTGCCGGTGATCGCGACGCTCGAGGATCTCGATACCGAGGCGCTCGTGAAGATCCTCAAGGAGCCGAAGAACGCGCTCGTCAAACAGTATCAGAAGCTGTTCGACATGGAGGACGTCAAGCTGACCTACACCGAGGACGCTCTGGTCGCGACGGCCAAGAAGGCGATCGAGCGCAAGACCGGCGCCCGCGGCCTCCGTTCGATCATGGAAAACATCCTGCTCGACACGATGTTCGATCTGCCGGGCATGGACGGAGTCGACGAGGTGATGATCGACAAGGACGTCGTCGAGGGCCGCAAGGACCCCGTCCGGGTTTATGCCAAGAAGGCCGCCGAAGACGCGGCCTGAGGCCGACCCGTCGGCGGACACTTTCGTCAGTATCTGAGAGCGGAATGGGCAGCCGACGGCGGCCCGGCGACGTCAGCCGTTCACGACATTATATTCGCGAAGCTCTGCCTGGGACAGACAGCGGCGGGTCTCGCGGTTGGACACGGCGACCGCGCTGGTTCGATACATGACCTCGGTCAGCAGTCTGCGGGACAGGCCCATCCGGATCAGGAAGTCATTGTCCTCGCTGGCGAGCAAGGCCGATTGCTGCTCGATGTCGCCGATCAGCCCGATCGTGTTGTCCTCGCCCCGCGCCACTTCGGATCGGATCGCTTCGCGGTCGCTGGTATGGGTGAACATGTGCACGATGAACTGGCCACCCGGGTCCACGAAGCGCGCAAACCCGCCCATGAAGAGAAAGTTGCAGGCCGAGAAGCACGCCCATCCCTCGGGGATTCGAGTCTGGAGGCTGTTTTCGCGAATGATCCGGCCCGCCTGGTTTCCGACCCGGGCATTGCCGCCCGGCGAGCGAAGCCAGATTTCGTCGCCCTGGAAGTTCTCAAGGGCCGCCTGCAGGCGCGGGATGAGATTGTCGTCGATCCGCCCTTCGGCGAGAAGCACCTGGCGCCCGTCAATCTCCTCGACCGAGAAACGCATTTCCGGATAGTTCGACCAGTTGGGCGCGGCAGGACAAGTCGGGTTGTTCGGATCGCTCTGGGCCTGCGCGAGCTGCGCCGTCAGCAGGGCCGCCGTAGCGGCAATAGATGCCAGCAGACGCATGACTGTGTCAGACCCGGACATACCGGTTGCTGGGCGGGCGGCGGCACATTTGCTTGGGTGCCCGCGTCTCTTCGCCATCGACGATCACCACGTCGGTCACCGTCATGCAGCCGTCGCTCTGCTGCGCCGTCACGGTCGACGATCCGCGAACGCCGGGGCGCGTTTCGCTTTCCCAGCTGGCCGTGGTTCCGACACCACCACGTTCCGCCTGTTCGACGACCTGCTGGGTCGCGCCCGCGGCCTTCTGCTGCTCGCGGCAATCGAGCAGGCTGCTGATCGCTTCGTCGAGCAGCTCGCCGACGGGAAGATAGGAAGTGGCCAAGTTCCCGGCGGTGCCGCCGAACCGGCCGAGGGCACCGCGGGCGATCCCGCCGAGGATACCGCGGCGAAGCGAGCGGCCGCCGCTGCTTTCCTGCTGCTGTTGACAATTCTGTCCGGTTTCCTGGGCGGCGGCGGAAGCCGGTGAGGAGGCGCCGGCGGCGAGCAGGAGCAATGGAGTGGCCCAAAAAAGTTTGCGCAACATCAGACAGATACCCCTTTTCCGCGAACTTGGGATCATAGCTCTTTCACGGCTCAGGGTCAATTGAATTGGCCGTTCGGATCGGGGACCGGCTGCACGCAATTCCCGTTGGCGCTGCCTGCATTGATGGCGCGTCGCTTCCATCCCATATATGACAGGTGCGGGCCGCCCGGCTCGCCTTGTGGAGTTCGCATGAGCCAGACCTATCCCGTCCTTCCGCTTCGCGACATCGTCGTTTTCCCGCACATGATCGTGCCCCTGTTCGTCGGGCGCGACAAATCGGTTGCGGCGCTGGAAAGCGCGATGGCGGCGGACAAGTCCATCTTCCTCGTCTCGCAGCTCGATCCGGCCGAGGATGACCCCGATCGCGACGCGCTCTACGATCTCGGGGTCGTCGCGACCGTGCTTCAGTTGCTGAAGCTTCCCGATGGTACGGTCCGGGTTCTGGTCGAGGGTCGCGAGCGCGCGTCGCTGACCGCGCTTCGCCCGGAAGCCACGCACCTCGTCGCCGATGTCGATCCGGTTGAAGCGAACGAGCCGGAGGGGGCCGAGGTCCAGGCGCTGATGCGCTCGATCGTCGATCAGTTCGAGAATTACGCAAAATTGAATCGCAAGCTGCCGGCCGAAACCGCCGTCCAGCTGGGACAAATCGAGGAGCCGGCAAAGCTGGCCGACGCGGTCGCGGCGAACATCAACATCAAGGTTTCTGACAAGCAGGCCCTGCTCGCCGAGCTCGATCCCGTCCGTCGGATGGAGATGGCCTTCGCTTTCATGGAAGGCGAGCTTGGAGTCCTCCAGGTCGAGAAGAAGATCCGTTCCCGGGTCAAGCGCCAGATGGAGAAGACCCAGCGCGAATATTATCTCAACGAGCAATTGAAGGCGATCCAGCGCGAGCTCGGCAATGCCGGCGAGGAAGGCGAAGGCGACGAGCTCCAGGAGCTGGCGCGAAAGATAGAGCGGACGAAGCTCAGCAAGGAAGCCCGGGCGAAGGCCAATTCCGAGCTGAAGAAGCTCAAGGCGATGGCCCCGATGTCCGCGGAGGCGACCGTCAGCCGCAACTATCTCGATGTCCTGCTCGGTTTGCCCTGGGGCAAGAAATCCAAGCTCAAGCACGAGCTGATCGAGGCCGAACGGATCCTCGACGAGGACCATTACGGGCTCGAGAAGGTGAAGGAACGGATCGTCGAATATCTCGCGGTCCAGGCGCGGACCAACAAGTTGAAGGGGCCGATTCTGTGCCTCGTCGGACCCCCAGGCGTCGGCAAGACCTCGCTCGGCCGATCGATCGCCCGCGCGACCGGCCGGGAATTCGTTCGCCAGTCGCTTGGCGGCGTGCGCGACGAGGCCGAAATTCGCGGCCATCGCCGGACCTATATCGGTTCGCTTCCCGGCAAGATCGTCACCAACCTCAAGAAAGCGGGCACGAGCAATCCGCTCTTCCTGCTCGACGAGATCGACAAGCTCGGCCAGGATTTCCGCGGCGATCCCGCCTCGGCGCTGCTCGAAGTGCTCGATCCGGAACAGAACAGTCGCTTCCAGGACCATTATCTGGAGGTCGACTACGATCTGTCCGACGTCATGTTCGTCACCACCGCCAATTCGATGGACATGCCGCAGCCTCTCCTCGACCGGATGGAGATCATTCGCCTCGAAGGCTATACCGAGGACGAGAAGGTCCAGATCGCCATGCGCCATCTGGTGCCGAAGCAGCTCGAGGCCCATGGCCTGCGCGAAGGCGAGCTGACCCTCACCGAGCCCGGCCTGCGCGCGATGATCCGGTACTACACTCGCGAGGCCGGCGTGCGCACCTTGGAGCGCGAAGTCGCGAAGCTCGCCCGCAAGGCGCTTCGCCACATCCTCGAGGGCAAGGCGGAGACGATCGAGGTGACTGCCGAGAATCTCTCGGATTATCTTGGCGTTCGCAAGTTCCGCCACGGCATGAGCGAGGAAGAGGACCAGATCGGCGCGGTAACCGGCCTGGCCTGGACTGAAGTCGGCGGCGAGCTGCTGACGATCGAAGCGGTCACGGTCCCCGGCAAGGGACAGATCAGGACCACCGGCAAGCTGGGCGACGTCATGCAGGAGTCGATCCAGGCCGCCTTCTCGTTCGTGAAGGCGCGGGCGCCGAGTTATGGGGTCAAGCCGAGCCTGTTCGGGAGGAAGGACATCCACGTCCACTTGCCGGAGGGCGCGGTTCCGAAGGACGGGCCGAGCGCCGGCATCGGCATGGTCACCGCGATCATCTCGACCCTGACCGGAATCCCGGTCCGGCGAGACGTCGCCATGACGGGCGAGGTGACCCTGCGCGGAAGGGTGCTGCCGATCGGCGGGCTCAAGGAAAAGCTGCTGGCGGCCCTGCGGGGCGGAATCACCAAGGTGCTGATCCCGGCCGACAACGAGAAGGATCTCGTCGAGATCCCCGCCAACATCAAGGAGGGGCTCGAGATCGTCGTCGTCTCCCACGTGGACGAGGTGCTCGCCCAGGCGCTGGCGACTCCGGTGGTGCCGATCGAATGGACCGAGGCCGACGAACTGGCGGCGCTGCCGCCGTCGGAGCTTCCGGGTACGCCGGAGGAGCGGCCAGGGGTTTCGATACGCCACTGAATTATTGCGCCGCAGCAACGAAAGACCGTGGCAAATTAGGCGTTTTTTAGCGGAATTGCGGCCTCTTTCCTTTGACTCCTGTCGTCTGCCTGTCATTAAATCCGGCATCGGCGACAGCCGCGAGTCATCAGGTAACAGGGGTTTCGGGACAGATGAACAAGCAGGAGCTTATCGGCAAGGTCGCCGACACGACCGGGCTTAGCAGGGGCGACGCCTCGCGCGCGGTCGAAAGCGTGTTCGAGGTGATCGGCGATGCACTGAAGCGGGGCGACGAAGTGCGTCTGGTCGGCTTTGGCACTTTCTCCTGCTCGCGACGCAAGGCGTCCACCGGCCGCAATCCCCGGACCGGCGAGCCGATGCAGATCCGTGAATCCACCCAGCCCAAGTTCAAGGCCGGCAAGGGCCTCAAGGACAGCGTCAACACCTGACCAATCTCCGGTCCGAGCGATGCTGGACAGGTGAAGGGCCGGTGGCTATTGACCGCCGGCTCCGGCGGCATCATCTGCTGCCGGAGGTTCGGATCGACCACAGCCGAACAGCTTCAGGCGTGGGCGCGTAGCTCAGTGGTAGAGCACTGTGTTCACACCGCAGGGGTCGCAAGTTCAATCCTTGCCGCGCCCACCACGCCTCGCGCACGTCCCGATCATTTCAGGGCGCCATCCGGCGCCGCAAGGCGGCTTGCCGATCCGGCTTCATGCCATTGCCGGAACGAATTTGCTTTTTCCGCCTTGTTAACCGTAAGTTCGTCTCGGTGCTTCATAAGCAGGACCGAAACGGAAGAGAGGTTGGTCAACGCAGGAGGAGCAGGTGGGCAGTGATGGCTTCGTCGTAGATCCCTGGCCGATCAAGCAAGCGCGCGGCGCGGATCCGGATTTCCTGAGGCAGCTTCAAGGCTATGGCCTGAGCACGGTCGAGATCAGCTATTACATGCCCGATCATCCGGCGCTGGTTCAGCTGTTCGTCTATCAGCACTACGATGTCGCGCCGAAATTTCCCGTGCTTCGCGATTTCCTCGATCACTGGCGGCGCGAGATCGAGGCCGCCCTCCACTCGGTCCGGGTTGCTCAC
>DASTDX010000015.1:0-6619 GCA_035710145.1 Allosphingosinicella sp.
CCATGAACCTGTCCGCGACCGGTCTTGCCCTGATCAAGAGGTTCGAGGGGCTTCGCACCCGCGCCTATCTTTGTCCCGCCGGCGTCTGGACGATCGGCTACGGCTCGACCGGACGTCACGTCACCGAGGGGCGCGTCGTCACCGCCGCCGATGCGGAGGACCTGCTGCGCGGCGACCTGCTCCGCTTCGAGGAAGCGGCCCGGCTTCATGCCCTGCCGGCTGGCCAAAGCCAGTATGACGCCCTGGTCAGCTTCGCCTTCAATGTCGGCATCACCGCCTTCGCCCGATCGACCCTTCTTCGCCGCCACCGGGCCGGCGATTTCGCCGCCGCGGCGAGCGAGTTCGGGCGCTGGGACAAGGTCCGCGGACGCGTCTTGCCGGGGCTCGCCCGCCGCCGCGCCGCCGAACGGAGACTCTATCTGTCATGACCCTGCTGCGTTTCCTCAAGGCCCGATTGGGCGAGAAGAGCACCTGGGCGGCGATCGGCGTCGGGATCGCCGGCGGCGCCGCCTTGCCCTCGCCTTATAGCTGGCTGTTCATCGCCGTCGGCCTGATCGGCGCCCTCGTCCCCGAACCTGCAACGCGCTGACTCGAAAGGGGTGCTTCATGCTCAACCTCCTCGCCGGCGGAGCGACCCTGCTTCGCCACTGGAAGATCGCAATGCTCGGCGTCGCCTTGTTGCTCGCCGGCTGGAGCCAGAACGCGAAACTTCGCGCCGAGCGTGCGCTCGAGCGATGCCGCGGCGAAGCGGCTTTGACAGCGGTTCGGCTGGAGCGCGCCGACCAGGCGGCGGAAGCGCTTCGCCGCGACAGCCGCCGCCGCGACGCCGAGCAAAGCCGACTGCTGCGCCAGGCGCGCCGGGACAATCAGGGCGAAGCGGACCGGATCGCGATCCTTCGGCGATCCGCGGCCGTTCCACGCGAGGGCGGCGACTGCCGGCCGTCGAACGCTCTCAGGGAACTGGAGAACAGACTGTGAGAGCCTGCTTTTTGGCCCTGCTCCTGGCCGTGGCCGGATGCCGGCACGGCTTTGGCGAGGTGGAGATCCCCGTGGCCCGGCCGTGCATCGCGGCCGCTGACGTCCCGCCATCGGTGCCGCCGGCCGGGCGTCTCCCGGACGATGCCCGCCATGCCGCCGATCTGCTCGGCGCCGTGATCCTGCAGCTTCGCGCCAACGAGCGTCTCCTTCGCGCCCTGATCGCGCCGTGCACGCAATGAGAGACTCTTTTTTGCCGAATATTTCGATAATCGTAGAAATATCGTTGACTCATCCGTCGACCCGGCATATTTCCAGCTTCATCGAAACATGGGGAATGCACGTGGACGCCAACCGGATCATCGATGCACTCGGCTCGCTCGCGCAGGAGCATCGGCTCGCCATCTTCCGCCTGCTCGTCCAGGCCGGTCCGGAAGGCATGGCCGCCGGGGCGATCGCGGAGGCGCTTGGCGTGCCCAATTCCTCGCTCTCCTTTCATCTCGCGCATCTCCATCGCGCCGGTCTGATCGGCCAGCAACGGCAGAGCCGGTCGCTCATCTACACTGCGGACTATGAATCGATGAACGCCCTGATCGGCTTCCTCACCGAAAATTGCTGCGCCGGATCGGGCTGCGCCCCGACGGCGCAGACCGAGCCCGACACCCTCTCCACCCGCAAGCAAAGGAAGACAGCATGAAGCGCCTTCACGTCCATGTCGGGGTCGCCGACCTCGATCATTCGATCCGTTTCTATTCGACCCTGTTCGGTGCCGAGCCGAGTGTCCTGAAGCCCGATTACGCGAAGTGGATGCTTGAGGATCCCCGGGTCAATTTCGCCATTTCCTCCGGCCAGCAGGCCGAAAAGGGGATCCAGCATCTCGGCATCCAGGCGGAGAGCGTCGAGGAGCTCGGGGCCGTCTATGGCCAGCTTCGCGCCGCCGACCGGCCGGTGCTCGAGGAAGGGCGAACCACCTGCTGCTACGCGAAGAGCGAAAAGAGCTGGATCGCCGATCCCGACGGAATCGTCTGGGAAGCCTTCTACACCGACGACGAAGCCACCCATTATGGCGACAGCCCCGAGCTCGGGACGCTCGGCGACAACCTGGCCGACGACAAATGCTGCGTCCCGGCCGCCGTCCAGGCGGCGTGATCCGACGGTCGACGTCCGGATCAGGTCATCCTGATCCGGCGCGATCGTATCGGACGTCCCGAATTTCCTGAGACACCCGAATTTCCTGAGACAAGGGCCATCATCTTGAGCGCGACCAAGCCGGAGCGTCTGTCGTTCCTCGACCGCTATCTGACCGTGTGGATCTTCGCCGCGATGGGGCTGGGCCTCTTGCTCGGCGCCGTCTTCGAAGGCCTGCCCGCAGCACTCGACAGTTTTTCGTGGGGCACGACCAATATCCCGATCGCCGTCGGGCTGATCCTGATGATGTATCCGCCGCTGGCGCGCGTTCGCTACGAGGAACTGCCCGCCGTCTTCTCCGACAGGAAGGTCCTCGCTCTCTCACTGGTCCAGAACTGGCTCGTCGGGCCGGTGCTGATGTTCGTGCTCGCGGTGATCTTCCTGCGCGATCATCCGGAATATATGACCGGGGTCATCCTGATCGGTCTCGCGCGCTGCATCGCCATGGTGCTGGTCTGGAACCAGCTCGCTCGAGGCGACAACCAGTATGTGGCCGGACTGGTGGCCTTCAACTCGGTCTTTCAATTGCTCTTCTTCAGCGTCTACGCCTGGTTCTTCCTGAGCGTCCTGCCGCCCTTGTTCGGGCTCGACGGGCAGGTCATCGACGTTCCTTTCCGCACGATCGCGGAGGCCGTCTTGCTCTATCTGGGCGTGCCTTTCGTCGGCGGTTTCCTGACCCGGCAATATCTGACCTCCAGGAAAGGCGCCGACTGGTACGAGCGCCGCTTCCTGCCCCGGATCGGGCCGGTCACCCTGCTGGCCTTGTTGTTCACGATCGTCGCCATGTTCAGCCTCAAGGGCGGCGACATCGTTCGGCTGCCGTTCGACGCGATCCGGATCGCCATCCCGCTGACCATCTATTTCGCGGTGCAGTTCGCGATCAGCTTCTGGATGGGGCGCCTGATCGCCAGGGATTATCCGCGGACGACCGCGATCGCGTTCACCGCGGCCGGAAACAATTTCGAGCTCGCCATCGCGGTCGCGATCGCCGCCTTCGGGATCGGCTCGTCGGTGGCTTTCGCGGCGGTCATCGGTCCGCTGGTCGAGGTGCCGGTTCTGATCATGCTGGTGCACGTCGCGCTGCGGCTGCGGCAATTCTGGTTTCGGGACCGGGTGCCCGCAAGCAGTCCGGGTTGATCGCGGAAGGCGAAGGCCCCCGTCAGAACATCAGGAGGTAGATCAGCACCATGACGGGCAGGGCCATGAAGAAGGCGGCGGCGCCATAGCCGAAGGCCTTGAACGATGAAATTGCGGTGGTTTCCATGGCTCAGTGCCCCTTCGATTGCAGCTGCCAGTCGAGACCCGGCAGCTTGACCATCGGCCGCCCGCACGTCGTGCAGCGGCTGACGAAATTGCCATGGTCCCAGTGGCTGTCCTTCAGGTCCGCGTCGTGGCGGCCGAACCAGTTGTGAAGGGTCATGAGCCGGCTCCTGCCTGGCGAATCTGGCCGGCCTCGGCGGCAAGCGCCGCTTCGACCGCGACCAGCCCGGCATCGCTCGCCACCGCCAGGTCCAGCGGCCGGCCGCTCAGCTCGGGATGATAGGAATTGAGGAAGAGGCGCACGGCTTCGTGGTCACGAAGGGCCGCTGCGGCCGATCGCACCGCCGAGCCCTGGCGCGCCGATTCCTGGCGCGACAGTACGGGGCCGCTCGGCCTGGACCGCCTGAAGGTGAAGTTGGCGCTCATCGTCTCTCCCCCTGCGGCTTGTCCGGATCGCCGGTCGTCGGCGGCTTGCGCGGCACGTCGGAACCCGGGGCAGGGCGGTGAAGCGCGGCCTGCTCGCCTTCGCTCGAAGGCGCCGACCTGGGAATCATGAAGGGCGGGCAATAAGCCGCCATGATGCTGTAGCGGCCGGCGAGATCGTAATGAATGAGGCGCGCCTCGGCCGTCGTCGCGATCTTGGCCATGGCCACCGCTGACCGCCTGCGGCCGATCCAATAGGCTTTTTCCATGACGTCACCCCTTGGGAGTGCAAGCGAGAGCGCAATCGGTCTCTCTGTCACGGGGCGCTTGCGAAAAAGGACGCGGGTGATGGACCCAAGATAGGGACGATGGGGGCCGATTACGAGCACCGGCCCGCATCAGACACGGCGCGGCGACGAGACGTGCTGCACCGCGAGGCTCTGCTGGAGCCGTGTCAGGGACCTTTGCCGACCCCTCCCTCGAGGCGCTTTGGGCACCGATTTGCCTCTTGACCTTCGTCCGCGCCAACGCTTAGGGGCGTTCCAACGTATTAACACGCTGGAACAAGCCATGAGCGCTCGAGCTGACTTCGGACCTTCTCGCGACGACGAGACCCTTGTGCGGGATCTGTGCGCCGCATTGCTGAGCCCTCGCGACCTGGACGAGATGCGACGTCTGCTCGGCGATCTGTGCACGCCGGCCGAGATCAGGACGCTCGCGGAGCGCTGGCACGTGGCGCGCCTGCTGGACTCGACCGAATTGTCGTACCGCGACATTCATGACGCGACCGGGGTGAGCACCACCACCATCGTTCGAGTCGCCCGATTCCTGAAACAGGAGCCGCACCGGGGGTATCGCAGCGCCCTCGACAGGTTGCGAGGCGGCGATGCTGGTTGACGAAACCCGGCTTCACATCGCGGTCCAGAAATCAGGCCGTCTGTCGGACTACAGCCGGTCACTGCTCCGCGACGCCGGCCTGCGCATCGCCAACGGCAAGAACGCGCTGACGGCGCGGGTCGAGAACTTCCCGGCCGACCTGATGTTTGTCCGCGACGACGACATCCCGACGTTCGTCAGCGACGGCGCCTGCGAATTCGGAATCGTCGGAAGGAACGTGCTCCATGAGTTCGCGCTCGGCGAGCCGGCCGACCGCTTCGACGTGGTGGCGGAGCTGGGTTTCGGGCATTGCGCGTTGCGGATCGCCGTTCCGGAATCGTCCACCTACGATGGCCTGGAGTCGCTCCAGGGGGCGCGGATCGCGACGTCCTATCCGCGAACCGTCCAGCGCTTCCTGGAGGACAATGGCCTCGACGCCACCGTCGTCGCGATGACCGGTGCGGTGGAGCTGGCGCCCCGGCTTCAGATCGCGAGCTGCGTCTGCGACCTGGTCTCGACCGGGGCGACGCTCGAAGCGAACGGATTGCGGCCGGTCGAGACGGTCCTCGAGAGCGAGGCGGTGCTGATCCGGACCCGAAGAAAGGTCGCCGAGGCAAAGATCGAGCAAGGCGAGCGGCTGCTGAGCCGGATCGAAGGCGTCCTCACTACCAAGGACGCGAAATATATCATGCTCAACGCGCCCGAAAGCGCGCTTGCGACGATCAGCCGGATCCTCCCCGGGGCCGAGGCCCCCACCATCCTGCCGCTCCATGGCCGGGAAGGCCATTTCGCCGTTCACGCCGTCTGCCAGGAATCGGTCTTCTGGGAGACGCTTCAGAAACTGAAGGGCGCAGGCGCCTCCGCGATCCTCGTCCTCCCGATCGAAAAGATGATGATGTGAAGATTCTCTCCTGGACTGCGCTCGGCGAGGCCGAGCGCCGGTCGGCGCTCGCCCGCCCGACCCAACGCAGCGACCCGGCCGTCAGGCAGGCGGTTCGCGACATCGTCGAGGACGTGCGCCGGCGCGGCTGGGCCGGCGCCTCGGACCAGGCCCTCCGGATCGACGGCGCATTGCCGCGCCTGGTCGACGTCGGGGCGCAGGCCGCGACCGCGCGCCGGACCCTGTCGCGCGAACAGCTCGACGCGATCGAACTGGCTGCGGCCAACATCCGTGCCTTTCACGAGGGAAGCGCCCCCGAGGCGCGCAGCGTCGAGACCCAGCCCGGATTGGTCGTCCGCAAGGAATGGCGAGCGATCGACCGGGTCGGCCTTTACGTGCCAGGAGGCGAAACGCCGCTCTTCTCCACCCTGCTGATGCTCGCCTTGCCGGCCCGGGCGGCCGGGGTCGGCGAGCTCGTGGTGGTGACTCCGCCCCGGCCGGACGGTGACCTCGATCCGCTGATCGCGCTCGCGGCGGAGCTTTGCGGCATATCCGCGATATGGACGATCGGTGGCGCCCAGGCGATCGCCGCTTTGGCGTTCGGCAGCGGCGACATTCCCGCCGTCGGCAAGATCTGCGGCCCCGGCAACATCTGGGTGGCGGAGGCAAAGAACTATGTCGCCTCGCTCCCCGGCGGACCAGCGATCGACATGCCCGCCGGGCCGAGCGAGTTGATGGTGCTCGCCGATCATGCTGCGGATCCGGCGACGGTCGCCTCGGACCTGTTGAGCCAGGCCGAGCACGATCCTTCCGCTCAGGTACTGCTGGTGACGCCGTCGCCGGCTTTGGCCGCCCTGGTCCCGGATGCCATCCGCGAGCGGCTGGCGACCCTGCCACGACGCGATAGTGCCGAGGCCGCTCTGAGGCAGGGACGGATCCTTCTTGTCGCCGACCTCGCCGAGGCTATCGACATCGTCAATCTCTACGCGCCCGAGCATCTGTCGCTCGCCGTCGCCG
>DASTDX010000016.1:0-10670 GCA_035710145.1 Allosphingosinicella sp.
TCGCGTCGGCCTCACGTTCAAGCCGTTCGGGTGTCTGATCGTCGCCGAGATAGCCCGGGGTGACGGGCACGCCGGCTTTCATCATCAGCGTCTTGGCGGCGTCCTTGAGGCCCATGGCACGGATCGAATCCGGCTTCGGCCCAACCCATATCAGGCCGGAATCGATCACCGCCTTCGCGAAGTCGGCATTTTCGGCGAGAAAGCCATAGCCTGGATGGATGGCCTCGGCCCCGGCTTCCCTGGCGGCGGCGATGATCCTGTCACCGACGAGGTAACTTTCCCGTGCCGGGGAAGCACCAATGTGGACGGCCTCGTCAGCTTCGCGGACGTGGAGCGCTTTGGCGTCAGCGTCGGAATAGACCGCGATCGTGCGGATCCCGAGCCTGCGCGCGGTTCGGATCACCCGGCAGGCGATCTCGCCCCGGTTGGCGATGAGAAGAGATGCGATCAACGCCGCCTCACATTCTGAACAGGCCGAACTGGGCCCGCTCCGGAATCGGCGCGTTCAGAGTGGCGGCGAAGGCAAGGCCGAGAACGTCGCGGGTCTGGGCCGGATCGATGATGCCGTCGTCCCATAAACGTGCGGTGGCGTGATACGGATGGCCTTCGTCCTCGTAACGCTGGCGGATCGGGTTCTTGAACGCCTCCGCTTCCTCCGGCGTCCATTTGTCGGCGTCCTTGTGCACCGTCGCCAGAACGCTCGCGGCCTGTTCGCCGCCCATCACGCTGATCCGGCTGTTCGGCCAGGTGAACAGAAATCGGGGGCCGTAAGCCCGGCCGTTCATGCCGTAATTGCCGGCGCCGAAGCTGCCGCCGATCAGGACGGTAATCTTCGGCACCTGGGCCGTTGCGACCGCGGTCACCAGCTTCGCGCCGTCCTTGGCGATCCCGCCCGCTTCATATTTGCCGCCGACCATGAAACCGGAAATGTTCTGGAGGAAGAGCAAGGGCGTCCGCCGCTGACAGGCGAGCTCGATGAAATGGGCGCCCTTGAGGGCGCTCTCCGAGAAGAGGATCCCGTTATTGGCGAGGATCGCGACCGGAATTCCCCAGATCCGGGCGAACCCGCAAACCAGGGTCGAGCCGTAAAGTGGCTTGAATTCGTGGAAGTCGGAGCCGTCGACGATCCGGGCGATCACCTCGTGGACGTCGTAGGGGGTTCGGACATCGTCCGGAATGATTCCGTACAGCCCGTCCGGATCGAGCTTCGGAGGGACAGGATCGGCGAGGTCGATATCGACCTGCTTGACCGTATTGAGGCGCGAGACGATGTCGCGCACGAGCGCCAGCGCATGTTCGTCATTGTCGGCAAGGTGATCGACCACGCCCGAACGGCGGGCATGGAGATCGCCGCCTCCAAGATCCTCGGCCGAGATAAGCTCGCCGGTCGCGGCCTTAACCAGTGGGGGTCCGCCCAGGAAGATGGTGCCCTGATTGCGGACGATTACCGTCTCGTCGCTCATCGCCGGGACATAGGCGCCGCCTGCAGTGCAGCTGCCCATGACGCAGGCGATCTGGGCGAGCCCCTGTGAGGACATCTGCGCCTGGTTATAGAAGATCCGGCCGAAATGGTCGCGATCGGGGAAGACCTCGGCCTGGTGGGGCAGGTTGGCACCGCCGCTGTCCACCAGATAGACGGAAGGGAGCCGGTTCTGGAGCGCGATCTCCTGCGCCCGCAGATGCTTCTTCACGGTCATCGGATAGTAAGTGCCGCCCTTCACCGTAGCGTCGTTGCAGACGATCATCGTTTCACGGCCGGAGACACGGCCGATGCCGGCGATCATCCCGGCGCCGGGCACTTCGCCGTGATACATGTCGCAGGCGGCGAGCTGGCCGATCTCGAGGAAGGGCGAGCCGGGATCGAGCAGCCGCTCGACCCGATCGCGGGGGAGCAGCTTGCCCCGAGCAACGTGACGGTCGCGATGCTTGTCGGGACCGCCTTTGGCCGACTGTTCGACGCGTTTGCGAAGGTCGGCGGCCAGGGCCCGGTTATGCTCCGCAAAGCGGCGGAAATCATCGCCGCTTTCGTCGACCTTGGACGTCAGCACGGTCATCCAGTGGCCTCCGCTTTGGCTTCCTTTTCCTCGAAATTCTCGACCGCGGCGGCGACCACCTTCATCTTGCGGCGGTTCCTGGGGCTGAGGAGATATTGCCATACGCCGAGCAGGTTGACCGCGAACAGCACCGCATTCTGCCACAACAGACCGCCAGTATCGTCCATCTGCGCGAAGGCAATCCAGGCGACGTTCATCGTGCAGAACAGGATGAAACCGAACCCCGTCACCCGCCTGCCAAAGTCGCCGGCCAGCATGATCGCGGCAATGATTCCGCTGATCGTGGCATACCATTCCAGGACAGGTGCGAGGCTCATGCCGCGCCGATCAGCTCGCGGCCGATCAGCATCCGGCGGATCTCGTTGGTGCCGGCGCCGATGTCGAGCAATTTGGCGTCGCGATAATATCTCTCGACGGGCCAGTCCTTGGTGTAGCCTGCACCGCCGAGCGCCTGGACCGCCTCGTTGGCGACGCGGACCGCATTCTCGCTGGCATAGAGGATCGCGCCGGCCGCGTCGAAGCGGGTGGTTCGGCCTGAGTCGCATGCCTTGGCGACCTGATAGACATAGGCGCGTGCCGAATTGAGCGCGACGTACATGTCCGCCACCTTGGCCTGGACCAGCTGAAAGCTGCCGATCGGCTTGCCGAACTGCTTGCGTTCGCGAACGTAGGGAAGGACGGTGTCCAGGCAGGCCTGCATGATCCCGAGCTGGATCCCGGCGAGGACGGTGCGCTCGTAATCCAGCCCCGACATCAGGACTCCGACGCCGCCATTGACCGGCCCCATCACGTTCTCGTCCGGAACCTCGCAATCGTTGAAGACCAGTTCCGCGGTCGGCGAGCCGCGCATTCCCATCTTGTCGAGCTTCTGGCCGATCGAGAAACCGGGCATTTCCTTTTCGATCAGAAAGGTGGTGATGCCGCGGGAGCCTTCGCCCGGCGCCGTCTTGGCATAGACGACCAACGTGTCGGCATGGGTGGCGTTGGTGATCCAGAATTTCGTGCCATTGAGGACGTAGCCGCCCTGCACCTTGTCGGCGCGGAGCTTCATTCCGACCACGTCAGACCCGGCGCCCGCTTCCGACATGGCCAGCGATCCGACATGCTCGCCACTGATCAGTCTGGGCAGATACTTGCTCTTCTGCGCCTCGTTCGCCCAGCGCCGGATCTGGTTGATGCACAGGTTCGAGTGAGCGCCGTAGGAAAGGCCGACCGAGGCCGAAGCGCGGGCAATCTCCTCCTGGGCGATGACATGTTCGAGATAGCCCAGGCCGAGACCGCCATATTCTTCCTCGACCGTGATCCCATGGAGACCGAGCGAGCCCATTTCCGGCCACAGCTCGCGCGGAAAATGGTCCTTTTCGTCGATCTCGGCGGCGATCGGCTGAATCCGGTCGGCGGCGAAGCGGCGCGTGGTCTCGCGAATCGTATCCGCCATCTCGCCGAGGTCGAAATCGAGGCCAAGCTCGGACATGCAAAAGTCTCCCTGTCGGGCGGGCCGTAGCAGAGCGGAGAAGGATCGGACAAGGCGGCCCTCGGTGGGGCCGGGCGTCAGTGGGCGCCGCGCTCTTCGTGCACCTGCGGATGCAATAATGTCGGTGGTGCCGCCCGAGGCTGGGTCGGGTCTGACCCGAAGCGGACGGCTCCGTCGCCCACGCGGCGGTGGCCGTGGAATATCGGGATCGGAGTTTGAACAAGCGGCCCTCCCTTATTATGTGCCCCCTCAGTCGACGCTCTAGACGTCGATCCAGCGAAGGCTGGGGGTTCACACCGTCTTGGTCTGGACGCCAGCCCGCGCCGGCACGACGAAGGAAAACACGGACATGGCCACCGCCCACGACCCGATCGTCATCCTCTCCTACGCGCGAACGCCGATGGGCAGCTTCCAGGGCGCGCTGGCGGCCGCTTCGGCGACCGAGCTCGGCGCCGCCGCGGTCAGGGCCGCGATCGCGCGGGCAGGGGTCTCGGGCGAACAGGTCGACAAGATCTTCATGGGCTGCGTCCTCCCCGCGGGACTCGGGCAGGCGCCGGCCCGACAGGCGGCCTTGGGCGCGGGCCTTCCCCAATCGGTCGAGGCGACGACGGTCAACAAGGTGTGCGGCTCCGGAATGCAGGCGGCGATGTTCGCCCATGACATGATCGCCGCCGGCTCCGCCGATCTGATCGTCGCGGGCGGAATGGAGTCGATGTCCAATTCTCCTTATCTGATGAAGAAGCACCGATCCGGTGCCCGCATCGGTCACGACACGGTCTACGATCACATGATGCTGGACGGTCTCGAAGACGCTTACGACAAGGGCCGGGCGATGGGCACGTTCGCCGAGGATGCGGCCCGTGAATATCAGTTCACGCGGTCGGCGCAGGACGAATATGCGATCGAGTCGCTGCGCCGCGCCAACCAGGCGATCCAGTCCGGCGCCTTCGAACGGGAGATCACGTCGGTCACGGTCGCCACCCGCAAGGGCGAAGAAACGATCGAGGTCGACGAGCAACCCGGCAAGGCGAACCCGGAAAAGATCCCGAACCTGAAGCCGGCTTTCGCCAAGGACGGTACGATCACCGCCGCCAATGCGTCGAGCATCAGCGATGGCGCCGCCGCCTTGGTCATCACGCGCCAGTCGGTCGCGGACAGACTAGGCGTGAAGCCGGTGGCGCGGATCGTCGCCCACGCCGCTCACGCCCAGGAGCCGAGCAAGTTCACGACCGCGCCGGTTCCGGCGGTCCGCAAGGCGCTCGAGCGCGCCGGCTGGAGCGTCGGCGACGTCGACCTTTACGAGGTCAACGAGGCCTTCGCCTGTGTCGCGATGATCGCGATGCGCGACCTCGGGATCGCGCGTGAGGCGATCAACGTCCATGGCGGAGCGACCGCTTTGGGCCATCCGATCGGCGCCAGCGGCGCCAGGATCGTCGCAACCCTGCTGAGCGCGCTGGAAACCCACGGTCAAAAACGCGGCCTGGCAACCTTGTGCATCGGTGGCGGCGAGGCCACCGCCATGGCCGTGGAGCTGGTGGACTGACCCAGGCGCGGTCGCTGAAGATGGCGACAGCGAACCGGGATTCAGGCAAAGCCGCGAGGTGACCGGGATGCTCTTTGTTGGTCTGTAAGTATCTCTAAATAAATTTGAACTTTGCGAGCCCGTCACTCATTAGGTCTGTATCGCCGAACAACCCACCCGGGCATCGGCGACTGAGAGACCGCAAGCGCTCCCGCCCGCGAGGAACCTCGCGATGCATGCGCTGATTATCGAACAGGATCTCTGGATCATCGTCATGATCGAAGATGTGTTGCGGGAGCTTGGCTATGTCAGCTTCGACTCCGCCGCATCGGTCGAAGCCGCAATCCAGTCCGCGGAGCGACACTGTCCCGATCTCATTACGTCCGACCTCCGCCTCGATGCCGGTAATGGCGTGGAGGCCGTCCGCCACATCTGTTCGGCAAGACCGATCGCCGTCGTGTTCATCACGGCGACGCCCTGGGAACTCGAAGAGCACGGCGAATTCGCCGTGATCGTGCCCAAGCCTTTCGACGCGGCAACCTTGAAGGCCGGGGTCGCCCGCGCAACCCGGCCTTTCGGCGTCTGACCGAGCCGGATCGAAATATTGGATTTCCGAACCCTGGGTCGAGGGGCTTCCGCGCCGGAAAAGTCTCGTTAAGATCATTTCTCTAACGATCACCGGGGAATGGGGAAACAGACATGAACAGGATGATGCTGGCGGGCCTCTGGCTTGCCGCGCTGGCGGCACCGGCAGCGGCCCAGAATATGAATGCCGATCCGAATTATGGCGAAACGACGCTCAATGCGGGCTTCGACCGCGACCCGAGGGTCGTGTCGCTTCGTGCCGGCGGGAATATCGACGCGTCGCAGATCAACGGCTGCCGCGGTTTCATCACGTCGGCGCCGGATTATCGCGTTCACTACAATTCCGGCAGCTTTCCACTGTACATCTCGGTAGCGGCGGATTCGGACACCACCCTGGTGGTCAACGCTCCGGACGGCCGCTGGTATTGCGACGATGACGGCGGCGTCAAAGGGCTCAACCCCTCCCTTCGCTTCGACCGCCCGCAGAGCGGACGCTACGAAATCTGGGTCGGGACCTACAGCTCCGGGTCCACCCAGCCAGCGGACCTGCACATCTCCGAGCTGGGCAGCCAGTAAACGGCCACCGCCATCGAACAGGCTGAAGCGCGGCCTTTCGCGTTCCCGGGCGGGGAGGCTATGGGCGCCGGATGCTGCCCGTCATCTTCGGCCTTGCCGGTCCCGTCCTGACACCCCGCGAACGCGATTTTTTTCGCGAGGCGGACCCGGCCGGCTTCATCCTGTTCGCCCGCAACTGCTCGGACAAGGTGCAGTTGCGGGCGCTGACCGACCATCTGCGCGCGATTTCCGGGCGCGACGACGTGCCGATCCTGATCGACCAGGAAGGGGGCAGGGTGGCCCGGATGAAGGTGCCGGAATGGCCCGAATTTCCGGCCGCCTGGCGCTTCGCCGAGCTTTACGAGAAGGCGCCGATCAGCGCGATCGAGGCGGCGCGGGTCAACGCCGAGGCGATCGCCCTCGTCCTTGCCCAGGCCGGAATCAATGTCGATTGCACGCCCTTGCTCGACGTTCGCGATGAAGGGACTCACGACGTGATCGGTGACCGCGCGCTCGGTCGCGAGCCGATGCAGGTGGCAGCTCTGGGACGAGCGGTACTGGAAGGGCTCGAAGCCGGGGGCGTGGTCGGGATCGTCAAGCATGTGCCGGGCCACGGCCGGGCCCGCGCCGACAGTCACAAGGAGCTGCCCGTGGCCTTGGCGAGCGATCAGGAGCTCGAAAAGGACCTCGCGCCGTTCCGGACACTGCGGGACGCGCCGATGGCGATGACCGCTCATCTGCTCTACCCGGCGTGGGACGAGGAACGGCCGGCCAGCCTTTCCCCGATCGTGATCAATGACATCATCCGCGGCCGCATCGGCTTCGATGGCCTCCTCATGTCCGACGACCTCGTCATGGGCGCCCTGACCGGCCCGCCCGGTGATCGCGCCCGACGGGCCATCGACGCGGGCTGCGACATCGCGCTTTATTGCTCCGGAATCCTCGCGGAGAATGAGGAAGTCGCCGCCTCCCTTGGCGAGATCGGCGAGGCATCGGCGATCCGGCTGCAGCGGGCAATGGCCCGGACCGGCAGGCGCGGCGATCCGGGCGATTATGAAAGGTTGGCGGCGAAACGGGACGCCTTGCTCAGCTACGTCTGAACAGCGCGTTCAGGGTCTTTTCCAGCCTGTCGCGTTCGGCCTTCGTCATCCGCAGGCCGAGCTTGGTGCGGCGCCACAATATATCGTCGGCCGTCCGGGCGAACTCGGTCTCGACAAGGTAACGAAGCTCCGCGTCGTACAGCCCCGCGCCATGGTGACGGCCGAGCTGGTTCATCGAATCAAACTCGTCCAGCAGTCGATCGAGGCGCGTGCCGTAAGCGGTGGCGAGGCGATGAAGCAAAGGTGCCGGCATCCAGCCCCCGAGCTCGGCGAGCCATTTGTTGAAGCCGGGCGTGATGGCTCCACCCGGAAGGGGGGTCGTCGCGGTGAACTTGAAGCCGCCGACGTCGAGCAGCTCCATCGCCTCCGCCGCCAGGGCCCTTGCGGTGGTGATCTTGCCGCCGAAGACCGAGACCAGCCGAGGGCCCGGTGCAGGGTCGAGTTCGAGATGATAATCCCTGCTGACATCCTTGGCGGAGGTCGAGCCGTCGTCATGGAGGGAGCGGACGCCCGAATAGCTCCACACCACATCCGCCGGCTCGGTCCGGCGCCGGAAATAGCCGTTGATGGCGGCGCACAGATAGTCGATTTCCTCGGGCGAGATGGAAGCGTCGGCGGGTCGCTCGACCGGCACGTCGGTCGTCCCGATCAGGCTGTGCTCGCCATAAGGCAAAGCGAAGACGACCCGCCCGTCGTCCTGCTGGAGAATGTAGGCGTGATCGCCCTCCCACAGGCGCGGGACGACGATATGGCTCCCCTTCACCAGGCGGACGGAGCTCCGGCTCGATGAAGCCAGACGTTTGCTCAGGATCTCGGCGACCCAGGGGCCAGCCGCATTGACGATCGTTTCCGCTTCGACGATCCGGCCGCCGGAAAGCTCGGCGCGCCATTTTGTCTCACCGCGACGGGCCGCCAGCAGTTCCGTCCGGGTTGCGATCTCGGCGCCGCGCTCGGCCGCGTCGAGCGCGTTGAGGACGACCAGCCGCGAATCGTCCACCCATGCATCCCAGTAGGCGGCGAGTCGGAATTTCTCGGGCTTCAGCGGGTCCCGAACCGCAGAGTCGTGGCGGCCGACCGCCCGCGATCGAGGCAGGCTGCCTCGACCGGCCAGGAGGTCGTAGGTCCACAGCCCCAGCCGGATCATCCACCAGGGGCGGCCGCCGGGCGGATCTGGAAGAACGAACCTCAGCGGGCGGACGATGTGCGGCGCGGTCTGAAGCAGGATCTCGCGCTCGCGAAGGGATTCGCGGACCAGCCCGAAATCGTAATGCTCGAGATAGCGGAGGCCGCCATGAATCAGCTTCGAAGAGGCGGCACTGGTATGGGCGGCGAGATCGTCCTTCTCGACCAGGAGGACGCGAAGGCCGCGGCCGGCGGCGTCACGGGCGATCGCCGCGCCGTTGATTCCGCCACCGACGACGAGAAGGTCGAAGCTTTCCATCCGCCTTGCTTGCTACGCGCCGGGCGCGGCATAGTCACGGGTGCGACAGGGGGCTGATCGGGGAGTAAAGATGACCGACACGATCCTCGTCATCGACGAGGGCACGACCAGCACCCGGGCGATGTTGTTCGGCGCCGACGGCCTGTGCCTCGGCAGCGAGCAGGCCGATCTCGATCAACATTATCCGCGACCCGGCTGGGTCGAGCATGACCCGGAGGAGATCTGGGAGAAAAGCCTGGCCTGCGCTCGGACGATGGTCGAACGCGCCGGCGGGCCGGGCCGGGTCGCCGGTGTCGGGATCACCAACCAGCGTGAGACGATCGTCTTCTGGAGCCGAAGCACGGGCCGGGCACTGGGTCCGGCGATCGTCTGGCAGGATCGGCGGACCGCCGAGCTTTGCGGCAAGCTGAAGGAAGCCGGGCACGAGCCGGGCCTGCAGGCGCGGACCGGGCTCCTGCTCGATCCCTATTTCAGCGCCAGCAAGATCGCGTGGGCGATGGCCGAGTGGCCCGAGTTGAAGGCGGCTGGCAAGGATCTGTGCATCGGGACGATTGAAAGCTGGCTCGTTTTCCGGCTCACCGGCGGACTCCACGTCTCCGACGCCACCAATGCATCGCGAACCGCACTGATGGACATTCGTACCGGTCGCTGGGATTCGGCCCTGATCGACCTGTTCGGGGTCCCCCCCGGGTCGTTGCCCGAAATCGTCGATTGCGCGGGCACCCTGGACACCACCCGCGCCGAGCATTTCGGAGCGCCGATCAGGATCAGCGGCATGGCCGGCGACCAGCAGGCAGCGGCCATCGGACAGGCGTGCCTTGCCACCGGCGAGACCAAGGCGACCTACGGCACCGGCGCCTTCGTCCTCACCCACACCGGTCGCCACGTCCCGATCTCGCGCCACCGTTTGCTGTCGACCATCGCCTGGCGGCTGGACGGTGAAACGGCCTATGCGCTGGAAGGATCGATCTTCGTCGCGGGGAGCCTGATCAAGTGGCTTCGCGACGCGCTCGGCCTGATCGTCAGCGCGGCGGAAACGGAAGCGCTCGCGGGCTCGATCGCCGATAGCGGCGGCGCCTACATCGTTCCGGCCCTCGCTGGCCTCGGCGCGCCGCACTGGGCGCCGGACGCCCGGGCCGCCATATCCGGCCTGAGTTTCTCCACCGGCCGCGCCGAGATCGTGCGCGCCGCCTTGGAGGCGATGGCGCACCAGACCCATGATCTGATGACGGCCTTCGCCGCGGATGGTGCCGAATGGCAGCGGCTCCGGATCGACGGCGGGATGGCCGCCAATGACTGGCTCGCCCAGGACCTGGCCGACATGCTCGGCCTGGAGGTCGAGCGACCCGACTTCGTGGAAACGACGGCGCTGGGGGCGGCGATGCTGGCAGGGCTCGGCTGCGGCCTGTTCGGATCGCTCGAGGAAGCCTCGCACATGCGTGGCCCGACCCGTCGTTTCGGCCCGGGATTGGCACCGCCCCTGCGGGAAGCGCGGTTGGTGGGTTGGCGCAAGGCGGTCAGCTCGGTCCTGTAGCTGGCACGCTTTGCGCGGCCAGGCGATGGGGCGGGAGCACGCCCATCGAGAATGCGGAGTGGGGTTAATTCCTTGTGCAAGCGAGCCTTTTTCGGTGCCGGTCGGAACCTCGTGGCGCGGCTGACGGTTCTTCCCTCGTACTGACGAGCGGCCGGGCGGGTATCAGCGACGGAGTAGCTCAATGTCTAAGACCTATTCAGCTCTTGCAGTGATCAGCGCACTCGCACTCGGTGGCTGCGCCACCAGTCCTTATGGCGGCATGGGCGGCCCCTTGGAGGCCGTTCTCGGATCCGTTCTCGGCGGCAGCCAGAGCAGCGGCAGCGGCTTCCAGCAGGCCGCCGTCAACGCCTGCGGCAACTATGCTGCTCAATACGGACAGGTTTCCGTCCGGGACGTGCGCCAGCA
>DASTDX010000017.1:0-7053 GCA_035710145.1 Allosphingosinicella sp.
ACCCTAAGGCCTTCATCACTCACGCGGCATTGCTGGATCAGGCTTTCGCCCATTGTCCAATATTCCCCACTGCTGCCTCCCGTAGGAGTCTGGGCCGTGTCTCAGTCCCAGTGTGGCTGATCATCCTCTCAGACCAGCTAAAGATCGTCGCCTTGGTGAGCCTTTACCTCACCAACTAGCTAATCTTACGCGGGCTCATCCAAAGGCAATAAATCTTTGGTCCGAAGACATTATCCGGTATTAGCACGGGTTTCCCCGAGTTATTCCGAACCTTTGGGCAGATTCCCACGCGTTACGCACCCGTGCGCCACTAGACCCGAAGGTCTCGTTCGACTTGCATGTGTTAGGCATGCCGCCAGCGTTCGTTCTGAGCCAGAATCAAACTCTCAAGTTTATGTCCGACCATGGCGCCCGGGGGAAAACCCAGACATCCAGGGCCGGCTTCAAGGAGCCGTTCCTGCACTTCACATATACTGTGGATATGTAACGAGACATGGAACGACTTAGCTTTATCCGATCCTCCGAGGCCTTGAACTCCTCAGTGACCGGGGCCGCCGCCCACATGTCCCTTCATCTAAACCAACAATGTCAAAGAGCCGACGCGCCTCACCCCCCGTTTTGATCCGGGATACCGGTTGATCGGTTAAGAGAGACGCAAACGGGGTCGGGCAGAACGCCCTGCCCCGTCGGTGAAGCGCCATATATGGAGGACATGTCCTACCGTCAATGGCCTTTTTTCGAAAAGCTCCGGAGCCGATACCAGCGGCCCGATTTGCGGGCCGAGGCGATCGCCTGGCCGGCATCATGACCGACCGGACGGATGCCGGAGCTGTTCGAAAAGAGGGAGAGCCGCCTGTCGGCGTCCTCCGATCACCTGACCAAGATAATGAGGGCAAGCCCCCGCTTCAAGGTCCGAACTCATAGATTTTCAAAGAATTCCAGCTACTTGGCGCTAGGCCGCTGTCGCCGGGAAGGGCCATATGGTCGCCGATCGCGGCGCCGTCAAGCCCTGTCTGCGCCCCTTCCTCACGGCCCCGATAGAGTCCCTGATGCGGATGCGGTGGGCGGAGCATGGCAGACGGTGAAAGGGCGGAGCCGCTCAGACGCTCTGTATGTACGAAAGCATCGCCTCGGCTTCCTGCTCGATCTCGTCCATCCGATATTTGACGAGATCGCCGATCGACACCAGGCCGACGATCCTGTCCGCCTCGACGATGGGCAAGTGGCGGACCCGCCGCTGGGTCATCAGCGAAAGCGCGCTCAGGATCTGCTTGTCCGTCTCGACGGTGATGGCCGGGCTGGTCATGATTCGCTCCACCGGCCAATCGAGAATCGCGGCGCCGTCGCTCCTGAGGCAATAAATGACGTCGCGCTCGGACATGATCCCGGCCACGCGGCCGCCATCGCAGACGGGCAAGGCGCCGATCCGGCGCTCTGCGAGCAGGGTAACGGCGTCGCGCACCGGCGTTCCGACTTCCACGGTGACGACGTCGGCGCCCTTCCTCTGGAGGATTGCGGCGATGTTCATGGCCCGGCTCCTTTGCCGCACGGCGGCGTTGTTCTTCCGACTCGCCCCTTGATGATCCCATGAGCCGTCGCCAAAGGGAAGCCGTGCCCACACATGACCCGATTCCTTCCCGCCCTCCGGCGGACGACGACCGCGCGGCCAGCGAATGGCAGCGTTACCGGGCGATGATGAAGTGGATGGCCCTGGCGTCGGCCATCGCCGTCGGACTGTCGCTCCTTTACCTCGGCTGGTTCGAGGAGCTCAGGCTGCACATGGTGATCGCCACGATCGCCGGGGTCGGGCTGACCGTTTTGGTCGGCACGGGCCTGATGGGCCTGGTCTTCCTGAGCCACCGGTCCGGCCATGACGACGAAGCCAATCGCGGAGAGCGCAAGAATGACGACGACGAGAAGTGAACCGGTCCTTCGGGTGGCGCCCAGACCCGGCGACATCAACGCCAACGGCCACATATTCGGGGGCTGGGTGTTGAGCCAGATGGACATCGCCGCGGGAATCGTGGCGTCACGGGAGGCGGATGGACCGGTCGCCACCGTCGCGATCGACGCGATGGAGTTCATCGCCCCGATCCTGCTTCACGACATCATCTCGGTCTACGCCCGGGTCGAGCGAATCGGCCGTACGTCGCTGGCGATCCGGATCGAGGTCGTCGCCACACGCGACCGCGGCCAGACCGAAGTCGAGGTCACCGGAGGTCTTTTCACCTTCGTCGCCCTGGACGAGAATCACCGGCCGCGGCCGGTCAAACGCTGAACCGCTGCGGCTCCCCTATTCGATCTCGCGAAGGCTGTAGGTGAAGCTCGCCGTGCCGTTGGCGGGCACCCGCGCCGTCCAGAGCGGACGGCCGTCGCGGCGGGGCACTCGGCTGGACGAGTCGAACCGAAAGTTGGAGTCGACGTCCAGCTCGGCCTCGAACCGAACGGCTCGCGGCGACGCATTGGTCACGGTGAGGCGATAACGGTCGACCTCCTCCCCGTCTTCGACGAGCTCGATGCCCATCATCACGTCGGCCGATTCGCTGACCCGGATCTCGACGTCCT
The DNA here is from genome assembly GCA_035710145.1 of Allosphingosinicella sp. Taxonomy (GTDB): domain Bacteria; phylum Pseudomonadota; class Alphaproteobacteria; order Sphingomonadales; family Sphingomonadaceae; genus Allosphingosinicella. Next base: position 2,566 of record DASTDX010000017.1, read on the forward strand.
CGCCGACCGCGCTGTCGCCGATGCTGCCTTCGCCGATCAGGATCGGACGGCCCCGTGATTCGGTAAAAAGGACCAGGCCGCCGGCCGGAAGCGGCAGCCCGAGCCCTTCCGCGGGGCGGTTGCGGGTGACGAGATAAATCGGCGTCGGCTGCGGCGGGCTGACGTTATTGGGCTCGAACCGGGTACGATAGATGATGTCGACTTCGACTTCCGGCTGGTGAAGCAAGGCCACCTGCTTCTGGCTGTTGGCGGCGACGGTCACCGGTTCGGGAATCCGATAAAGCTTCAGATCGCCGAGATCTTCCTGCTGGGCCATGATCCGGGAGCCGGTGACCGTGATCGATTCGTCCGCCACGGCGCTCATCGGCGACATCATCACCGGCGGCGGCGGCGGCGGTGGCGGAACCTGGCGAAGGAAAGCTTCCGCATCCCCGAGATCGCTGGTCGTTCCCTGCGGCCAGCAATCGAGCCGCAAGGGCGAGGCCTCGCTTTCCGGCACGTCCACGTCCTCGCGGTTCAGCCGACCAGCGACGGCCTGGGTGTTCGCCTGACGAAAGCCCGTCTCGTCGCCATTGGCCAGGGTAAGCCAGGCGAACAGATCGACATGCTCGCCGTCAGGCGCGAGGGTGGCGACATAATTGGCCTGCCAGTCGAAGCCGCCGGCGAGGTAGGAAAGAGTCACGGTGGCGCTGACCGGCTCGCGGCTCCGGGTCCGCACCGACAAGGTCGGACGCGCCGAAAGACCCGGCGGCACTTCGTCATAGACCAGGGATTCGGCAAGACCCGTGCAGCGAAGCGCCTCGAAGCCTTCATCGGTCTGGAGAACGACTCCGCCGCGCGCGCCGGAACGAATGATCGCCTCCTGTTCGCGGACCTCCCCGGTCGCCCGGGACGTACGCCGCAAATGGACTCGGCGGCCGAGCGAACGATCGAGCAAGGTACCGGGGGAGAGCAGATAAGCGTCACGATTACGCTCAACGATGCCGTCGGGGAGACCGGTGACGATCGCGCTCTGCGGGAGGATCCCCCCGGCCACGCCTTCGAACCGAAGGTCGACCTCGCCCGCGGGCAAGGTCACCCGGCGGGTTTCGCTGATCAAAGCGAAGCCTTCGAGCCATTGCAGCTCGAGCGCCCGGAATGAGGGGCGGTTCGGATCGCGATAGACGGTGACGGCGACATTGTCCGGGGCAGCCGAAGTGACGATCGTCTGCGCGAAAGCCGGTGCCGCCAGCACCGACAGCCACAATAACAATAGGCCGCGGAAGCCCGTCACCGGCGCTCAGTAACGCGATTCGAACGTGGCGGTCACGGTGGCCTCGCCATTGGCCGGGACCGCCACCCGCCAGAGCACGTCGTCCGCGGAGCGGCGCTCGCTCGGCTGGCTCTCCTCGATGATCCGGGTATCGCCCCAAAGGCCCGATTGCAGCAGGTCCACCGTCACCGGAACCGGACGGGCATTGGTCAAAGCGTAACGCATGGTCGTCCGCCAGCGGCTCTCGGACACGCGTTCGCGCCGTTCGACGACCGGCTGCACCTTGACGTCGAAGGCCTGGCCGGTGACCAGGCCGAGTTCGGACCCCATCGGGGTGTGACCGATCGCGCTTTCGCCGACGAACTGCGGGTTGCCGCGGGCGTCGCGCTGATAGACCCGCACGGTTCCCGCCGGCAGCGCATCGCCCAGGCCCTGTTCGCGCGAGCTCGAGAAGCGGAGAACGGTGTTGGCGCTGACCGGCTGATCCTGGGTCCCTAGCCAGGCGTTGCGATACTCATAGGCCCGGGCAGCCGGGCTTCCGGCCACGTCGAGGAAACTCACCTGCTTCTGCTGCCGGTTGGCGATCGTGGTGCGCTCGGGCAGCGGGTAAAGATAGAAATCGGCGAGCCGCTCCCGGTCGGACGTCTCGGTTCCCGCCTGGCGAATCGGCCGCCCGGGCGGTGGGGGCGGCGGATAAGAGCGGCCGTAACCGGGCTGGTTCTGACCAACCGCCCCGGCGACGAGCAGGGTGTCGGCGTTCCGATATTCGGTGCCGCTATTGTTGGTCAGGGTAATCCATCCCTGAACGTCCATTCGGCCGTTCGTCTCGTCGAACAAGGCGACATAATCGGCCTGCCAGCCGAGCCCCGGCGTCAAATAGGTCAGGGTGACTGGGCGCCTTCCGGACTGATCGCTCTCAAGCGTCACCGACAAGGTAGGGCGGGCACGGAGATTCTCCGGAACCCGGTCGAAGATCACCCGGACCGGAAGGCCGTCGTCGCGCAGCACCTCGATCCGGTCGCCGATCTGGAGAACGACTCCGCCATTGGCGGCAAGCACGCGCGCGCGTTCCCTGACTTCCGCGCCGGTGGCGGGATTGGTTCGAACCAGAGTGATCGTCTCGCCGACCGCCTTCTGGATCAGCGCCTGCGGCGAAAGCAGGTCGAAATCGAAATTCTGCTCGACGATGCCAACGCCATTGCCGGTAAGGGTCACCGTCTCCGGCCGGATCTGGGCGGAGACGTCGGGAAATTCCTGCCGCGAACGGCCGCTCGGGAGGTCGAGCTGGCGACTGTCCTGAACGAGTGCCAGATCGTTATTGTAGATCGTCACCGACACATCGCCCTGGGCGCTCTGCGACGGCGGCGGTATCTGGTTCTGCGCAAGCGCGGGAACGGCGAAGACCAGGGACAGCCACAGATAATGACGCATAAGCAAGCTCCTGCCGGGCAGCGATCAGGAGCATGTTACAGTGTCACATGAGTGTCAAGCCGGTCAGAAGTCGATCTGGGCGCGGGCGCCGATGACATCGACCGCATAATCGCGATCGCCGCCCGCCGCGGGAATTGCGGCATCATCATACTGCATCCGGCCGTAATTCAGCAGCAAGCGAACATAATCGGTCGGGATCCAAACCAGTGAGGCCTGAAGCCCGTTCTGGGTGCCGCCGATTATCCCGCGGCTATTCAGATCGAGGAAGTCGTAGCGCAGGTTGACCTGCACGGCGCCGAAACCCCCTTCGTCACCCCCCACAGGGCGACGAACGCTGGTGCGATCGAAGCGACCGCTTCGATAGCCTCGCGTCTCCCCGGTGAGAAAATATCCGATCTCGGCATAGCCACCGAAGAAATTCGCGCTCTGCCCCGAAGTCGTCAGGTCGGCCTTCAGCCAATGGGCTTCGGCCGCCGCATGGAGCGGGCCGCGAATGACGGCCGCCTCGAGGCCGTAGCTCGTCTCCTGCTCCACCGGCAAAGCAGGCGTCGCGACGAAGCGGACGTCGGTGAAATGGACCAAAGGCCGCTGACGGTAGCGGATGGTGGATCCAGCCGCCGCGAGATCACCATGATCGCGCCAGTGGGCGGAGGCGCCGAGGTGAAGCCGGGTGTCGCCGAGCTCCGGCGCGAAGACGATCCGGCCATCGAGGCTGACGGCATCATTCTCGTCATTGTCGAGATCGGCGATATTGTCGGTGAACAGGCCGGCCTGAGCGATCAGGTCGCCGCTCGTGAAGGCCGCCGAGACGCCGACCCGGCGCTCGAAATTGAAGGCATCGGTAAAGGCCGCCCGCTCGATGAAGGACGTGAAGCGCGAGCTGGTCAGCTCCTCGAGCGACTGAAAATTGTTGTGCTGCCCAATCGTCAGGCTGGCGGAGTCGGACGCCCGATAGCTGAGGAGGGCATCGACGATCTCGACATTGTTGTCGGCGAAATCGAGCTCGAACACGTAGCCGAAGCCACCGGGGATCGATCCTTCGACGCCCAGACGGGCGCGGCGCACCTCGTTGCCGAAGCCCAGGCTCCGGTCGGTGATTCCGTCCGGGCTGCCAACATTCCCGACATCGAATTGAAGTCGCCCACGCGGTTTGAAGGACCAGCCGCCCGGGGCACGGATCTGGGGCGCACCGCTGAAGCGGATTTCCGGGGCCGACGCTGGAGCTGGTGCCGGGACCGCTGCCGCTAGGGCGGCAGCCGCCGACTGGGTCTGGGCCTGCGCCAGCGCCGCCTCGGCGCGCGACGCCCGGGACTCTACAGCTTCGAGCCGAGCGTTGACCGCCTGAAGCTCGGCACGAAGGGCGGAGATTTCCGCGGCGACGTCGCCGGTCTGCGCGCGCGCCGGCACTGCGCTCAGGAATGTCGCGGAAAGCAAGGCGGCGTGGAAGAAAGTGCGCACCAACTCGACCTCTTTGTTGACGGTATCGTTCAGAACCCGTGACGGTCCTAGTCCTCCGTCGTGACAGGTCGGCGGCGATTTGATGACAGCTTTGTTACAGGCGTCGAGAGGGCCCAAAAAAACGGCGGCTCCATCGCTGGAACCGCCGCCTTTTGATCCGGATTTCAGCTGTCAGGCTGCGGGAGCGATATCTTCCGCATCACGCGGCCGGCGTGGCCGGCGCCGGGGCGTACGTTCGGTCTCGACGTCGGGAACGGCCGAGATGGCCGGCGGCAAGGCGTCGATGGCGATCCGCTCCTCGGCCGCATCCTCGGCCTCGGGCCGGCGGCGGCGGGGACGGCGTTCGC
>DASTDX010000018.1:0-2045 GCA_035710145.1 Allosphingosinicella sp.
CGCCTCGCGGCCGTCGATCAGTCGGTGGTCGTAGCTCAGCGCCAGGTACATCATCGGCCGGGCGACGATCTGGCCGTCACGGACCACCGGCCGCTCCTCGATCCGGTGCATGCCGAGCACTGCCGACTGCGGCGGGTTGACGATCGGGCTCGACAGCAGCGAGCCGAACACGCCGCCGTTGGAGATGGTGAAGGTGCCGCCCTTCATCTCGTCCATCGACAGCGTGCCTTCCTTCGCCTTCTTGCCGAACTCGGCAATGGTCTTCTCGATCTCGGCGAAGCTGAGCTTGTCGGCATCGCGGATCACCGGGACAACCAGGCCCTTTGGCGCCGATACCGCGACCGACACGTCGAGGAAGTCGGAATAGACAATCTCGTCGCCCTCGATCCGGGCATTGACCGACGGCACGTCGCGCGCGGCAAGCGCGACCGCCTTCACGAAGAAGCCCATGAAGCCGAGGCGGATGCCGTGCTTCTTCTCGAACAGGTCCTTGTATCGGGCGCGGGCGTCGATCACCGCCGACATGTCGACATCGTTGTAGGTGGTGAGCAGCGCCGCCGTGTTCTGGGCATCCTTCAACCGCTGGGCAATGGTCTGGCGCAGCCGGGTCATCTTGACCCGCTCCTCCTTGCGCTCACCCGTCGCTCGAGCGATGGGCGCCGCCTGGGGAGCTGCCGGAGCGCTCGCCGGCGCCTTTACTTCCGGCTCATGCACCGGCCCGCTATCCTTGGCCCTGGCCGCGGCCAGCACATCGTCCTTCGTCAGCCGCCCATCCTTGCCGGTGCCCTTGATCGCGGACGGGTCGACATGATGCTCAAGCACCGCACGGCGCACGGCAGGCGACAAGGTCAGGTCGGCATGTTCCGCGGGTACCGCCGAATGGTCCTCGCGCAGTGCCGGATTCTCGCCTGCGCCGGCCGGATTGACCTGCGCACCGGCAACTTCGGTCTGGCCCTGGCCCGTAGCCGGTTCCGCGGCGGGAGCTGCCGGAGCCGAAGCAACGGCCGCCCCACCCGTCTCACCGATCCGGGCGATGACAGCTCCGACCTCGACCGTGTCGCCTTCCTTGAACAGCTGCTCGGCAAGCGTCCCCGCAACCGGCGACGGCACTTCGACCGACACCTTGTCGGTCTCGAGACTGGCAATAGGCTCGTCGGCAGCGACGGTTTCCCCCGGCTTCTTCAGCCATTGGGCAAGCGTCCCTTCCGTGATCGATTCTCCCAGCGCGGGGACCTTTACGTCGGTGGCCATGGGTCGCTTATCCTTACGAAGCTTTCTGCGTGGCGGCGCTGCGGCTGCTATGCCCCAGCGCGTCGGCAATCAAGCCCGCCTGTTCGGCGGCATGGCGCTTGGCGAGGCCGGTTGCCGGCGAGGCGGAGGCCGGGCGCCCGGCATAGCGGGCCCGCCTGGCAGCAAATCCTGCCTCGGCGAGGCAGTCCTCCAGCTCATCTTCGACGAAGTGCCAGGCGCCGTTGTTCTTGGGCTCTTCCTGGGCCCAGACCAATTCGTCCAGCTTGGGCATGGCCTTCAACCGCTTGACCAACGGCTCCGACGGGAAGGGGTAGAGCTGTTCGATGCGAATGATTTCCGTCGTCGTATCGCCTGCGGCGTCGCGAGCTTCCATCAGCTCATAGGCGAGCTTGCCCGAGCAGAGGACCGCCCGGCGCGTTTCGCCGGAAGCCGGCGGATTGAGATCGCTCAGGATGCGACGGAAATGCCCCTCGCCGATGAAGTCGTCCTTGGCCGACACGGCCAGCTTGTGTCGAAGCAGCGACTTCGGCGTCATGACCACCAGGGGTTTACGAAAATCGCGCAGCATCTGGCGCCGCAGCATGTGGAAATAATTGGCCGGCGTGGTGCAATTGGCGACCTGGATATTGTCTTCGGCGCAGAGCTGCAGATATCGCTCCAGCCGCGCGGACGAATGCTCGGGACCCTGGCCCTCGAAGCCGTGGGGGAGAAGCATGACGAGCCCGCTCGCCCGCAACCACTTGGCTTCGCCCGCGGCGATGAATTGGTCCATGATGGTCTGCGCGCCATTGGCG
>DASTDX010000019.1:0-3471 GCA_035710145.1 Allosphingosinicella sp.
CGCGGCCCTGGCGACGGCGGTCTGGGCCAACCGGGCGCCCTGCCGCGATTCCCACGATCCGGCCGAAGTGGAAGTCCAGGAATCGGCGACCCGCCCCGCCTGAGGCGGAGCGGGCGCGGGTACGATCAGCAGGCCAGCCGGTCCGGCTGCGACACTTTAGGCGTCGTCCTCTTCCGATGGCCCGGCCATCAGAGCCTCGCCGACCTGGTCGGTCTTGCCGCGGATCGATTTCTCAAGCCGGGCGGCAACCTCCGGATTTTCGAGCAGATAGGTCTTGGCGTTCTCGCGGCCCTGGCCGATCCGGATCGAATCGTAGCTGAACCAGGCGCCGGACTTCTCGACCAGGCCGGCCTTGACGCCGAGGTCGAGAATCTCGCCGACCTTGGACACACCCTCGCCGTACATGATGTCGAATTCGACCTGCTTGAACGGCGGCGCGAGCTTGTTCTTGACCACCTTCACCCGGGTGGAGTTGCCGACGATGTCGTCGCGGTCCTTGATCTGGCCGGTGCGGCGGATGTCGAGCCGGACCGAAGCGTAGAATTTCAGCGCGTTACCGCCGGTGGTCGTCTCCGGATTGCCGTACATGACGCCGATCTTCATCCGCAACTGGTTGATGAAGATGACGAGGCATTTCGACTTGGAAATCGAGCCGGTCAGCTTGCGCAGCGACTGGCTCATCAAACGGGCCTGGAGGCCGACATGGCTGTCGCCCATCTCGCCCTCGATCTCGGCGCGCGGGACAAGGGCCGCGACCGAATCAATGACCAGAATGTCGATCGCGTTGGAACGAACCAGGGTGTCGGTGATCTCGAGCGCCTGCTCGCCGGTATCGGGCTGCGAGACGATGAGATTGTCGACGTCGACCCCCAGCTTGCGGGCGTAGACCGGATCGAGCGCATGTTCGGCGTCGACAAAGGCGGCGACTCCGCCCGCTTTCTGGGCTTCCGCGACCGCGTGCAGAGCGAGCGTCGTCTTCCCCGAGCTTTCCGGCCCATAGATTTCGACGACCCGGCCGCGCGGCAAACCGCCGATCCCGAGCGCGATGTCGAGCCCAAGCGAGCCGGTCGAAATGGTCTCGATCTCGATCGCTTCGCGCGATCCGAGGCGCATGGCGCTCCCCTTGCCGAAGGCGCGATCGATCTGCGCCAGCGCCGCGTCGAGGGCTTTCTGCTTGTCCATGTCGAGAACGGTCCTGTCGGATACGACTTTGAGTGGCGCCACCATGGCTTGTCTCTCCCCTATTGCGTCCGCCGGTGCGGTTCAATGGAGGAAGACGTATCGTATTTGTTCTAGCGGAACAAGTAGGAAACATCGACTCTGAAGATCATGCGCAGGAATCCCCGATTCAGGTCGTGCAGCCTCCGAGCGCGGTGTGAAATCAATCCGGCCGGCTTCTTCTACGAGTCCGGATTCCTCCTTACCCTCTACCAGTTCGTAATCGGGCAGGGCGAAGATGCGGTCACCGATGAAGATCGCCGCACCAGGCGAGGCAGGCGCCTGACTCATCGATTTCTCCCAATGGTATAGTGGCTGAAGCTGACACAGGCTGGGAACCAGGACAAAGCGTAGCCTCAACGATCGGCCGATAGCTGCTCCAAAGCTCGCTGCATCGTCGCGCGGAAATCCTGCCGGTCGTAAATGTCGTTATGGCTCGCTCCGGCGAGCGTCCGATAAAAGACGAGATTGTGGACGGCGCCGGACAAAGCCTCGGCGCGTATCGGGCGAACCAGTCGATCCGCACCGGCCGCGATCAAGGCCACCGGAACCTTGGTCTCCCCCAAATCCCGCGCCGGCTCCATCCGGTGACGAAGCAGGGATCGGACCGGTAGCCATGGATATTGATCGGATGCGACTTCGGCGAGGGAATCGAACGGAGTCACGAGGATCAGGCCGTCAACCGGCCGGTGGGCGGCCAGATAGGAAGCCACGCCGCTGCCGACGCTGAATCCGACGACGACGATCCGGTGATCTGAAAAAAGCTGTCGCGCGAGGTCGTGAATGGCCAGCGCATCGGCCTGAAGCGCCGCTGCGCTTGGGCTTCCCTCGCTCGGCGCATAGCCCCGATAATGGAAGACGACCACGTCGGCGCGCGGGAATAGGTCGTGGAGAAAGGCGGCGGCGCTCTCGGCGTTCCAGGCGTTGCCGCCGAACCCGAGGATAAGCAGCGGATCGCCCCCTTGCGCTTGCGGCGGCACATGGACCCCGTGCAGCCGATGTCCCGTCTCGGCATGAAGCGTCAAAGGCCGCCAGTGCCTGGGCATCGGGCCTGCGCTGAGGACCGAACCGGCGGGAAAGAGCAATCTGGTCTGGGCGAAATAGACGAAGGCGAGGATCAGGGAATAAGCAAGCAGCGGTGAAAGCAGCAGAGCCCAGGGCCACATCCGGCGCTTCCGATCACGTCCCTGGCCTGGGTCAGGCGGCGCAGGCCTGGTCCAGTGCCGGTTCGATCGCGTCAATCGTGTAGGGCTTGGATAGCACCGGAGCCGTCGCGTGTTCGGGCGGTGGCGGCTCGACATGACCGCCGGTCGCAACGACGAAGGGCTTGCCGGTCTCCGTGAGCCGGTCGGCAACCGGCCAGACCTGCTTGCCGTCCTTGAGCTGCACGTCGATGATGGCGACGTCGAAGCCTCCGGCCTCGACCTTTTCCAGCGCATCCTCGACGGATTCGCAGGTAGCAACGACATTGTGGCCGAGGGATTCGAGGAAATCCTCGAGCATCATCGCAATGAGCGGCTCGTCTTCAACAATGAGAATGGACCGGGAAGCTTGCATGGATCCGGATTAGCGTACGCGGCGCAAAGGAAAAGGTCTATTTCGCCGCCAGCACGCCACGGACGGTCTCCGCGAGCGACTGGACGGAGAACGGTTTGGCGAGAAAGGAAACGTTGGGGATGTCGATCGACTTCCTCAATTGCTCTTCAGCATAACCGGAAATGAACAGGATAGGCAGGTTCGGCTGGGACTTGCGCGCCGCGCGGACGGTGGTCGGCCCATCCATCGACGGCATGACGACGTCGGAAATCATCAGATCGATCTTCTCCTCGCGGCCAAGAATTTCGAGCGCCTCTTCGCCATTCTCCGCGGTCAGGACGGTGTAGCCGTGGCGGGTCAGCGCCCTTTCGGCCACCGCCCTCACCATCGCTTCGTCCTCGACCAGCAGGATCGTGCCGGTGCCCCACAATTCCCCCGCTTTTTCCTTGACCTTGGATTTGGCCTCGGCCTCGCCCTGCGGAGCCCGGTGCACCGGAAGGTAAATGGTGAAGGTCGTGCCCTTGCGGAGGACCGAGTCGGCGAAGATGAAGCCGCCCGACTGCTTGACGATACCGTAGACGGTGGAAAGTCCGAGGCCCGTCCCCTTCCCCACTTCCTTCGTGGTGAAGAAGGGTTCGAAGATCTTGCCGATGATGTGGGAGGGAATTCCGGTCCCGGTGTCGCTGACCTTGAGTCCGGTATATTCGCCGATCGGCA
>DASTDX010000020.1:0-2155 GCA_035710145.1 Allosphingosinicella sp.
GTAGGTTTCAACACCCCATGCATGGGCCTGCGTCGGCATGGCGGCTCCTTTGCTGTCTTGCGGGACTAACGAACTCGAGCGAGCACTCTACGCGCTTGGACAAGATGGGGGCGGTCGACCATTTTGCCATCAACGGTCAGCACGCCGGCTTCAGGTTCCAGGTCGAACGCCTCGATGATCGCCTGAGCATGGGCGATTTCCTCGGACGACGGAGTGAATGCCGCATTGATCGGCTGCACCTGGTCGGGATGGATGGCAAGCTTGCCGGTGAAGCCCTCCGACGCCGCGGCGCGTGCCTCCGCGACCAGGCCGGCCTCGTCCCGGAAATCGGCATAGACCCCATCGATCGGCTGGACCTCGGCGGCCACTGCTCCGGCGAGGCACAGCGATCGGGCCAGTTTGTAGGTGAAGGCAAGGTCCCCCTCGGCCGAATATTTGGACGAGGCGCCGAGCGCCGCCGAAAGATCTTCTCCGCCCCAGCTCATGGCAGCAAGGCTCGAGCAGCAGTCGCGATAGCTGAGGAGTCCGAACAGCGATGCCGCAGTCTCGGTCACGATAGCATGGATCGGCAGGCTGCGCGGGGCGAGGGAGGCAGCCAAATCGGCAACATCGTCGCCGCATTCGGCCTTCGGCAGCACTACCCCGTCGACATCCAGGTCTTCCAGGAGATCGAGGTCGTCGCGATGCTGGTCGGTGCCGAGCGGATTGATTCGAACCCAGCGCTGCGGCTGTCCGTCGAGGCGGTCGGGGAGCAGCGACAGGAGCTCCCGAGCGATCGCTTTCTGTCCCGATACCACGCTGTCTTCCAGGTCGAAGATGATCGCGTCTGCGCCGCTCTCAAGCGCCTTCATCATCTTCCGGTTGCTGTCCGCCGGGACGAACAGCCAGCTTCGCGGTTGCGGCCCGCAGGCGATCATTCCGGCTTCTTCAGCAAGAGCGCGGAACGGGAGCATTTGCACACCAGCTCGCCGCGCTGATTATAGCTGCGATGTTCCCAGGTGACGATTCCGGCATTTGGCCGGGACTTGCTTGCGCGGGCCTCTACGCACTCGCTTTCGCTGCGCAGCGTATCGCCGACGAATACGGGGGTCGGGAATACCAGCTTGTCGTATCCGAGGTTGGCGACCAGCGTCCCCAGCGTCGTATCGGCGACCGACACGCCGACCATCAGGCCGAAGGTGTAGATCGAGTTGACCAGCGGCTTGCCGAACTCGCTTTTCGCCGCGACTTCATGGTCGAGATGCATGGGCTGTGGATTGTGGGTGAGCGCGGAAACCAGCACATTGTCGGTTTCGGTGACGGTGCGGGTGACCGAATGGGCGATGACGTCGCCGACCTTCCACTCGTCGAAAAAGCGTCCTGGCATTCGCCTGCCTTAGGCGAGGCAGCGGCGCGCCTCAAGCGGCGCCGAGCTTGGCCTTGAGCTCGCACATGCCGATCTTCCTGATGGCCTCATTGCGGTCTTCGGCCCGGATGACGTTGGCGATGTGGCCGATCATCTGGCCGACGATATCGACCGCCTGCAGCGCCATGCCATGTTCGGCGACGATCGCGGGGCTAGTCGCCAGCTCGTCGCCCATCATGACGAGCATGTCCCGGGCATGATCCAGTTCGGCGGCGAGCAGCTGGTCGAGCGATGGAAGCGCGGAGTCCATCCCCTTGCCGTTAAAGGCTTATCCTTAAGAAGCGGTTTGCGGCAGGAGCAGTTCTGCGATGCCCTCGGTGATGGCTTCGCCGTCGATCCGATAGGCCGCATAAAGATCCGGCAGGTTGCCGGTCTGGCCGAAGCGCTCGACTCCCAGTGGCGCCACCCGCTGGCCGAGTACGCCGCCCAGCCAGCTCAAGCAGGCCGGCGCAGCGTCGCACAGGGTAACGAGGCCCGCACCCGGCGCCAGCCGCGACAGCAGCTGCTCGACGTGGCTCGGTTCGCGTTGCCCCTTCCACCGAGCGGCCTGGCCCGCCGTCCAGCCGCGGTGAAGCAGGTTGGGCGAGGTGATGCTGAGCAATCCGAGACCCGGGATGTCGGCGCTGAGTTCTTCCCATGCGGCAAGCGCTTCGGGCATCAGCGCACCCATCGCGACGATCGCCGCCTCGGCGTTGGGACCGGGTTCCTTCAGCCAATAGCCGCCTTTGAGCGCGCCATCCTTCCAGTTGT
>DASTDX010000021.1:0-2268 GCA_035710145.1 Allosphingosinicella sp.
GGCTTTCGCGGCGCAGCTTGCACTTCAGGATGAACCCATGATCCAGATCCCCTTGTTCGCCCGCGCCACGATGATCGGGCTCGCCATGGCCGCCGCCGCCCCGGCCCTGGCATCCCAACCGAGCCTCGAGCAGACCGTGACGTCGCAGCTGGCGCAGGCGCCCCTGGGGACGCGTTTCGGCCTGGTCGTCACCGACGCTCAAGGGCGCGAGCTGATCGCCATCAATCCGGACAATCGCTTCATCCCCGCCTCCAACACCAAATTGTTCACGACCGCGGCGGCGTTCGCGGCCCTGCCCGGGCTGGACCAGCCGGATTCGGCCGGGGGCGCCGCGGTTCGGCTCGTCGAGGTGAGGCGGCGTGTCCGCGACGTCGTTCTGGTCGGCCACGGCGATGCTCGACTTTCGAGCTCTGCCGACTGTGTCACCAACTGTCTCGCCACCTTGGCCGACGCCGTTGCCGCCCGGACCCGCCGGGTACGCGACGTGATCGGCGACGACACCCTGTTCCCGGACCAGCGCTGGAGCCCGGGCATGGGCTGGAACAACATCGTCACCGCTTATGGCACTGGTATCTCGGCCCTGACCCTGGACGACAACGAATTTCGGCTGCGGGTGACGCCGGCCGAAGTGGGTCAGCCGCCTTCGCTGGATGAGCTTCCTTATTACCGGGTCACAAACCAGGCGGTGACCGTCGCGGAAGGGGAAACCGACCTTCGCTTCACGCGAATGCCCGGCAGCCTGGATCTTCGCCTGACCGGTCGGATCGCAGCCTCCGCGGAGCCGAGGACCCTGCGTCTCGGGATCGACGATCCGGCCCTTTATGCCGCCCAAAGGCTGCGGACCCTGCTCGAGGCGCGTGGTGTCCGGGTGACCGGACAGGTACGGGTCCGCCACCGGCCCGCAGAGGGCGGCGAAGGCGAGGAAGCGACCAGCAACGCACCGCCGCCCGTCGCGACCGAGCCGGACCTGGCACGCGTGGTTCCGCCGCCGCTCCGCGAAGATCTGGTCCGGATCAACAAGGAGAGCCAGAATCTGCACGCGGAATTGATGGTCCGTCGTCTGGGTATCCTCAGCGGTTCGGGATCCATCCAGGACGGCGTCGCGGTCATCGGGACCTTGCTCGAACAAGCCGGCACCTCGAGGACCGGCTGGGACCTTTCGGACGGATCCGGAATGTCGACCTACAACCGGATGTCGCCGCGCGCCGTCGCTCGCCTGCTGCGTTGGGCCACCACGCAATCGTGGGGCACCGCGTGGCGCGAGACGTTTCCCGTCGCCGCCGTCGACGGCACACTTGCCAACCGGTTTCGGGGATCGACGCTCGAACGTCGACTGTTCGCGAAAACGGGGTCACTGAACGCGACGAACGCCTTGTCCGGGTACATGACCGCGCGCAGCGGGCAGACCCTGATATTCTCCTTCTTCGCCAACGACGTGCCGCCGGGCGGCGGTGCCACGGCCGTGATGGACCGGGTGTTGGCGACGATCGCCGACGCGAATTAGCCGAAGGCCTGGATGACCGCGTCGCCGGTGGCCCGGCGCAACTCCAGGATTCCCGTCTCGCGATGACGGCTCGGATGGACCCGGTTGGTCAGCAGGGTCCAGGCCAGACCGCGCTCGAAATCCACCCACAGGCCGGTGCCGGTAAAACCGGTATGGCCGATCGTCTCATCCGAACAAGAGTCGCCGCCATGCCAGCCGGCGAAACGGCGTTCCCATCCGCAGGTCCGGTCGCCGCGCTGCCGGGTTCGGATCGCGTCGAGCAGGAACGGCGAGGCGCTTCCATCGATCAGTCCGCGCGCATAACCGATGACGCCGCCGACGGTACCGAACAGGCCGGCATGCCCGGCTGCACCGCCGAGCGCCCAGGCATTCTCGTCATGGACCTCGCCTTTCATCACCCGATTGCGCCAGGCACAGGCCTCGGTGGCTACGACCGGCGCAGGAACCGGACCATAAGCGAGCTCCTCCGGAAGCGGCCAATCCGAGAGCTACGCGCCCGTGATCCTTTCGATCGCGATCCCGAGAAGGATGAAATTCATGTCGGAATAACAAGGTTCGACATGCCGCCATTCGCGCTGAAGCACGAACGCGCGCAGGCGATCCGGATCCGCCCCGTACGTGTAGATCGGCTCGACCGCCGGGAGAAACGTCCGGTGGGCCAGGCAGTCGCGAAAGGTCAGCCGACGCTCAGGGGCGTTGGCGACGTCATATTGGCGCAGATCGGGGATGGCATCGGTCAATGGTCGATCCAGATCGATCCGGCC
>DASTDX010000022.1:0-3317 GCA_035710145.1 Allosphingosinicella sp.
GCGCCCGGCGCGGACGATGTGGTCGAGAATGATGAAGGTGCCGAGGCCCGAGCGCCTTTCGTCGTCCGGTTCGAAGAAGCTGTAGATCATCGACAGCCCGTCCGCCTGCTGGTCGGTGAGGCAGGCGCCCACCAGCCGCCCCGGCCGCCCATCGACCGAGGGCTCCCGATATTCGATCATGAAGGTCCGGACCGGGCTTTGCTCGACCATGTCGGAGAAGTCCTGCTCGTCCATCTCAACCATGCCGCCGTCCGGGTGCCGGGCCCGAAGATAACGGCGAAGCAGCTCATATTGCTCCTCCGTCGCCCAGGGCTTGCAGGCCGTCACCTCGAGATCGCGGTTGCGCCGGAGCACCCGCCGGTGGGTGGCGCTGGGCTGGAAATCCGACGCGACGACCCGCACCGAAATGCAGGCCGTGCAATCGAGGCAGCTCGGCCGGTAGGCGACGTTCTGGCTGCGGCGAAAGCCGATCCGGCCAAGCGCATCGTTCAGCTCGCCGGCATGAGGCCCGGAAAGCTCGGTGAACACCTTCCGCTCCGTCTTGCCCACCAGATAGGGACACGGCGCAGGCGTGGTCACGAAGAACCGTGGAAAGCGGAACGGTGCGCTCAAGTCGACTCCACCAACATGTGGTTACCCGAATGTTTATGAGCCGATGCCGCCCGGTTGGGAAGCTTGGGTTCGACGGTACGACGCGCATTGCGGCGAGCCGTTCCATGTTGGGACGCAACGAGGCGCGGAAGCTAATGAAGAGCGCCGGATCGGCGTGCAGGCGCCGTCACGACCGCCGTCGCCGCATGCGGGCCGAGCTAGTCGATGGCGACCGGATTGACCGTGAAACCCTGCGCCTGGAGCGCGTCGACCAGCTTGCGGATCTGTTCAGCGTCGCGGGCCTCGCATTCGACGTCGATCGTGGCGTCCTTGGCGGGGAGGCTATTGAAGATGCGCTGGTGGTTCACCTCGACGATGTTGACCTGATGCTCGCTGAACTGGGTCATGACCGACACCAGAGCGCCCGGCCGGTCCTGCAGCTGGATCCGGAGCCGGGTCATTCGGCCGGAGCGGGCCAGGTCCCTCAGCAGGACGTTGGCCAGCAAATGCGTGTCGATATTCCCACCGGAAAGGACGAGCCCGATCTTCTTCCCACGAAAGCGGACGGGATCGGCGAGCAAAGCCGCCAGGCCGACGGCGGCGGCGCCCTCGACGACGGTCCTCTGGGCGCGGACGAGAAGACCGATCGCATGTTCGATGTCACGCTCCGGCACGAGCAAGATGTCGTCGACGATGTGGTTGATGATCCCGGCGGTGAGCATGCCCGGTGCCTTGACCGCGATGCCCTCCGCGATCGTGTCGCCCGCGCAGGGCAGAGGCTGGCGAGCGAACTTGGCGTACATGCTCGGATAAAGCTCGGCCTGAACGCCGATGATCTGGATGTCGGGCCGAAGGGCCTTGGCGGCGATGCCGATCCCGGAGATGAGGCCGCCGCCGCCGATCGGGACGAACAAGGTGTCGACCTCGGGCACGTCGGCGAGCAGTTCGAGGGCGACAGTGCCCTGGCCGGCGATCACTTCCAGATCGTCGAACGGATGGATGAAGGTGAGGCCGCGACTGTCCGCCAGGCGAAGCGCCTCGGCATAGGCCTCGTCGAAGATCTCGCCATGAAGCACGACTTCGGCGCCGTGGCTTTCGGTCTGGCTGACCTTCACGATCGGGGTCGATTCCGGCATGACGATCACCGCCGGGACGCCCAGCCGGCGGGCATGATAAGCGACCGCCTGGCTGTGGTTGCCGGCCGAGGCCGCGATCACGCCGCGGGCCCGCGTGCTCTCGTCCATCAGCAGCAGCTTGTTGAGCGCGCCGCGCTCCTTGTAGGCGCCGGTATGCTGCAGATTCTCGAACTTCAGCCAGACGCTCGCACCCGTCAGGTCGGACAAAGCCCGGCTCGGCAGAGTGGGGGTTCGAAGCACCGCGCCGGCAATCCGTTCGGCGGCGGCTTCGATCTCGGGAAGGCCGATCGGCAGCGTCATCGGAGCGCGGTCTAGACGCTGGCGTACCCGGCAAACAAGCCCTATCGCCGGGCCGATGAAGAAGCTTTTCCTGTTCCTCGCCGCCCTGATCCTCGGCACGACCCCGGCGATCGCCGACCTGCTGGTCGACAACGTCAACGGCTACACGCTCCGCGATGACGGGCGGCTGCAGCGCTTCAACGGCCTCCTGATCGGCGAGGACGGCCGGGTGAAGCAGCTCTACAGCGGCCGCGAGCGGCGGCCGGAGCGGCCGCGTTACCGGCTGGACGGACGCGGCCGGACCCTGATCCCGGGGCTGATCGACGCGCACGGCCATGTCATGGGCCTCGGCTTCAACGCGATCCTGCTCGATCTTTCGGACACCAATTCGCTCCAGGAGGCGCAGCGGCGGATCGCCGAATATGCGGCCGCCAATCCGAGCCCGCGCTGGATCGTCGGCCGCGGCTGGAACCAGGAACGCTGGGGCCTGGGCCGATTCCCGACCGCCGCCGATCTCGACAGCGTCGTCCCCGGCCGGCCGGTCTGGCTGACGCGCGTCGATGGCCATGCCGGATGGGCGAACAGCGTGGCGATGCGCGAAGCCGGCGTGACCGCCCAGAGCCGGGCGCCGGAAGGCGGACGGATCGAGCGCAACGGCCGCGAGCCCAACGGGATCTTCGTGGACGCGGCGATGCCCCTGGTCGCCAACGCGGTGCCGGAACCGGTACCGCTTCAGCGCGACCGGGCGTTTACGAGGGCGCAGGAGATCATGCTCTCCAACGGCCTCACCGCCGCTGCGGACATGGGCACCGATACCGACGGCTGGAACGTCATCCGCCGCGCCGGCGACGAGGGCCGGCTCAACGTCAGGATCCTGTCCTACGCTTCCGGAATCGACAATCTGCTCGCCATCGCCGGGCGCGCGCCGACGCCCTGGCTTTACGACAGCCGGCTTCGGATGATCGGCGTGAAACTGTACCTCGACGGCGCCCTGGGCTCGCGCGGCGCCTGGCTGAAGCAGGACTATCGCGATGCGCCGGGCCAGCGCGGGCTGCCTTTGGTGACCGACACGCAGCTGAAGAACTCGATGAGCCGGGCGGCGATGGACGGTTTCCAGGTCGCGGTCCACGCGATCGGCGACGCCGCCAACGCCCAGTTGCTCGATGCGATCGACGAATTGTCCGCGACCTATGGGCGTGACCGCCGCTGGCGCATCGAGCATGCCCAGATCGTCGACCCGGCGGACCTTCCGCGCTTTCGGGCGCACGGCACGATCGCCTCGATGCAGCCGGTCCACCAGACCAGCGACCG
>DASTDX010000023.1:0-4005 GCA_035710145.1 Allosphingosinicella sp.
GGTCATCGCCGGCAGCCGCGAACTGGGCGGCGCCGCCTTGCTGGCCGGCGTCGCCGCGCTTCGTGCCGGCGCCGGCAAGCTTCAGATCGGAACCGCGGCGAGCCTTTCGACGGCGATCGCGATCGCGGTGCCGGAAGCCAGGGTGGTCGGCTATCCCGAGACCGACGAAGGAGACATCGCCGAAGCCGGGATCGCGCCGCTGATCGAGTGGGCCAAAATGGCCCAGGCGGTCGCGATCGGTTGCGGCCTGAGGCATGGGCCGGCGCTGGAGGCCCTGTTGGCCGGATTGCTCGGCTGCGGCGCCTTCATTCCGCTGGTGCTGGACGCCGCCGCGCTCGAATGCCTGGGTCCCCTCGAAGATCGGGTTCGCCGCTGGGACGGCGGCACGATCCTGCTTCCGCACGCCGGTGAAATGGCCAAGTTGCTCGGCCGCGATCGTGGCGCGGTCGAGGCCGATCCGGGCGAAGCGGCCATCGAGGCGGCGAACCGCTTCAACGCCGTCGCATTGGTCAAAGGCCGGTTCAGCTTCATCGCCTCGCCGCAAGGCGACCTGTTCCGGCTGGAGGGCGGCGGCGTCGGCCTCGCGACCTCGGGCAGTGGTGACACATTGTCCGGGATCGTCGGCGGGCTGTGCGCGCGCGGCGCCGATCCCCTCAGTGCAACCCTCTGGGGCGTCTGGCTGCACGCTCAGGCGGGCCGGATATTGACCAGGAAGGTGGGCCGAGTCGGATTCCTGGCGCGGGAGATACCGGATCTGATCCCGGGGCTTCTGTCCGACTGAGCAGGGCGTCCGCTCCTCTCGCGAAGCTAACTTCAGTCGCTCTTGTGGCGCACCAGCTCGTCGCCGATCAGTCGGGCGACATGGACGACGTTGGTCGAACCGGGGGTTCCGAAGGGGACCCCGGCGGTGACGATGATCCGGTCCCCCGCCTTGGCGAGGCCGTGGCGAAGCGCCATCCGCTTCGACTTGCCGACCATCTGTTCGAAGCTGTGGACGTCGCGGGTGCGCACGGCATGAGCGCCCCAGAGCAGGCCGAGCAATCGAGCGGTCCGAAGGGAAGGCGTCAAGACCAGAAGGGGCACGGTGGGCCGTTCGCGGGCGACCCGGCGCGCCGTCGAACCCGAGCTGGTGAAGCAGACGATCGCCGAGGCGCTCACGGTGCGGGTCATCTCGCCCGCGGCCCGGGCGATGGCGTCGTTGGTGGTCGCGTCCGGCAGCGTCTCGGTGAAGTGGACCCGGGCATAATGGCTGGGATCGGCTTCGGCGCTGGTCGCGATCTTGTTCATCATCTCGACCGTCTCGCAGGGAAACTGGCCGGAGGCGCTTTCGGCGGACAGCATGATCGCGTCGGCGCCGTCATAGACGGCCGTGGCGACGTCCGAAACTTCGGCCCTCGTCGGAGTCGGCGAGCTGATCATCGATTCCAGCATCTGTGTCGCGACCACCACCGGCTTGCCCATCCGGCGGGCGGCCTCGACGATCCGCTTCTGGAGCGGCGGTACGTCCTGCGGCGGAAGCTCGACGCCGAGATCGCCGCGGGCGACCATCACCGCGTCGGCCAGCTCCAATATGCCCTCGAGCCGGTCGATCGCCGAAGGCTTCTCGATCTTGGCGAGCAAGGCGGCGCGGCCGCCGATCAGCCGGCGCGCCTCCGCAACGTCCTCGGGACGCTGAACGAAGGACAAGGCGACCCAGTCCACATTCTGATCGAGTGCGAAGGAGAGGTCGTTTCGGTCCTTGTCGGTCAGTGGGGTGAGCGGGAGCACGACGTCCGGGACGTTGAGCCCCTTGTTGTTGGAAATGATCCCGCCGGTCTCGACTTCGGCCTCGATCTCGCCCTTGCTGACTCCGGTGACCCGGAAGACGAGCTTGCCGTCGTCGACCAGCAGCCGGGTCCCGAGCTCGACCGCCTCGAAAATCTCCCGGTGCGGCAGCATCACTCGACGGGAATCGCCGGGCTGGTCCTTGCTGTCGAAGACGAAGGTCTGGCCTCTCTCGAGTTTCGCCTTGTCGCCCTTGAACTTGCCGACCCGAAGCTTCGGGCCCTGCAGGTCGGCGAGGATCGTCGTCGGCCGTTCGAGCTCCGATTCGAGCGCCCGGATGGCGTCGATCAACTGCTTGTGATCGGCGTGCGTGCCGTGGCTCATGTTGATCCGGAAGGCGTCGGCGCCGGTGACGATCAGCCTCCGGATCACTTCCGGCGTGTTGCTGGCCGGTCCCAGAGTGGCGAGGATCCGGACCTTTCGGCTGCGCGGGACGAAGCGGCTGGCAGGCGTCTCTTTGCTCGGCATCGCTTGCGGCCATACCGGCTCGGCATGACAGCGCAACCCCGTTGGGCGGCAAGCATCGAGTACGTTGCGGCCAACGGATTCACGCCCTAGAGCCGGCCCCTCAACCGAATCCAAGGGAGCAATAAGTGGCGGAAGGAAACGTCGCGGCCGACGAATTGAGGCTGCTGATCGAACGTATCGAGCGGCTGGAGGAAGAGAAGAAGGCGATCGCCGACGACGTGAAGGACGTCTATGGCGAGGCCAAGGCGCGCGGCTATGATCCCAAGACGATGCGGACGATCGTCCGCCTCCGGAAGATGGAGAACAATGCCCGCCAGGAAGCCGAGGCCTTGCTTGAAACCTACAAGGCGGCGCTCGGCCTGGCATGATTGAAGCGCCCGGGCGGCGCGGCTAGACCTCGGTCAAGGGAAAACAGGAAGGCGGCGGACGGCGATGGCCGGTCACAGCAAGTTCAAGAACATCATGTATCGCAAGGGCGCTCAGGACAAGAAGCGCTCGGCGATGTTCTCCAAGCTTTCGCGGGAGATCACGGTCGCGGCCAAGTCCGGGCTTCCGGATCCGGACGCCAATCCGCGGCTCCGGGCGGCGGTGACCGCGGCGCGCGCCCAGTCGATGCCGAAGGACAATATCCAGCGCGCGATCGACAAGGCGAGCGGCGGCGAAGCGGAGAATTACGAAGAGATTCGTTATGAGGGCTTCGGGCCCGGCGGAGTCTCGCTCGTGGTCGAGGCGCTCACCGACAATCGCAACCGCACCGCGACCAACGTCCGCACCATCTTCTCGAAGAATGGCGGCAATCTCGGCGCCTCGGGCTCGGTCACTCACGGATTCGACCGCCTCGGGCTTATTTCTTATCCCGAGTCCGCCGGCAGTCCCGACAAGGTCTTCGAGGCCGCGATCGAGGCCGGTGCCGAGGATGTGGAGAGCGACGAAGGCGGCCACCAGATCTGGACGTCGATCGACGGCCTTCACGAAGTGGCGAAGGCGCTCGAATCGCATCTTGGCGAAGCGGAGAGCATCAAGCTCGCCTGGCGGCCGCAAACTTCGGTGGAGGTCGGCGAAGCCGAGGCCGATCAGCTGATCCGCCTTGTCGACCTGCTCGAGGAGGATGACGACGTCCAGACGGTCTGGGGCAATTACGAAGTCTCCGACGAAGTGCTGGAGCGACTGGCCTGATCATCATCGGCCTCGATCCGGGCCTTGCCTGCACCGGCTGGGGCGTGATCGAGGCGCAGGGCAATCGGCTCAGCCATGTCGGCAACGGCCAGGTTCGGACCGACCCCAGGCAAAAGCTGGCCGAGCGGCTCGTCCGGCTCGATCAGGTGCTTGGGGAAGTGATCGAGGCCCACCGGCCCGATGCCGCGGCGGTCGAGGAAGTGTTTCTCAACGACAATCCCCAGTCGACCCTGAAGCTTGGCCAGGCCCGCGGCGTGATCCTCCTGGCGGCGGCGCGCCGTGGCCTCGAGGTCGGCGAATATGCACCGCGGCTCGTGAAGAAGGCGATCGTCGGCGTCGGCGGCGCCGACAAGGCGCAGGTCCACGCCATGATCCAGCGGCTGCTTCCCGGCGTGAAGGTGGCCGGCGCCGATGCCGCCGACGCGCTCGCGGTGGCGATCACCCACGCCCACCATCTGGCCTCCCGGCGCGCTTTGGGAAATGCGGCATGATCGCGAAGCTTCGTGGTCTTCTCGACGCCTTTGGTGCCGATCACGC
>DASTDX010000024.1:0-3152 GCA_035710145.1 Allosphingosinicella sp.
GGCAATCCCGCCGAGATCGCGATGATCGACCTGGCACGGAAGGTGATCGCGCTGACCGGATCCGATTCCGAGCTGGCGTTCGAGAGTCTGCCCGAGGACGATCCGCTTCGCCGGCAGCCCGACATCGCGCTCGCGGAGGCGAAGCTGGGATGGTCACCGAAGATCGGGCTGGACGAGGGCCTGGTGCAGACGATCGATTATTTTCGGCAGGCTTGAGCGAGGCGCCGGGTCGGCTCGGCGAGATCGGCCCCGGGTTGCGGGCCTGGGGATGGACCAGCCTTCGCCGGGTGACGGGTGGGCTTCGTGGCTTTGTGTTTCCGCGCAGAGATCCGGTGCGGGTGGAGGACTGGACCCTGAACCAAGTTCAGGGTGACGTTGGGGTGTTCAGGGTGACGCTCTAACCCAGCGCCACGGGCGTCACCGGGATGCCGGGAACGTCGGTGCGGAAGGCGAACAGGTTGCCGGCCTCGGGCTGGCGTTCCAGGTCCTCCGGCTTCAGGTGAAGGCGGGCGGTGGTCGCATAGACGGTGCGCAGATCGTCGCCGCCGAAGGCGAGCTTGGTGACGTTGCCGACCGGAAAGCGGACCGTCTCGAGCAGCTCCCCCGCCGGCGAATAACGACGCGCGGCCCAGCCGAAGAACAGAGCGATCCAGACGCAGCCTTCGCTGTCCACGGTCGGGCCGTCGGGATAACCTTCGCCCGGCTGGAGGCGGACGAACTCGCGGGTCCGAGCGATCGTGCCATTCTCGGCGATGTCGCTCGCGTGGACGACCTGGCCGACGGTGTCGACGGTGTAGAGGATCCGCCCGTCCGGCGACAAAGCCGGCCCGTTGGTGATCCGGACCGGCGGCAGGCCCAGCGCACGAACCTCGCCGCGGTCGAAGCAATAATATTCGCCGGTCGGGCCCTTTTCGCTGTCGTCCATCGTCCCGAACCGGATCCGCCCCTTCGGATCGGTGGCGGCGTCGTTGAGCCGGTTCTGCGGCCGGTCCGGCTCGATCCGGGCAATCGATGCGAATGCGCCGTTGTCGGGATCGAAGGCATGGAGGCCGCTCTTGAGCCCCGCCACCAGGCCGCCGGCGGCGGCGGGCAGGACCCAGCCGACCGGTTCCGGCGCGGTCCAGCTGCGAAGGGCGCCGTCGGCGGGATCGAAACGATGGATGCGCGGCCCCTTGATGTCGACGAACCAGAGCGCCCGATCGGAGCCGTTCCAGACCGGCCCCTCGCCAAGCTCGGCGCCCAGGGCGCAGACGGTTTCGGGAATGTTGGTCATGATGCCCTCATGCGCCTCATCGGTCGGCCTCGAGCATCTGAAGGCTCCGTCCCCTGGTCTCGCGCCCGGCGACGGCGACGAGGATGATTGCGGCGACCATCGGAAGGAGCAAGGCCAAAGCCGCGCCCTCGAGAGTGGGAATGAGGCCGATCAGGGCGAAGAGCTGGACGGCGACGCCGCCGAACTTGCTGCTTCCGGCGACCAGGCCGGTCGCCCGCCCGCGAAGGCCGAGCGGATAATTTTCGGCGGCATAAGGCAGAAGCACGGCGATCATCCCGTTGCTGCCGACGATCAGCAAGGCGATCAGGGTCACGACGACGAATGGCGACGCGAGCAGGCTTCCCGGAAGCAAGGCGCCGAGCAATCCGGCGAGGGTGAGAAGGATGGTCCCGACCAGGGTCCATTTGCTGCTCCAGCGGGCATAAAAATAAGCGGCGAGCATGATCGTCGGAAGCGCGACCAGAGCGGAGCTGGCGAGGATGCCGCTCGCCAGGCCGGCGCTGTAGCCGCGCTGCTGAAGGTCCGACGGAAGCCAGAGGAGAAGCCCGAAATTGACGAAGCTCCAGGCCAGAGCGGCGAGGACCAAAGCCGGCGTCAGGCCGCGATGGCGCCGCTTCGGGCCGCTCCCGTCCGGCCATGCGGGCTCGCGCTCGGTTCGGACGATCCCATATTTGCGGGCCATGTCGGCGAGCTCGGACTCGCGGCCCGAAGCGGCCAGGAAACGCGGCGATTCCGGGATCAGGCGGGCCAGAGCCAGCAGGAGGATCCCGGTCGGGAAGCCCTGGAGCCACAGGCTTCGCCAGCCATATTCGGGCTCGAACAAATGCGCCGCCGCGCTGGCCGCGAGATAGCCGCCGACCATGCCGGTGCCGCCGACGAGGACCAGGACCCAGGAGCGGTGCCTGGGCGGCATGACCTCGGCCAGCAAGGTGTAGACCACCGGCAGCATGCCGCCGGCCGATCCGCCCATCAGGAAGCACATCAAAAGGTTGAGCTCGAACCAGGGCATCGCCCCGCAGATCGAGGTCGCGACGAACAGGATCGTCGAAAGCATGATCGACACCCGCCGCCCACAGACGTCGGCGAGCCAGCCCCAGACGAAGGAGCCGACCACCGTCCCGGTCAAGGCGACGAGAGGCAGCAAGGCCGCGGTCGACCGCGCGATCCCATATTCGGCGGCGAGGCCGGGGAGGACGAAGCCCAAAGTGGCCGGCTTCATCACGTCGATCACAAGACCCAAGGTCAGCACGAGGAGAACGCCCCAGTGCCAGCGGCCAAGAGGCGTCTCGTCCGGCGCCTCGAACAGGGTCCCGGCATGCCGGCCGTGATGCGGCACCTTCGCCGGCAAGGCGCCGTAGATCGCCGCCGGAACGCCGGCCAGGATCAGGACCATGCCGAGCCACATCCACCCATCCATCGGCATGCCCGCAATCCGGTTGCCCATTTCGTGGGCCATGACGAGCATCGGCAAGTGAAAAGCCACGCCGGCGGCGATGAGCGCACAGGCGGCCCAGAAGACCAAGGCCCGGTAACGCGCAGTCGAGATCGGCGGTCCGGGCGGAGACGTCATCGCCCAAGCCTTGCGGCTTCGCCCGGCGGGGATCAAGCCGGGTTCGAGTTGGGGTCGTCCTGGTGAACGCGTTTTAGCATCCAGCGGCGCGCCATCGAGCGGGTGGAGAACTGGACCCTGAAACAAGTTCAGGGTGACGCTTGGGAGATCGTTGCGAACCGGCTTGCGACGGCGGCTGCACGGACGCTGCTCTGGTTCACGTGAAGGCGCGAAGAAGGCGAAGACGGGTTGCGCCCTGGAATCCCACCCGTTCGGGCCGAGCCCGACGAAGCTCTCCACTTCTTCCCTCTCCAAAGAGAAAGAAAAGTC
>DASTDX010000025.1:0-4595 GCA_035710145.1 Allosphingosinicella sp.
GACGATCGCCCATAGGCCGGCATCGGTCCCGGCCGAAAATCCGACCGCGACCATCAGCAGGCCGGAAATGATTGCGCCGATGTTCGGAATGAAGGCCAATAGCCCGGTCAGCAGGCCTAGCAGTGCCGCCATCGGCACCCCGCCCGCCAGCAGCATCAGCCAGGTTCCGATCCCCTCGACGAACATCCCGAGGATCCGTCCGGCCATCAGCCGCCTCAGGACGAAGCTGACATGGTCGCCGATGTCATAGAAGCTGGGCCGCCGCTCCATCGGCAACATCCACGCGAAGCCGCGATCGTAGAGCCGTGGCTCGATTGCAATGAAGATGCCGATGACCAGGACGGCGACGATCGACGACAGGATGCCGGCGACCGTGTTGACCGCGCTGGCCAGCCGCCCGACCCCACCCAGCAGCTGGGAGCCGAGGTTCGAGACTCCGCCCTCGGGCAACAGCCCGATCGAGCCGAGATAGCCTACCAGCCTGGCCCATTGATCGCCGATCACGACGCGCAGCGTCTCCGCCTGCGCGGCGAGGGTCGACCCAGCGAAGTAGAAGACCCAGGCGATGAACCCGAACCCGGCGATGGTCACGATCGCCAGGCGCCAGCCGCGGCCGATTGGCAATACCCGGCCCAGAAGCCGAGTCCCGCCATCGAGAATGACGGCGAATATCATCCCACCGAGGATCAGGAGGATCGGCTGGGCCAGGACGATGACACCGATGATGGCCAGCGCCATGCCGAGCCAGACGGCGGCGCGTTGCGCTTCCGCCCTGACCGTATGGCTCGACAGGTCTGCCGGGCCGGGGCTTTCAGGCGGAAGCGGCGTCTTTGCCATGTTGCTAGTCCTTCGTCGGCCGAAGCGAATTGCCTGCCCGGCCTTCGCGGAATGCCGGCAGCCAGGTCAGCGGGTTGAGGGCAGTCGTTCCGTCGAGGCTGAAGGTGATGAATTCCGCACGGCCGCCGATATTCTCCCACGGCACCGCCCCGCCGAGGCCGTTGTTGGGTTCGCCCAGCGGGAATCGGCTGTCGGCGCTATGATCGCGGTTGTCGCCCATCAGGAAGACCCGGCCCGCCGGCACTCGGATCGGCGCATAATTGTCGCCGTCCGACCCGTTGAAGTCATCGATCGTGTCATAGCTCACGCCATTGGGCAGGGTCTCGCGCACGATTGGCAGTCGGCAGAATTCGCCGTGCTCCGTCTGGATCAGCCGGTCGTAGAAATGGTCGAGCGTGCATGGCGCATTGGCGTCGACCGGAACGTAAATCGATGGGCGCACCTCTGCCTTCACCGCCTTGCCGTTGAGGATCAGGCGACCCTCACGCAGCTCGATCGTGTCGCCGGGAAGTCCGATCACCCGCTTGATATAATCCTGGTTGCCGCCGGGCGGGGTCACGATGACCACGTCGCCGCGCTCGGGCAGGCTGCCCAGCACCCGGCCCTTGGAGAAGGGCAGGGTGACGCTCCACGGGCGATTGCCGCCGATCAGGTTGCCGACGATGGCGACCGGATTGGGGATCGTCGGCGAAACATAGGACCAGCCATAGGGATATTTGGTCACCACCAGCCGGTCGCCCGTCAGCAGGTTCGGCATCATCGATTCCGACGGGATGTAGAAGGGCTTGGCGATGAAGCTGTGGAAGGCCAGCACCGCCAGCAGGACCCAGGTCAATCCCTTGAACTCGCGCCAGAGCATCTGGCCGCGGCTCTCCGTTTTCACTAATTCGGGTTCGGCCGGGATCGCACTGTCAGGGGCGGAAACGGCTTCGGGACGCTCGGACAATCAGGGCTCCATCTTGCGGGCGTAAAGGATGACGAAAGCCTGCGCCCAGGGGTGGTCGTCGGTCATCGTCAGATGAACCTCGACGGCGTGGCCTGCGGGCGCAAGCGCGTCAAGCCGCGCCTTGGCGCCACCGGTCAAATGCAGGGTCGGGGCGCCGGACGGGGCGTTCACCACGCCGATGTCCTTCATGTAGACGCCTCGCTTGAATCCGGTGCCGACCGCCTTGGAAAAGGCCTCCTTGGCGGCGAAGCGCTTGGCCAGGGTTCCGGCCATGCTGTGCGGCCGGCCGGCAGCCTTGCCGCGCTCGATGTCGGTGAAGACGCGTTGGAGGAATCGCTCGCCAAACCGCTCGACCGAGGCCTGGATCCGCTCGATGTTGCAGAGGTCGGAGCCGATGCCGATAATCATGACGGAGCAGTCATGCCGGGGGCAGGACGGCGGCTTGCCCCCAGCAAGCCGCGCTCCGGCATCGCCTCATCCATCAGCGCACGCATCTGGCGGACGCTATGCTCCAGCCCGATGAAAATCGCCTCGCCGACCAGGAAATGGCCGATGTTCAGCTCGGCCAGCTGCGGGATGGCGGCGATGGGCGCGACATTGTCGAACGTCAGGCCGTGGCCGGCATGCGGCTCGATCCCGTTCTTGGCGGCAAGCGCAGCGGCATCGGCGATCCGCTTTAGCTCGATCTCCCGCTCCTCGCCGTCAACATGGGCGTAGCGGCCGGTGTGGAACTCGACCACCGGAGCGCCGAGCCGGATGGCCGCCGCCACCTGCTCTTCGCTCGGCTCGATGAACAGCGAAACGCGGATGCCCGCATCCTTCAGCCGGGACACATAGGGCGTCAGTGCGTCCAACTGCCCGGCGGCATCAAGCCCGCCCTCGGTCGTCCGTTCCTCGCGCCGCTCCGGAACGATGCAGGCCGCGTGCGGCCGGTGAGCCAGCGCGATCGCCAGCATTTCCTCCGTCGCCGCCATCTCCAGGTTCAGCGGCAGGTCGATTTCGGCCATCAGCCGGTCGATATCCTCATCGGTGATATGCCGCCGGTCCTCGCGCAGGTGGGCGGTGATCCCGTCGGCCCCGGCCCGAGCGGCGGCATGTGCGGCGCGGACGGGGTCGGGATGCGGCCCGCCGCGCGCATTCCTGATGGTCGCGACATGGTCGATGTTGACCCCCAGGCGGAGCCTGTCATCGACGGATTGGCGGAGCTTGCCTGCCATCAGGCGGCTCGGCTCCCGGGCTTGATCGCCGGAATCCTGGCCAGCTCCTCGGGCAGGTTGTTGGCGTCATAGGTCGGGACATCGATTCGGATCAGCGGATGGAAGGGTACGCCAAGGTCGACGGTGCCGCCCGACCGGTCGACCAGCGCCGCTTCGGCGATCACCTTGCCGCCCGCCTGCTCGATCGCCGCAATGGCCTCCCTGGACGAGAGGCCGGTGGTGACGACATCCTCGACCATCAGCACCCGCTCGCCGGGCTTCAGCGAAAATCCGCGCCGAAGGTGGAACGTCCCTTCCGGCCGTTCGACGAACATGGCCGGCTTACCAAGGGCCCGGCCCATCTCATGGCCGATGACGACCCCGCCCATCGCCGGCGAGACGACCGCATCGACGGATTCGCGCACCGCTACGGGAAGCTTCGTCGCCAGCGCCCGCGCCAGCCGCTCGGCCCGCTTGCCGTCCATCAGCACCCGGGCGCATTGCAGGTAGCGCGGGCTGCGAAGACCGGACGAGAGAATGAAATGGCCTTCCAGAAGCGCCTCCGCGGCCCGGAATTCGGCCAAAATCTCATCGTCGGTCACCGGCTTCTCCTCTTTTGCCGGGGCAGGAAATAGGCTTGCCGGGCATCACTCGCAACTGGCCGCAAAATCCCGTCGGAACGACGGCTTGAGGGACTGGAATGTCCCGCCTATAAGGCCGCCAATTTCGGACCTGCCGGCGCCCGGCGGGCCCTTCCTTGCAACCGAACCGATCGGGGTGACGATGAAATTGATGGGATGGGCGATTGCCCTTGCGGCAGCCGGACTTACACCCGCAACGGCAATGGCCCAGGCGACCGAGGCCGCCGCTCCGCAAGTGACCGCGGCGCCTCAGCCGGCCGCACCCGCGCCAGTGGTCGCCCCGGCCGATGCCGCGCCCCCCGCGGCTGCTCCTGCGGCCCCGGGCATCGACCATGTCGCGCCGACGCCGGGCGTTGGCGTCCCCGACGGACGCATGGGGCTTCAGGACCAGGTGACTGAAGTCGGCCAGCAGGCCGCCGGCTTCCATAACAATTGGCTGCTGGTACTTTGCGTCGTCATCAGCCTTTTCGTTCTCGCCCTGCTCGTCTGGACCATCGTCCGGTATCGCCGCGGCGCCAATCCGACCCCGTCGCGCACCAGTCACAATACGCTGATCGAGGTGGTCTGGACCCTGGTCCCGGTGCTGATCCTGGTGGCGATCGCCATTCCCTCGATCCGCCTGATCCGTGCACAGTACAGCCCGCCCCCGGCCGACCTGACGGTCAAGGTGATCGGCAACCAGTGGTACTGGACCTATCAATATCCCGACAACGGCGGGTTCGAGATCGTCTCCAACATGCTCAAGGAGCAGAAGGACGTCAAAGCCGGCGACCGGTTCCGCACCGACGCCGACGGTCCGCCGCTGCTTGCCGTTGACGAGCGCCTCGTCATTCCGGCCGGCAAGGTGGTGAAGTTCATCGTCACTTCCAACGACGTGATCCACGCCTTCGCGCTGCCGGCCTTCTGGACCAAGATCGACGCCAACCCGGGCCGCCTCAACGAGACCTGGGTCAAGGTCGACCGTCCGGGCGTCTA
>DASTDX010000026.1:0-5547 GCA_035710145.1 Allosphingosinicella sp.
TGATCGTCGAGCGCGTCGCCCAGGGCGGCCAGGTCGGTGCCAGTGGCATCGTTCCGCCGGGCATTCAGGGTTACCCGCCTTCCGAACAGGTCCAGTTCAATCCCGCTCGGGCGCGCCAGCTTCTGGCCGAGGCCGGGTTCCCGGGTGGCCGCGGCTTCCCGCGCAAGGAGATCCTGATCAACACGTCGGAAGCCCACCGCAAGATCGCCGAGGCGATCCAGGCGATGTGGCGCCAGCATCTCGGGATCGATGTCGGCATCTACAACCAGGAATGGAAGGTCTATCTCGACAGCCAGAGCCAGCTGAACTTCGATCTGTCGAGGGCCGGCTGGATCGCCGATTACGCTTATCCGATGACCTTCCTGGAGATTTTCACGACCGGGAACGGCAACAACGACACCGGCTGGGCCAATCCACGCTACGACGCTTTGATCCAGCAGGCTCGAACGGCCCAGTCCGAACCTGACCGGGTGCGGGCGATGCAGGAAGCGGAGAGGCTCCTGCTCACCGAGCTGCCGGTGATTCCGATCTACTGGTACACTCGGACCTATTTGAAGGATCCGCGGCTGCAGGGCTGGAACCCGGTGGTGCTCGACAATCACCCCTACAAATATGTCTCGTTCAATCTCTAACGCGCTTTCAGGTTCGTCGGTCGTGCCGGGCGGCCTTTCGGGCCGGGGGGATCGGGCCCGGCTACGCCGCCCTGTCCGACAGTCGGCGGCGCTTGGCGGCTTGTTATGCTGAAGTTCATTGCCGTTCGGCTGCTTCAGGGCCTGCTCGTCTTGCTGGCCATCTATGCGGTGACCTTCTTCCTGGTCGCCGCGACCCCCGGTAGCCCATTCAGCTCGGAGCGCGCGATCCGTCCGGAGATCCTCGCCCAGATCGAGGCTTTCTACGGCTACGACAAACCCGTCACAGAGCGTTTCTGGACCTCGCTCACCAATGCGTTGAGCGGCGAGTTCGGCCCGTCTGCGGTCTATGCCAACCGCTCGGTCACCCAGATCATCGCCGAATCCTTCCCGGTCTCGCTCAAGCTCGGCGCGATCTCGCTGCTCGCGGCCTTGCTGATCGGGATCCCGACCGGGATCATCGCCGCCGTCAAGAGAAATACCTGGCTCGATTATGTGCCGATGTCGGTGTCGATGGCCGGCATCTGCCTCCCGACCTTCGTGATGGGCCCCTTGCTCGCCCTGGTGTTCGGCCTGATCCTTCGCCTGCTGCCGGTATCAGGGTGGTATGGCCCCGAATATATCGTTCTGCCGGCCGCCACCCTGGGCCTTTATTACGCGGCTTACTTCGCGCGGCTGACGCGCGGCGGAATGCTCGAGATGCTCAATCAGGATTTCGTCCGGACGGCGCGCGCGAAGGGCGTTTCGGAATGGACGATCGTCTGGAAGCATTGCCTGAAGGGCGGCTTGATCCCGGCGATAACCTTCCTCGGGCCGGCATTGGCCGGGATCATCGCCGGATCGTTCGTGGTCGAAACCATTTTCCAGATTCCGGGCCTCGGCCAATGGTTCGTGAAGGGTGCGCTGAACCGCGATGACTTCCTCATCCTCGGGCTCACCGTCCTGTTCGCGACCCTGATCGTGGTGATGAACCTGCTCGCCGATATCGCCCACGTCTTCCTCAATCCGAGGCTGAAATATGAGTGATCGGAAGCCAGTGAGGGTGCGGTCATGACCCGGACGGTGGAAGCCGTCATCGGCGCGGAGGAGGATGTCCGCCGCGAGCCCGAGGCGATCGAGATCGAGCAGGGGGCTTCCCTGTGGCGGGACGCATGGCATCGGCTTGGGCGCAACCGGCTCGCCCTGATCAGCCTCTTCATCTTCATCGCCATCTCGCTCTTCTGCATCGTCGGGCCGTTCCTTTCGCCCTGGGACAGCCAGGCGCAGGATCTAATGAAGGGCGCCCAGGGGCCGACCGCGGAGCATTGGTTCGGAACCGACACGCTCGGCCGGGATCTCATGGTCCGGGTAATGGAGGGTGGACGGATTTCGCTGCTCGTCGGGCTGATCGCCACTGTGGTCGCGCTCCTGATCGGAGTCATTTACGGCGCCACCGCGGGCTATGTCGGTGGCAGGACCGATTCCGTCATGATGCGAATCGTCGACCTGCTCTACGCGATTCCGTTCACCATTTTCGTGATCCTCCTGATGGTGGCTTTCGGCCGTTCCCTGTGGCTGATGTTCGTCGCGATCGGCGCCGTCGAATGGCTCACCATGGCGCGGATCGTCCGCTCGGGCGTGATGGCGCTTCGCAAGCAGGAATTCATCGAGGCCGCGGTCTCGCTTGGCTACAGCCACCGCCGCATCATCCTCAGGCACCTGATCCCGAACGTACTCGGTCCGGTGATCGTCGTCGCCACCCTGACCGTGCCGGCGGTGATGCTGCTCGAAGCCTTTCTGAGCTTCCTGGGGCTCGGGGTGCAGCCCCCCAATGCCTCCTGGGGGGTGCTGATCAACGAAGGTCAGCAGAATATGGAAATCTTCCCCTGGCTCCTCATCTTCCCGGCCTTCTTCTTCGCGCTGACCTTGTTCTCGCTGAACTTCCTTGGTGACGGGTTGCGCGACGCGCTCGACCCCAAGAGCGCGAGGGACTGACCGCGATGGCTCTGCTCGAAGTCCATGATCTGGCGACCTCGTTTCATCTTCGCAGCGGTCTCGTGCGTGCCGTCGACGGGGTCAGCTTTGAGGTGGAGCGCGGCCAGACCGTCGGCATCGTCGGCGAATCCGGGAGCGGCAAGTCGGTCACCTGTTACTCGATCATGCGCCTGATCCAGGAGCCCGGGCGGATCGATCGCGGGGTCGTGATGTTCGACGGTGAGGATCTGTTTAAAGTGTCCGAGTCGAGGATGCGCGAAATACGGGGTGGCCGGATCGCGATGATCTTCCAGGATCCAATGACGTCGCTGAACCCGTTCCTGAAGGTTTCGACCCAGATGATCGAATCGCTGCGCCTGCACAGCGATCTCGATTACAAGGCGGCCTTGCACCAGGCGATCGACAGCCTCGAGGAGGTCGGCATAGCCGATGCGGAGAAACGCATTCACGGCTATCCGCACGAATTCTCCGGCGGCATGCGTCAGCGGGTGATGATCGCTTCGGCCTTGCTCACCAAGCCCGACCTGTTGATCGCCGACGAGCCGACTACCGCCCTCGACGTGACGATCCAGGCGCAGGTATTGGATCTCCTTAAGCGGCGGCAGGAGCAACTGGGCACCGCCATCATCCTCGTCACCCACGATCTCGGCGTCGTTGCCGGCAATTGCGACCGGGTGAACGTGATGTATGCCGGCCGGGACGTGGAAAGTGGCACGACGGACCAGATCTTCTACGAGCCGCAGCACCCCTATACGCGCGCCCTCCAGAAGGCGATTCCGTCGCTCCAGGACAAGGGCGATCTGCTCTACACCGTGCCGGGGACCCCGCCGGATCTCAGCAAGCCGATCCAGGGCTGCGCTTTCTATCCGCGCTGCCCGTATCCCAAGCTTGCGCCGCCTGAAGGGCCGCAGCCGGAAATCGTGGTGCTGACGAAAGGCCACTGCTTCCAGGACTGCCAATATTGCGACCGGAGCCGTCCGATCGAGGACGTTCTGACCCGGGATGTTCCGGAGGCCGCGGAATGACGGACGTCGAACGCGCCGCGCCACGGGATGATTTCCTGGTGCTGGACTCGGTGTGCCAGCACTTCGATCGTGGAAAGACCTGGCTGACCCGCAAGAGCAAGGGCGTCGTCAAGGCAGTCGACAATGTCTCCCTCAAAATCCGTGAGGGGGAGATACTGGGTCTCGTCGGGGAATCCGGCTGCGGCAAGACGACGCTCAGCCGGACCATCATGCAGATCATCCGCCCGACCTCCGGACGGATCATCCTCGAGGGCCAGGAGCTCAGCGCTCTGCCCTACAGCGAGATCCGCCATCAGCGGATCAATTTCCAGATGGTCTTCCAGGATCCCTACGCGTCGCTCAATCCGAGGATGACGGTCTATGACGCGCTTGCCGAAGCGATCCGGACCCGACACCCGGACGTGCGCGGGCAGGAATTGCGCGGGCGGGTGATCGAATTGCTCAGGCTGGTCGGCCTCAATCCTTCGAACATGAAGAAATACCCGCACGAATTCTCCGGCGGTCAGCGTCAGCGGGTGGCGATCGCCCGGGCCCTGGCGCCGGAGCCGAAGCTCATCATCGCCGACGAGCCCGTGTCGGCTCTGGACGTCTCGATCCAGTCCCAGATCCTCAATCTTCTCAAGAAGCTTCGCGACGACATGGGGCTGACGATGATCTTCGTTTCCCACGATCTGTCGGTGGTTCGCTATATCGCCGACCGGATCGCGGTCATGTATCTCGGCAAGATCATCGAGCTTGGCGAATCCGAGACGATCGTCGACGATCCGCTCCATATCTACACGCGCGCCTTGATGAGCGCGATCCCGCTTCCGGATCCCCGTCTCGAGCGCAGCCGGCAGCGGGTCATTCTCCAGGGCGATCCGCCCTCGCCCTTGAACCCGCCGAGCGGGTGCAGCTTCTGGCCCCGAAGCCCGATCCCGCACGACGAACGGATGAAGACGATCGAGCCGGAGCTGGAGGAAATCTATCCCGGCCACTTCGCCCGCAACTGCCCCTTCTGCCTGCAGGCGACGCACGATTCACCAGCGGGTGAGAGACCGCCTGTGGCGGCGGACGTCACATCCTGACGAGGCTGCGCTATCGGTGTCGCGTTTAAATCGCCTCATGATCCGCAACAGCCCCGAGGCGCTCCACGGCTGAAACGTCCTGCCGAAGGGTTCAGCAAGACGGCACGGGCTCTACCCTTTCGCTTGCCGCATCGCCCTTTTGGCCGCGATCCTCAGGCGAAGGGCGTTGAGCCGGATGAAACCCGCGGCGTCGCGCTGGTCGTAGCCGCCACTGCCCTCCTCGAAGGTGACGAGGTCCTGGTCGTAGAGCGAAAGCGGGCTTTCACGGCCGATCACCGTCGCATTGCCCTTGTAGAGCTTCATCCGCACGGTTCCGCTGACCTGCTCCTGGCTCTTGTCGATCAGGGCCTGGAGCATCTCGCGCTCTGGTGAGAACCAGAAGCCGTTATAGATGAGCTTGGCGTAACGCGGCATGATCTCGTCCTTGAGATGCATCGCGCCGCCGTCGAGGGTGATCGATTCGATGCCGCGATGGGCGGCAAGCAGGATCGTCCCCCCGGGAGTCTCGTACACCCCGCGCGACTTCATCCCGACGAAGCGGTTCTCGACCAGGTCCAGCCGGCCGATGCCATTGTCGTGGCCGAGCTGGTTCAGTCTGGCGAGCAAGGTCGCCGGCGACATGGCGTCGCCGTCGATCGACACGGGATCGCCGCACTCGAAGCCGATCTCGATGAGGGTCGGCTTGTCTGGGGCTTCCTCCGGGGAGATCGTGCGTTGGTGGACATATTCCGGCGCCTCGGCAGCCGGATCCTCGAGCACTTTCCCTTCCGACGATGAATGGAGCAGATTCGCGTCGACGGAGAAGGGCGATTCACCTCTCTTGTCCTTGGCGATCGGGATCTGGTGCTTCTC
>DASTDX010000027.1:0-17114 GCA_035710145.1 Allosphingosinicella sp.
CCGAGGATCCGCACGAAGCTCGCCCCGAGCTCGCTGCGCATCTGCGAGAAAATGGCCCAGTCCACCAGTTCGCCGGACGAATCGTCCAAAGCTGCATTCCCTTTGCTCATGTTCGACCCCGGTCTACGCCCGGCGAGTAAACAGGGCGTTGACGCGGAGGCGCGGAAAGTCGCGGGTTGGAGATGCCGGAAATAGCCCGTGGCGCACCAAGCCCCAGATTCGCCCCTTCTCTTCGAAGGGAAGAATCGTTCATGAACAGCTACTTGCGGTCGAAGGGATTGCGCGAAGAGCGGGCGGTGAGTCGGACCGGGACGGCGCCAAAGCCGAGATCGCGGCGGATTCCGTTGACCAGATAGCGGCGATAGCTTTCCGGAAGCTCCTCCGTCCGATTGCCGAACAGGATGAAGGTCGGCGGGCGGGACGCCACCTGGGTGATGTAGCGGAGCTTGATCCTCTTGCCGCCCGCGGCCGGCGGCGGGTTCTTTTCCACCGCTTCCTCGAACCAGCGGTTCAATTCGCCGGTGCCGACGCGGCGCGACCAGGCGTCGCGAACCTCGAAGGCCGCCTTCAGCAGCGTGTCGATGCCCTTGCCCGTCTTGCCCGACACGGTCAGCAGCGGAATGCCGCGGGCCTGGGCGAGCCCCTCGTCCAGGGCCGCCTTGACCCCGTTGAACAGGGAACTGGCATTCTCGGCGACGTCCCATTTGTTGATGGCGACGATCAATGCGCGCCCTTCCTGGAGCACATTGTCCGCGATCCGAAGGTCCTGCGCCTCGAGGCCGCGGGTCCCGTCGAGCAGGAGGACGACGACCTCGGCGAAATCCACCGCGCGGCGGGCGTCGGCGACCGAAAGCCGCTCCAGCTTGTCATCGACCTTCGCCTTCTTGCGCATGCCGGCGGTGTCGATCAGCCGGACCGGCCGAACCTCCCCATCCGGCGAGCGCCATTCCCAGTCGATCGCGATCGAATCGCGGGTGATCCCGGCTTCGGGACCGGTGATCAGTCGTTCCTGATCGAGGATCCGGTTGATGAGGGTCGACTTGCCGGCATTGGGACGGCCGACGATCGCGAGCTTCAAGGGCCCTTCTTCGGCCTCTTCCTCGGTCTCCAGCGGCTCTTCGCGCTCCACATGGGGGCGAAGATGCTCGAACAGGTCGACGACGCCTTCGCCATGCTCGGCGCTCATCGCGATCGGCTCGCCGAGGCCGAGCGAATAAGCCTCGAGGATCCCGGTTTCGCCGGAGCGACCCTCGGCCTTGTTGGCGGCGAGGACGATCGGCGTGGTCTCCGAGCGCAGCCAGCGGGCGATTTCCTCGTCCAGGGGCGTGACTCCCGCGCGGGCGTCGATCAGGAACAAGGCGACGTCCGCTTCCCGGACCGCGGCGACCGTCTGGGCGCGCATCCTTCCCGGAAGCGTTTGCGGATCCTCGTCTTCGTAACCGGCCGTGTCGATGACCCGGAAATCCATGCCGAGCAAAGTGGCCTCGCCCTCGCGCCGATCGCGCGTGACCCCCGGCCGATCGTCGACCAAGGCGAGCTTTCGCCCGACCAGCCGGTTGAACAAGGTGGACTTGCCGACATTGGGCCGGCCGATGATCGCGACGGTGGGCAGCTTCGCCATGGGTTCTTGAATACCTGTGCCGGAGGAATGGATCGCCGGCGGACCCGTGGTGGCCTGCCCCCTTACCTCCAGGCGGTCAACCGTCCGGTATCATCGAGCACGTAGAGCGTGTTGTTCGCAACCACTGGCGGAAGCGAAACAGGCGCCCGAACAGAAGTGGTGGAAAGGATCGTCCCGTCGGCCGGCGACACGAAAGCGAGGTGTCCGGCCGAGCTCGCAAGGATCAGGCGATTGCCGGCGAGTACCGGGCCACGCCAGAAGATCGGCCCCTTCTCGTCGCCCGGATCGCGGAAGGCGGGAAGCTGCGACATCCACCGGACCCGGCCCGACGCCCTGGACAAAGCGAGCAACTGGGCCCGATCGGTGACGACGAAAACCCATTCTCCGGCCGCCCAGGGGGTCGAGATGCCGGCGATGTTCAGTTCCCAGACGCGCTGACCGGTGATCAGCTCGACCGCGACCATCCGGCCGCCCTGGCCGACCGCGAACACCCGACCCTGATCGATGACCGGATCGGCGTCGATGTCCGAGATGGTCCCGACAATGGTGCTCACCCCGGTCCGGGCGAGCGCGTCCTGCCACACCACCTGGCCGTTTTCGTAGCGATAAGCGGTGAGCTCGCCGGACGAGTAACCCGCGACGACCGTGCTTTGCGAGAAAGCGGGCGCGGCGGCGCCGAACACGCCGGCCAGCTCGAACGAGCCGGTGCCCGTCCAGCGCGTTTCACCATTGGCGGTGTTGAGGGCGTAAAGCTGATTGTCCTGGCTGACCGCCCAGACATTTTCGTTTGCGATGGTCGGCGCGCCACGCAGCGGGCCGCCCGGCTTCACCATCCAGATGATGGTGCCGGTCGCGGCATCGATCGCCGCGGCGTCGCCGGCGCCGTTGGTCGCATAGACCCGGCCGCCGTCGAAGCTCACGCCGCCGCCGAACAGGGCCTCGCTCGGCGAATTCTGGCCGCGCACCTGGCGTTCCCAGATCAGACCGCCATTTTCGGTGCTGAACGCGCGCACCCGGGCATTGGTATCGATCGTGTAGACCCGGCCGTCGGCGACGACCGGTTCAGCCGCAAGCCGGGCCCGGTTGCTGCTTCCGGAGCCGATGCTGACGCTCCAGGCCTGAGCGAGCGTATCGCCCAGCGCGACGTGGCCCATCGACTTGGCCGGGTTGCCGCCGGGCTGCGGCCAGTCCGCGTTCAGCGCGGGAGCCGGAATCGCGACCGGGAGACCGGCCAGGGTCGGATCCACCTCGATATTGGCCTCGGTGGCGAGGACCGGGATCCGCGTGCCGACCGTCGGCGTGTTGCGTCGCTCGGACCCGCCGAAGACCCCGCAACCGCTCAGCAGACCAAGAGCGGTCAGCGCAAGTAAAGCACGCTTCATTCAGTCTCTTCCTTCGTTGCGGGCGTGACCGCCGGGGCGGCAGCGGGTGCCGCGCCTGGAGCGGCCGGCTCCTCGAGTGCATTGAAACCTAAAGAGCCCGCCATCTGAACGGCTCTTGTACGGATGGTGGGCGGAACGCTTTCGTCCCGGCCGATCCGCTGGAACAACTGGCCTGCGCGCTGCTGCTGGCCCATCTTCAGATAAGCGATGGCCACCATCTCACCGGCCGTCCCGAACCATGCCTGGCCGGGTCGGGCGAGCGCGCCGAGCCGCTGGATCACGACCTGCGGCTGGAGGCTATCAAATTCGAGTGCGGTCTGGCGGACCAAGGCAGCCTGGCGATAGGGCTCGGCCGCGTCCGCATCGCCGGCGATCCCACGAAGGGTCGCGACGGCCGCGGCCCGGTTGCCGGACTGAAGCTGGGTGTTCGCGCGCGTGAACAAGGCGGCAAGGCGATAGCCGTCGCGATCGCTTTCCGCCAATTGCGCAATCTGCGGTTCGGCCGCCTTGACGTTGCCCGCCTCGAGGCTTTCGAGCGCACCGATCAGCGCCTCGCCATCCGCGGCCGCCTGCTGCTGCTGCCGGTTCTGCCACCAGATCCAGCCGCCGATCGCACCGAGGAACAAGACGATTCCAGCGATCAACGCCCAGCCATATTGCGTCATGAAGCGGTTCATCCGCTCCCGGCGCAGTTCCTCGTCCACTTCTCTCAGGAACGTATCGCTGTCGTTCGGCTTGATCGCCAACTCGTCTCTCCAGATTGCGGCCGGGTCGTCGCCCCGGTTCGGCTGCCGCCTGATTTGCCTTGTTGTCCGGCGCCTTGTGGACGCGCCCCCGCGCTCCTTACCGAGGCGCCGCCGCAAACGGAAGGGCTCTCACTTCTTGCTTCGGTAGATCTGCTCTTCGCCGGGAAAGTCGCGGCTGCTGACCGCCGCGGCATAAGCTTCGGCGGCAGCGGCGATCTCGCCGGCGAGGTCGCCGAACCTTTTGACGAAACGCGGCGTGCGCTCGAACAGGCCGAGCATGTCCTCGGTGACGAGGATCTGGCCGTCGCAGCGGGCCGACGCGCCGATGCCGATCGTTGGGCAGGCGACCGACTGGGTCGCCTCGACCGCGATCTCCTCCATCACGCCCTCGAGGACGAGGGCGAAACAGCCGGCTTCGGCGATCGCCTTCGCGTCGGCGATGACCTTCTTCGCCTCGGCCTCGTCACGTCCCCGGGCGCGATAGCCGCCCAAGGCGTTGACCGCCTGCGGCGTGAGCCCGACGTGCCCGATCACCGGGATGCCGCGCTTCGCCAGGAAAGCGACGGTCTCGGCCATCGCCTCGCCCCCTTCCAGCTTCACGGCCGCGGCGCCGGTTTCCTTGAGGATCCGGGCGGCGTTGAGAAAGGCCTGATCCGGACTCGCTTCGTAGGAGCCGAACGGCATGTCGATCGCGACCAGAGCATGCCAGGATCCGCGCACGACGGCGGCGCCGTGTGCGCACATCATCTCCAGGGTGACCGGGATGGTCGACGGCAGGCCGTAAATGACCTGGCCGAGGCTGTCCCCGACCAGGAGCAGATCGCAATGGGGATCGAGAAGCTGCGCCGTCCGCATCGTGTAGGCGGTCAAGGCGACGATCGGGTCGCCGCCCTTGCGGGCCATGATGGCGGGCGCGGTGAGCCGCTTCATCGGCGCCGGCGACGGGTTGGCCCGGCTGGTCGCCGTGTCGATCGTGTAAGTGGACATGCCCCCGTTTAGCCTTACCGGCGGCCGAGGCCAATGGCAGGGGCCAATGGCCCTGTAGTCAGGCGTGGGTGACGCAGGGGCTGGAGGCGCCGCGGCCGTCGGGGCCCCATTTGCGGAAGCCGTTCGAATCGACGTGGAAGCGCCGGCCGCTGTAGAAGCCGAGCCCGGCCCGGTAGACGCTGCCGCCGCCGGAATGAGCGGCGCAGATGCCGCGGATTATCCGGTCGCGGCTGACGTCGGCCGCCACCGGCGTGAGATCGAGCGCGAAGAACTGGCGGTGGGCGCTTCTCGGGGCGCCGGCGGAGCAGGCATTGAGCCTTTCGTTGCGATAGGCGGACAAGGCCTCGACCTTGCCGATCGCCGGCTCGACCTTGTCGCGGACGAATTTCAGGGTGGTGACGATATTGTCCCATTTGTCGGCCGGAGCGACCTCGAACGGATCGGCGCCGCACTGCCGCCAGGAAGAGGAGGTGCGGACGAGCTGCCAGACCGGGACGACATTATCGACGCCTTCCGCGGCGAGGCGATCCTCAAAGGCGGCCAGGCGGGCGCGGTTGACGGGAGAGCGGGCCAGCCAGTTGCGGAAATCGTCGGCATTCTGGCCGGGCGCGAGGCCGGAGCCGTGATCATGGTCATGGGCCTCGAGCCCGAATTCGGGTTCTGGCGCCGGCGCCGCCACGGGTGCGGCGGCGACAGCGGCGGCGGCGCGGGCCTGGGGCGCCGCGGTCGGCGCCGAAGGCGAGGTCCCACCAAGGCTGGCGGCCGGAGCGAGCGTGAGCGAAAGCGTCGCCGCGATCGCGGCCAAGCGAAGTTTGTCCAGCATCCCCTGTTCCTGTCCTGTGGGTCGCCCCCAAGGGCCCCCGCGCCTGCGGCCAAGACCGCGGCTGTTTCCAGTCACTTGCGGGCGCTTCCTAAGCCCCGCTTATGTGCTTGGATTATTAGGCGAATCACCCTGAACGGTGGATGAAGAGGGGGTGGGATCGGAAATCGGCGGGCGACCCGCAGGCGCCGACGGCGGGACCGAATCGGTCTGCGCCGGGACGAGAAGAGGCTGCGCCGGAGCGGCCACGACGGTCGCAGGCAAAGGCGGAGCCTCGGGATCCTCGCCACGTTCGAGCACCGCGCAGGGGCTTTCGCCGCCCGCAGGCCCGGCGGAGCCCCAGCGCCGGAAGCCCCGGGTGTCGATATGGAAGCGGGTGAAACTGTAGAAGCCCAGGCCGACATCGGCGGTAGGGCCATGAGCCGAATGCATCGGGCAGACGCGTTCGAACAATTGCCGGCGGGTGAGCGGCTGAACGGGGACGAGGTCCAAAGCGAAGAAATCGAGATGGGCGCTTCGCTGCGATCCGCGGGCGCAGGCATTGAGCGCCGGGTTGCGATAGCCCGAAACGGATTCGACGGGGCCGACGGCCGGACGGACATGATCGCGGATGAACCGCAGGGTCTTGACCATGTCGGGCCAGAAACTCGCCGGCGGCACCTCGAACGGCGCGCCATTGCATTCGCGCCACATGCTCGCGGTCCGGACCACCTGCCAGGTCGGAAGGACGCCGGCGACTCCGGCCGCCTGCTGCCACGCTTCGAAGGAGAGGATTCCGCCCCGGAATCCCGGCGACGAATCATAAGCGGCGCGAAACTCCGCCTCCCCCTGACCTTCCGGCAGTTCCTGAGCCGCCGCCGGAGCCGCATATGACAGGAAGAGGAACGCAAGGACCGGGAACCGCATCCCGCGGACTATAGCCGAACCGCGGGAAGGGTTGCACCCCGTTCCGGCGCAGCCGTCGCGCGCGAGGAACTAGGTGGCGCTCGTGGAGTAAACGAACGCCCGGCGAGTCTCGGTGAGCGTCATCGGCGGCAAGGTGAAGAAGATGAAGTCCGGAGTTACCGTGTAGCTCATCGTGATGTCGACATATTCGACGCCTGCCGAAACCCCGGATGTGTAGGTGGGGCCGGTGATCCGGGCCGGATTCAGGCCGAACCGGCCGTCGGTCACCCGCTGGCTGATCTGGGCGTTGGTCGGGCGCGGATAAATGGTCGCGTAACGGGCGCCCTCGCCGACCGCGTTGCGCAGGCCGTTGTTCGCCATGAACATCACCCCGAACTGGGCGATGCCGATGATGAACAGGATCAGGGCCGGCGCTACCAAGGCGAATTCGAGCACGGCCGCACCCCTGGTCTCACCTCTCAGTCGAAACAAGATCCTCATCACTGAACCCTCACCGACGAGGTTGCCGTCAGGGCCACCTGGCCGTTGCTGTCGCCAATGGCCGCGAGCGGACCTTCGAAGAACATCGGCGTGTAGGTGTAGGCAATATTGATCTGCACATAACGGGAGATCATCTCTCCTTCCGGACAGGTCCCGTCGAAAGAAGGCTGGGTCACCTGGTTGCATTCCAGCCGCGGCGTCACGGTGACGTGGCTTTCCAGGACCCCGTCGGGGCCATCGGCCGCCGCGGCCTCTGCGCGCAGATAGTCATAATTCGACTGGGCCGTCCCGACCGAGACTTTCTCGAGCGCCCGGAACGCCGCTTGCTCGATCGCCAGCTGTCGGGAATAGGCCATCGACACATCGGTCACGCCCATGAAGGTGATGGCCAGGATCGGCGCGAGCAAGGCGAACTCGACGACGCTGGTGCCGCGCGAATCGCGGGGCAGGCCCCTGAGCCTGGAGAGGATCACGTGCCGCATCGTCAGCCTACCAATCTCACGAACATCGCCTGGATCGCCCGGCCACCGCCGTTCGACGGACAATTGTTCTGGATGTGCCCGTTGCCGCTGAAGGCGAGCCTTCGCCCAACCAGCTGAATGCACTGGGTCTGCATCCCGGTGGTGCCGTTGAAGACCAGCTCGCGGCTCGGGAAGTAGAACGCGCCCTCGAAGCTGGTGGCGCTGTTGCCGTTGATGTGGCTGCTCCCGTAGGGGGCCCGCCGATCCTGGTACACCAGCACCCCCTTGTAGGTGCCGCTGGTCGGCGAGGAGAGGTTCATCTGGGCGCCGCCGTTGATGTCCAGGTTGGCGATCGACGATGGATTGCTCGCCGCGTTGCTGCTGGTGAGGATGAAGGTGACGCCGGTGCCGCTGACGACGGACTGGGCGCCGAAACTGAGGTTGCCGCCGTCGATATAATAGATACCGGGGGCCAGGCTGAGCGTGCCCTTGATGTCCAT
The DNA here is from genome assembly GCA_035710145.1 of Allosphingosinicella sp. Classification (GTDB taxonomy): domain Bacteria; phylum Pseudomonadota; class Alphaproteobacteria; order Sphingomonadales; family Sphingomonadaceae; genus Allosphingosinicella. Next base: position 7,904 of record DASTDX010000027.1, read on the forward strand.
GCCGCGGTAACAATAGATCCCGCTCGCGTTGGGGGTGACGGTGTAGCTGTCGCCCGGCTGAACCCTCAATTCGGCCGAACAGGGGTTGGGGAGAACCGGCTCGGGCAGCCCGGCGAACGGATCCGGCTGCTGAAGCGAACCCGGCAGAAGCAGGTTTCCGGGCGAATAAGCGCCGCTCTGAGGGACACCGCCGACCGCGGCGACCGGATCGGCGATGACCGTGGCGCTTCCGCCGGCGCTGACCGCCGTACTGGATCGGGAATTGCTGATCACGCCGCAACCGAGATTGGCGGTCGTGTTGCCGATGAAGGTGATCCCCGTCACGGCGTCGTCCTCGAGCGAGATCAGGCAATATTCGCCGAGATAGACCACTGCGGCGGTCGCCTCCACGGAGACCCCCATCGTCGGCCCGCGGAAGAAGGACATGAACGGGACGGCCCGCTGGTGGGCCAGAGCGACCCGGACGGCGCGCGGATTGCCGGCATAAAGGCCGACCGCGGGCGCGTTCTGGATGACCGGGCTTCCGCTCAGCGCCATGTCGCCGTTGAGCGAAAGATCGTGGTTGACCGAAGTGTTGACGTTCTGAGTCCGAACGGAGGCGGAGGATTCAAGGCTCTGGGCAATGGCGTAGGCGCCTGCCAGAGCGGCGGAATCGGCGGTCCTCTGAAGCTGCCTTTTGGCCAAAGTGACCTGGGCCGTATCGACGGCGATGGCGGCAGCGCCGACGATCAGCGGCATGGCCGCCGCGCCGATGACGAGCGCATTGCCTTTCTGGTCCCGGATCAGGCTGCGCAGCCGAGCGAGTGCACGCATCGCATCAGTCCCCTCTGCGAATAGAATGGGTGCATATCCATCGGTAATGCTTAGGAAACCGCTTCAGCGGATGGTTAACGAGATTTTGTCCAGGCCGGCCGAGAGTGATGGCGGCGGTTGTCCCTCTCGCAAACACCGCTAGACTGAGGCGATGAGCAGCCCGATCAGCGTCGACGTTCCCCATCGCCTCGGCGCCGAGGAGGCGAAAAAAAGGGTGGCCGGGGGGGTCGGCAGCCTCAAGAGCTTCATCCCAGGCGCCGCCGAGGTCCGGTCCGCCTGGAACGGCGACCGGCTGGCGCTCCAGATCGTCATGATGGGCCAGGAGGTGAACGCCCAGATCGACGTCCGCGACACGCTCGCCCGAGTCGAGCTGATGCTGCCGCCGGCTCTGGCCTTCTTCGGCAAGGCGATCGAGGCGGGGATAAAACGGACCGGCGCGGAATTACTCGAGGATCGGAGCGGCGACCGCAAGTAAGGCGATCGGCTTGCGAGCAAAAAGTTGCGGACGGCACCGAGAACCGCGCGAAAGAGAAACCGAAGCAGGCATTGCCGCTGTTCGCCGCAGCCCCTAGCATCGGGTCCGGATCGACGGGGAGGCGGGATGCGGCACGTTGCGGTGATCGGATCGGGTCCGGCCGGTTATTATACCGCCGAGGCCCTGCAGAAGCAGTTCGGCGACGAGGTCCGGATCGACGTCATCGACCGGATGCCGGTGCCCTACGGGCTGATCCGCTTCGGCGTGGCGCCCGATCACCAGTCGATCAAGAGCGTCTACAAAAGGTACGAAAAGGTCGCTCTGTCAGACAATGTCCGATTCGCCGGCAACGTCCTGGTCGGGCGCGACGTGACCATCCCGGAACTGGAGCGACTTTACGACGCGGTGATCCTCGCCACCGGCGCGCCCAACGACCGGCCGCTCGAGATCCCCGGCGCGGATCTGCCCGGCGTGATCGGCTCCGCCGCCTTCGTCGGCTGGTATAACGGCCACCCCGAATTCGCCGATGTCGATCCACCGCTGGACGTCGCATCGGCGGCGGTGATCGGCAACGGCAACGTCGCCCTCGACGTCGCCCGGATCCTGTCCAAGACTCCGGCGGAGTTCGTCGGATCGGACATCGTCGCCCACGCCTTCGAGGCGCTCGGCAACAGCAGGATCACGGAGATACACGTGCTGGGCCGGCGCGGCCCCCACCAGATCGCGATGACGCCCAAGGAACTGGGCGAACTCGGCCATCTCGAGGACGCCGTACCGCGGGTCGACCTGGAGGACTTTCCGCCCGAACTCGACGATGCCCTGCTGGAACCCGGCCTGAGAAAATCGGTCACCCATCTGCGCCACTTTGCGACGCTCGCGCCGACCAAGCGCAAGACGATAGATTTCGATTTCTTCGCCAAGCCGATCGCGATCGAGGGCGACGGCAAGGTCGAGCGCATGATCGTCGAGAAGACGAAGCTCGACGAACGCAACGCCGCCGTCGGGACGGGCGAGACCTACGCCATTCCCTGCGGGCTGGTGGTCACCTGCATCGGCTACAAGACTCCGCCGATCGAAGGCGTCCCCTATGAAGAGGATCGCGGCCGCTTCGCCAATGACGAGGGCGTGATCGGCGAAGGTCTTTATTGCGTCGGCTGGGCGCGGCGGGGACCGACCGGAACGATCGGCACCAACCGGCCGGACGGGTTCGAGGTGGCCGAGAAGATCGCCGGCCGGCTTGGCGGAGGCGGGAGCCGCAAGGAGGGCCGAGCAGGACTCGACCGGCTTCTGGAAAGCCGCGGAGTCGATGTCGTCACCTTCCGCGACTGGCAGAAGATCGAGGCGGCGGAAGCGGCGCGGGCGCGCGCCGGCCATCCGCGCGAGAAATTCGTCGCGATCGAGGAAATGCTGAGCGCTCTGGAGCGGTGATCCGGCCGTGCCGGGAGGGACGACGGGGCTGACGCCCTCACTGGATCATTGCCAAGCACGAGACGAAACGGATAGCCTGAACGCATCGGCTTTGGGGGGGATATGACGAGCAACGGCCACGTCTTCATAAGCCACGGTTCGGAGAATCGTGACGAGGCCAATGCCCTTTGCGACCTGTTCGAGGCGCGCGGCATAAGAGTGTGGATCGCGCCGCGCGACGTGCGCCCCGGAATGGACTATTCGGAGCAACTCCAGCTCGCGATCGAACAATGCTCCGCCTTCGCCGTGCTGGTGACCGACAAGGCGAACCGATCGCCCTACGTCCGCGCCGAGACGGAGATGGCGTTCAGCACCCACAAGCCGATCTTCCCGATCAGGAGCACGGACATCACCCCCGGTGCCGGGCTCGCCTTGTTCCTCAAGATCCGCCACTGGACCGACGCGTTCGGACCCGACCGAGAGGCCAATCTCGAGCGACTGGTTCGCGAATTGCAGGGGCTTGCCGGTACCAAAGGAGACCGAGCGGTCGCCGAGGAGGTCGTTCCTCCGCCTCCGCCTCCACCACCCCCGCCGCCGCCGCCACCACCGGAGTCACCACCGCCTCCGCCGCCCCCGCCGGTCGAGACACCGCCGCCGCCGCCGCCACCTCCGGAACCGGTCGACGAGGAGCGGCTCCGCGCGGCCGTCGGGCGGAACGCCGAATATTATCTGGCCCGCTGGAAGGAGTTGCGCGCCAAGGGCACCAGTTTCAGCTGGAACTGGGCGGCCTGCCTCGCCAACCTCTACTGGTTCGCCTGGCGGAAAATGTGGATGCCGTTCGGGCTGCTCCTCGGTGCCTTCATCCTCATCGGGCTGGTCGGCGCCGCTTATCCGTCTTTGGGTCAGCTCACCCTTCTGATCAGCATCGGCTTCACCTTCGTCACCGGCGCGTTCGGCAATCATATCTACCGGCGCCATTGCGAAGGGCTCGTCGCCGGGACCGCGGGCATGGACCAGGCCAAGGCGGTTGCCAGCCTGAACAATCGCGGCGGCACCTCCAACGTCGCGCTCTATGCCACGATCGGCGCCACCCTCCTGCTCGTCGCTTTGTCGGTCGCCGGTCAGATGGCGCAAATGCAGCGGGAGGAAGCGGATCGCGCGGCGCGGGAACGGGTCGACGCCCTGTTCAACGAGACCAATGGCGATTCCGCGCAAGAACCGACGGTCGACCAGGGCGACAAGCCTGTGGCGGACGATTATTATTATCCCGAAGGCGAGTGAGCAGCGCTTGAACTCGTCCGAGCCCCTCCCTATAGACCCGCGACTGCCTGTCCCGGTGACGCTTTAGCGCGACCGGGCCCGCTCCGGTCGGGGAGTAGCTCAGCCTGGTAGAGCACTGTCTTCGGGAGGCAGGGGCCGGAGGTTCGAATCCTCTCTCCCCGACCAATACTTCGTCAGCAACGTGCGTTGGCACGTCGCTGATGAATCCCTCGGCCAGGCCAAAGAAAAATACTGGCCGGCCGTCGAACTGCGATCGGCCACGGTTATACTTTTTCTTAAAGGCGTGAGGACTAAGGCCTGATCTCGATCAATTGGCCGGGGTCTCAATGCTGAAGAAACGTTTGTGGGGCTCCAGCGGCGCGCGGCTCGATCCGCGAGCGGCTGCCAGCGTCACGGAACCTGATTCGGCCGAGGCGATCCAGCTCCTGAAAGTCTTCGAGGAAAGCCAGATCGGCTGGTTCTGGTCGACCGACGAATCCGGAAGACTGACCTATTTGTCGACAGGTATTGCAAAGCTGCTCGACAAGCCCGTCGAGATGCTGATCGGGTACAGGTTCGCCGATATATTCGGACGGGCCGACGACGATTCTACCGGACGCCGAAGTCTCCCCTTCGTTCTTGCCAAGAATAACGCGTTCGAGAAATTGATCGTTCGTCATCCCGGACTGTCGCCTTACCTGTACTGGTCGATCTCGGGGATTCCGCAATTCGACCGCAGCGGGCGCTTCAACGGCTATCGCGGCAGCGCGATCGACGTCACCGAGCTTCGCCAGTCCTCCGAACAGGCTTCCAGGCTCGCCAAATATGATCTGTTGACGGGGCTTCCGAACCGTCACCGGATGACGAAGCTGCTGACCGCCAGCTTGCTGGACGATGATCCGCGGGAAGCGTCCTGCGCGGTCATGATCATCAACCTGGACCGCTTCAAGCAGGTCAACGACACGTTGGGCCATCCGGCCGGCGACCAGCTCCTCAAACAGGTGGCCGACAGGCTCGTCCTGATCCTCGGCGACCGCGAGAAGATATTCCGGATCAGCGGAGACGAGTTCAAGATCATCCTCCAGAATTGCGGCGATCGGGGCGTCATCGGCGCGACGGCGAAGGAGATCCTCTCCAGCCTGTCGCGCCCTTATTCGCTGGCGGGCACACGCTGCCTGATCGGAGCCTCGATCGGGATCGCAATTGCCCCGGTCGACGGCAACCATCCCGAAAAACTGATTCGAAGCGCCGATCTTGCGTTGAATGCGTCGAAGACCAGTGGCGGCGGCCGGTTCCGATTCTTCTCGAGCGAGTTGCTCCAGGCGGCCGAGGACAGACGGACGCTCGAGGAAGACCTGCGCAACGCCTTGTCGCGCGGCGAATTGAGCGTCGAATATCAACCGATCGTCTGTGCGAAGACCAACGTGATGACCGGCGCCGAGGCGCTGGTCAGGTGGCACCACCCGGTGCGCGGCCCGATCTGTCCGACCGTCTTCATCCCGATCGCCGAGGAAACCGGCCTGATCGGCGCGATCGGCGACTGGCTGCTGCGCCAGGCCTGCTGCGAAGCCGCGACGTGGCCCGGGAAGATCCGCGTCGCCGTGAACGTCTCCCCGATCCAGTTCGCGGACCAGGGGTTTCCGGACAAGGTTGAAGCCGCGCTCGCGGAATCCCAGCTGCGGCCGGCCCAGCTCGAGCTGGAAATCACCGAAGGCATCTTCCTGGGCGAATCGTCCGAAACGGACTCGATGTTTACGGCCCTGAAGGCGATCGGCGTTCGGCTGGCGCTCGACGATTTCGGCACCGGTTATTCGTCGCTGGGCTATCTGCGAACCGCGCCGTTCGACAAGATCAAGATCGACCAGAGCTTTGTCCAGGCGGCGACCCTGCCGGGATCGCGCGACAGTGCGATAATCGCCGCCATCGTCGCGCTCGCCGAAGCCCTGGACATGGAAACCACGGCCGAGGGAGTCGAATATGCGGACCAGCTCAAGCTGATCCGCGACCTTCGCGTGAGCCATGTCCAGGGGTGGATCTACAGCAAGGCCATTTCCGGCGACGAGCTGCGGGAGAAAGTGACCGCCGGAGACTGGGTCATCGAGCCGGTGGGCCCGGCCAGACAGCGCAGCGCTCGCCGGACCATCTACCGCAAGATCGGGCTGGTCCACGGCACGAATTACCATCGCGCGCTCGTCCGCAACCTGTCCGACTCCGGGGCCCTGATCGACGGCCCGACTGAGCTGCAGATGGGCGCCCTGGTCCTGGTCGATTTCGGCGACGGCCAGATCACCTTTGCCCGCGTGACTCGCGCCCTTGGTCCCCAGACCGGAATTGCCTTCGAACAGCCGTTGGTGGACGACGGCAATGGCGGACTGTGCACGAGTCACCGCGTCTCCCCCTATCTGTTGAGAAGCCATGGCCTCCCCTCTCCGGACGAGGCCGGAGAAGGGAGCAATCCGCTCAGCAACGTCATTGCGATGGACGCGCTGGCCGAGCGACTGGGCCTGACGTTGCCGGCGCCGCCTCCGGCCGCGACGGGTCAGTCACCGTCCGGAAAGGCGGAAATTCTCGAGGACCAGTTGCAGAGCCCCACCGTCGGGGAACTGGCGGCGCTTTATCTCGAAACCCTCGAGGGCGACGAGCAAGGCCGCGAAAGGATGTCCCGGGATCTTCACAACCACGTATTGCCACGCTTCGGGCAGTCGAGGCTCAACCAGGTTTCGCGGCCGGACATCACATCCTGGCTCCAGGCCAAGATGGAGATCGAGCGGCAGCCCCCGGGCACGGATGAGAGGCTTCACAGCCTGCTGAGCCAGATGTGGACGCTGGCCGGCCAGCTCAAGCTTCCTGGTGCCGAGCCGAACCCACTCGAGGGCAAGAGCTGGGTCGCCAGGAGGGCGGACGCGCATGCCGGTCTCACCGTCGCCGAAGTGCAAAAGCTGCTCGAGGCCGCCAGGACCAGCCACAACCGACAACTCCGCTTCATCCTCCCCTTGCTGATGCTCACCGGAGCGAGAGCGGGCGAACTTCTCAAGGCGAAGTGGGAGCAGTTCGATCTCGGATCGGGCCTGTGGACCCTTTCCACACAGGACAATGGAACGGCACGTGCGCTGCGCCTGACGCGGGCCACGGTCGACCTGATCGCCGAACTGCCGCGATGGGAAGACTGCCCCTATCTCCTGCCCAACCCGACCACGCGCAAACCCTATCGCTCGATCCACAGGAGCTGGGACGTCGTCCGGGCCAATTCCGGACTGCCGCATATCGAGCTCCACGATCTTCGCTTCTGCGACATCGGGAGCGCGATTCCGGAGGATGAGATCCTCGCTCTGGTGCGGCAGGACGGGCTTGCCGGCGACGAGGAGAGCAACAGCCGACCGCTCGCAGCCTGAGCTTACCGAGCGATACGCCATTTGCGGCTAGACCCATATTATGCTAGTGAGAGTCATTAGCAAAAAGGATGGGATAGATGATTTGCCCTGAATGCGGAGAGCTGGCAGCGCCGGGCCGTCTCGACGGGTCAGACGAGGCCCGCCAGTCGCCGTCAATGCCGAGCCGGTTGTTCAGCTTCTGTCGCAACCTGAGCAGCCGGAGCCGCCGTTCGTGGAATATGGAGACGCCATAAATTCGCTGGCGCTCGAGCGTGCGGTCACCCTCGCCCGGGAGCATTTGGCGAAGAACCCCTCATCGCCGACCGAGGCCGCGGCCGAAGCTGTGGCCCTCGCCTACTGCGTCTGCGTCACGACCGGGGAGGATGCAGCGGAACGCAGATTGTCGGACGTGCATCGAGAATTGATCGAAATCGTCGTGGAACGGCTCGAGGCGATGCCGGCCATTCCGGCGGGAACAGGAGTTTCATGATGGCCCTGACGCATGTCCAACCAGGGGAGGTGGTGCATCTTCAACCCGATGCCAGCGCATTGGCGACGTCGCGAACCTCGGCGCTCATGAAGTCCGACCGCTTCGAGACGGTCCGCCTGGTGGTTCCTTCAGGCGCAACAATTCCGGAACACAAGGTCGCGGGTTTCATCTCGCTCTTCTGCCTGGAGGGGCACGTCGTGCTCGGCGCCGAGCGGGAGATTGAGCTGCATCGCGGCGACTGGATCTATCTGGAACGCGGCGCGTCCCATTGGGTCCGGGGGGTCGAAGACTCCGCGCTTCTTCTGACGATATTCTTCGATTGACCGCCAATCGCGGTCGTTCAGCTCAGCAGATGCTTCTGGATCTTGCCCGCGGAGGTGCGCGGGAAATCGTCGACGAAATCGAAGCGGCGCGGCACCTTGTACGGGGCGAGCCGCTGACGGCAGAACGTACTGAGCTCGGCCTCGTCCGGCCGAGCGCCGTTGGCGAGCTGGACGAAGGCCCGGCCGACTTCCCCCCATTTGGGATCGGGTTCGCCGAGCACGGCGACGTCCTGGACCGCTGGATGGGCGCACAGCACATTCTCGACCTCGGCCGGATAGACGTTTTCGCCACCGGAGATGAACATCTCCTTCCGGCGGCCAACGACGTAATAAAAACCATCTGAATCGCGTTTGGCGAGATCACCGGAGCGAAGCCAATGGCCGTCGACGAAGGCCGCCCGGGTCGCCTCCTCGTTGCGCCAGTAACCCGGTGTGATTCCCGGTCCGGCAAAAAGGAGATCCCCGACCTCGCCGTCGGGCACGTCCTTGCCCTCGGGGTCGACGATCCTGGCGCTGCACAATAATTGCGGCTTTCCGACCGAGCCGATCCGGTCCCACGCGTCGACCGGATCGACCAGGAACGCGGTCGGCCCGGTCTCCGTCATTCCCATGCCGTTGCAGACTCGGACGCCCAGCGTCCGGTAGTGCTCCACCAGGCGATCCGGCAGCGGCGCCCCGCCGCATCCCCAGTGACGGACGGAACCGAGCGGCGCGCGGGCGAAGGCGGGATGATCGAGCAGTTCCTGATAGACGGTCGGCACGCCGAAGAAGGTGTCGACTTTTTCTGCCTCGAGGAGGCCGAGCAGGGCATCGGCATCGAACGATTCGAGAATCGTCACCTGGCCGCCGGCGATCAATGTCGGCAGGGCATGGAGATTGATCCCGGCGGTGTGGAAGTTGGGCAGGAAGGCGACGGTTCGGTCGGCACTCGTCAGGCCGATCGCGGTACCGATGTTGACATGGTTCGCAAGCGCCATCCGGTAGGCGTAGATCACCCCTTTGGGCCGGCCCGTCGTTCCGGAGGTGTAAATGAGATACCAGCTGGACTCGGCCGGCCAGCTGCGCCGCCAGG
>DASTDX010000028.1:0-2513 GCA_035710145.1 Allosphingosinicella sp.
CTGGACGATGAAGGCTCTCGGCGTAACCGGCATGTCGGATGCGGTGCAGGTGATGTGGGCCATGCGCGGCATCGCCGCGCTCGGAGTCGTGGCGGTGCCGCTCAACCATTTGATCCTTAAGCGGCTTTTTCGGATGGTCGAGACGGTCCGCGCCGGCGACCCGTTTGTCGCTGACAACGCCTATCGGCTGCACGCCATCGCCTGGCTGCTGCTCATCCTGCAGCTGATCAGCATGACGATCGGCGGGATCGGCAAATCGATCTCAACGCCCGAGCATCCGTTCCACCTCGACGCCGGCTTTTCGCCAAGCGGCTGGCTCGCCGTAATCCTGACCTTTGTCCTCGCCCGGGTTTTCGCCGAGGGCACGCTGTTGCGCGAGGACCTGGAAGGGACCGTCTGACATGGCGATCATCGTCAGGCTCGACGACCTGTTGCACGCACGGCGGATGACGTTGACCGAGCTTGCCGAGCGGATCGATATTACGCTCGCCAACCTGTCGATCCTCAAGACGGGCAAGGCGCGCGCGATCCGCTTCTCGACATTGGAAGCGATCTGCACCGAACTCGCCTGCCAGCCGGGCGACCTGCTCGAGTTTCGAGCCGACTAGCGGTCGCAGCAAGCCCCTGCGTTCGTGGCGGCTACAGGACAGGCCGTTGGCGCGTGGTCGTCCGGGCAGGTCCGGCGATGTGCCAGATGTCGCCGAAATCCTCATGGGTCAGGGGCCCCGGCCGGGTTCCGCCCAATCCCTCGACGATATCCGGCACGGTGTTGCTGTGCCCGACGATGAGCACGGTGCCCGGTTCCTTGACGACTGCCGCGAGAAGGCCCGGCGTGTCGCGCGGATCGTAGATTTTCGGCGTGAGCTTAAGTCGTTGAGCCAGCGGCGCGGCCGTCTGCTGCGCGCGCTTGGTGCTGCTGACGTAAATGGCATTCGGCGGATCGCTGCGGAACCAGTCGGACACTGCGCTGGCGTATCGGCCGCCCTGCGCGGTGAGATCGGGATCGGTCACGCCCGCCGGAGTGTGCAGGTGGCGCATGACATATATGTTGGGCGATGCCGGAGGGGCAGGCGGCGTGGCGCATGACGCCAGTGCGGCCATGAGCGCAAGCGCGATCGATCGAATGAACATGCGAACCTTCGCTTTGTGGCGTCGTCTCGGCACCATAGCGGACCCGTGCGTCCTGCCAATTGCCCGATGCACCCGCTGCCCCCATATGTGCCGCCATGCCAATTCAGATCCGCACGTCGCTTGCCGAGCCGGAGACCGGCGAGAGCTTCGTCCCGCACCGCCCGGCGCGGCCGGACAAGGCCGAGGGCGGGCGGACGTTCATACTGAAGTCGGACTACGAACCGGCCGGCGACCAGCCGGCCGCGATCAAGGAGCTGGTCGAGGGCATCGGCGAGAATGGCGAGGCAAGCCAGGTGCTGCTCGGCGTCACCGGCTCGGGCAAGACCTTCACCATGGCCAAGGTGATCGAGACCTTGCAGCGTCCTGCGCTGGTGCTGGCCCCCAACAAAATCCTCGCCGCCCAGCTTTACGGCGAGTTCAAAAGCTTCTTTCCCGACAATGCGGTCGAATATTTCGTCAGCTATTATGACTATTACCAACCCGAGGCCTACGTCCCTCGGTCCGACACCTACATCGAGAAGGAAAGCTCGGTGAACGAGGCGATCGACCGGATGCGCCACTCTGCAACCCGGTCGCTGCTCGAACGCGACGACGTGATCATCGTCGCCTCGGTCAGCTGCCTCTACGGAATCGGTTCGGTCGAAACCTATTCGGCGATGATCTTCGATTTGAAGAAAGGCGAGAGCGTCGACCAGCGCGAGATCATCCGCAAGCTGGTCGCGCTTCAGTACAAGCGCAACGACGCCGCCTTCGCCCGCGGCAATTTCCGGGTGCGCGGCGACAATCTGGAGATCTTTCCGTCGCACTATGAGGACAGTGCCTGGCGGATTAGCTTTTTTGGCGACGAGGTGGAGGAAATCACCGAGTTCGACCCCCTGACCGGCAAGAAGAGCGCCAGCCTCGACCAAGTCCGGGTGTTCGCCAACTCGCATTATGTGACGCCCGGCCCGACCATGAAGCAGGCGATGGAGGCAATCCGCCACGAGCTTGCCGAGCGGTTGAAGGAACTGGTTGCCGAAGGCCGGCTGCTGGAGGCGCAACGACTGGAGCAGCGGACCAATTTCGATCTGGAGATGATCGCCGCGACGGGAAGCTGCGCGGGCATCGAGAATTACAGCCGCTTCCTCACCGGCCGACTGCCGGGCGAGCCCCCGCCGACCCTGTTCGAATATCTCCCCGACAACGCCCTGCTGTTCGTCGACGAGAGCCACCAGACGGTGCCGCAGATCGGGGCGATGGCACGCGGCGACCATCGGAGAAAGATTACGCTGGCGGAATATGGCTTCCGCCTGCCGAGCTGCATCGATAATCGCCCGCTGCGCTTCAACGAGTGGGACGCGATGCGCCCGCAGTCGGTGTTCGTCTCGGCGACTCCCGGGCCG
>DASTDX010000029.1:0-3455 GCA_035710145.1 Allosphingosinicella sp.
GGACGGTCCGGACGGCGTCCTCTTCGGGATCAACCTCATCCCGCACACTTCGGCGCAGACGAACTTGGCGGACATGGCAGTGGGTCGGCGTCTCAACATCGAGATCGACATCCTTGCTCGGTATCTCGGACGGATGATGGAGACCCGCTCCACTACGGTGTGATCGCCTGTTGCAGCATCACATTACGATGTGATATGCGCCGCGAATGAGCACTTTATTGATCGATCGCCTTTGCGAAATGGTGAGCGCAGGCGAGGTCAGCCGCGCCGGCCTAGCCCGGGCCGCCGGGCTTCACCCCAACAGTCTGCGCAAGCTCGGCGACGTCGACTGGAATCCGACCGCCGAGACCCTCCTGAAGCTCGAAAAGTTCCTCGCCAGCGGCTCACGCGGAGTGATGGCAAGCGCGGAGCAGATCATCGACGAGGCCCGCAACGGCCGGATGTTCATCCTCGTCGATGACGAGGATCGCGAGAATGAAGGCGATCTCGTGATCCCGGCGCAGATGGCGACTCCCGACGCGATCAACTTCATGGCCCGTCACGGCCGCGGCCTCGTCTGCCTTGCGATGACGAAGGAGCGGGTCGACCAGCTCGATCTGCCCTTGATGCCGCGCCGCAACGACAGCCGGCTGGAGACGGCTTTCACCATATCGATCGAGGCGAAGGACGGGGTCACCACGGGTATTTCCGCGGCGGACCGGGCCCGCACCATTTCGGTGGCGATCGATGCCGCCAAGGGCCGCGAGCATCTCGTCACGCCGGGGCACGTCTTCCCACTGGTTGCCCGGGACGGCGGCGTCCTGGTCCGCGCCGGCCATACCGAAGCAGCCGTCGACGTGGCCCGGCTGGCCGGACTCAATCCCTCCGGGGTGATCTGCGAGATCATGTCCGACGACGGCAGCATGGCCCGGATGGAGGATCTGTTCACCTTCGCCCAGCTCCACAATCTCCGGATCGGAACGATTCGCGATCTCATCGCCTATCGGCTGAAGAAGGATCGCCTGGTCGAACAGACGGCCGAGGCGCAGTTCGAAAGCCGGTGGGGCGGGAACTGGACCGCAAGGACCTTTCTCAACAAGGCGTCCGGGACCGAGCAGATCGCTCTGGTGAAGGGTGGGATCGATCCGGACAAGCCGACTCTGGTCAGGATGCACGCGCTCAGCATCTTCGCGGATGCCTTTGCCGAAGCCGGCGATCGCGGCGGTCTGCTGCAGGGCGCAATGAAGGCGATCGCCGACGAAGGCGCCGGAGTGATCGTCGTCATCAATCGGCCGATGCCGGATGCGCTCAGCCAGTCGCTCAAGGTCCGCTCGGGCGAGGCCTCCCAGCGCGACACCGAGCAGCTTCGCGATTATGGCGTCGGTGCGCAGATCCTCGCCGCGCTCGGAGTCCATGACATGATCCTGTTGACCAACAGCCATCACACGCCGGTCGCTTTGGCCGGCTACGGACTCGCCATCGTCGGCGAGCGCCCGATTCCCCGGGTGGAAGGCTGATGGCCCGGATCCTGATCGTCGAGGCGCGCTTCTATGCCCACCTCAATGATCTTCTGCTCGAAGGCGCCCGAGCCGCGATCGAGGCTGACGGTCATTCGCACGAGACCTTGACCGTTCCAGGCGCACTCGAGATTCCGGGTGCGATCGCTCTGGCCGCCGAAAGCGGCCGCTACGAGGCCTTCGTCGCCCTTGGCGTAGTCATCCGCGGCGAAACCTATCATTTCGAGATCGTCGCCGGCGAAAGCGCCCGCGCGCTTATGGCTCTGACCCTCGACGGGCTGGCGATCGGCAACGGCATATTGACCGTCGAGAACGAGGCCCAGGCTTTGGCCCGCGCCCGTCCTGACGAGAAGAATAAAGGTGGTGAGGCAGCGAAGGCCGCGCTCGCCATGCTGGCGCTCAAGGAGCGATTCGGCGGCCGCTAGCCCGCATCTGCAAGACGCGGATAATCGACATAACCTTCAGGACCCTGACTGTACCAGGTCGCCATCTCGTCGTGATTGAGCGGCGCGTTCCTCCGCAACCGATCCGGCAAATCGGGATTGGCGAGAAAGGTCCGGCCGAAGGCGATCGCGTCCGCCTCGCCCGAAGCCAAGGCCGCCTGCGCTCGCTCGAGCCGAAAATCCGAATTCAGCACCAGGGGACCATTGAAGGCGCTCCGGATCAGCGGATGGATCGGATCGACGGCGGACTTGCCGAAGGTACCGTCGGGACCCGGCTCGCGAAGCTCGAGAAAGGCGATGCCGATCTTGTCCAGGACAGCGGCGGCGGCGGGGAAGAGGCGATGGGGCCGGCTGTCGTTCACGCCCTGCGAATCGCCGTTCGGTGACATTCGAACCGCGGTCCGCCCGGGTCCGACGGTATCCGCCACGGCGCGGGTGACTTCGCCGAGCAACCGGATGCGGTTCTCGATCGGCCCGCCATACTCGTCATCGCGAAGGTTGGAGGAATCGCGAAGAAACTGGTCGATCAGATAGCCGTTGGCGGCGTGGATCTGGACGCCGTCAAATCCGGCGTGGAGCGCATTGCCCGCCGCTCGCGCATAGTCGCCCACCAAAGCCGGGATCTCGTCCGCGCGAAGCGCCCGCGCTTCGACATATGGCTGCCGGCCGTCATAGGTATGGGCCTTGTGGGGCGCCGTCGTCGCCGAAGCGGAAACCGGCTGGGCGCCGCCGAGAAAGCTCGGATGAACGACCCGGCCCATGTGCCACAGCTGCGCGAAGATCCGGCCGCCCGCCTCGTGCACCGCCTCGGTGACCGGCTTCCACGCCTCGACCTGGGCGTCGTTCCAGAGGCCCGGAGCATAAGGCCAGCCGAGTCCTTGCTGACTGATCCCGGTCGCCTCGCTGATGATAAGGCCAGCACCGGCGCGCTGGGCATAATAAACCGTCATCAGCGGGGTCGGGACATGGCGCCGTGACGCTCGTCCGCGGGTGAGCGGCGCCATCAGGATCCGGTTGGGCGCTTCGATGGCGCCGAGCTTGATCGGGTCGAACAGGGAGGGCATGGCAAGCTTTCTTCTGCTGCGGTGCGGGATTATGTAGGTTGCAAAACAAAATGCACCAGTCCCCGCTTCCGCCTTCGCCGCACCGTTTTGCCTTCGCCGCATTGCTGGTCGCCAACCTCGTCCTCGCCGCCGGACCATGGATGGTCCGGCTCGCGGACGTCGGCCCGGTGGCCGCCGGATTCTGGCGCCTTGCTCTGGCCGTGCCCTTCCTTGGTTTCATCGCCTGGAGGCAAAGCCGGGGCCAGTCCTTTCCGGGGTGGACGATCATCGCGGCGGTAACGGTGGGTGGTCTGTTCTTCGCTGCTGATCTGGCGGTGTGGCACGAGGGAATATTGCTGACGAAGATGGCGAATGCCACCTTGTTCGGCAATTTCGCGAGCTTCCTGTTCGCGATCTACGGTTTCTTCCTCCTGCGCCGGCTGCCGGGGCCGCTTCAGGCTCTGGCCCTGGCG
>DASTDX010000030.1:0-15523 GCA_035710145.1 Allosphingosinicella sp.
GGGTCGCGCCCGGCCACAACAGCGTCGTCGAGGATGCCGCCGGCGATCACTGGCTGCTCTATCATGCCGTCGACAGCCGGCGGCCACGCTCGAAGCCCGAGAACGACGTCAACACCCGCCGGGTGATGCTGATCGATCGCATCGTCTGGCGTGACGGTTGGCCCAGGATCGAGGGCAATGGTCCGTCCACGGCGCCTCAGCGCGCGCCGGTCATCGGGGGAGCGACAGAATGAACTTGCCCTGGTTCATGGCCGCCATGGGTCTGGCGGCCGCGCCCGCGATCGCGCAGCCGCCGGCGACGGAAGTACGGATCGAGCGGGTCGCGCCAAACGTGGCCATCCTGTTCGGCCGCGGGGGCAATGTCGGTCTTTCCTATGGCGAGGACGGCAACGTCCTGATCGACGATCAATATGCGCCGATGTCGGAGCCGATCGCCGCCGCCGTCCGATCGCTCGATCCCGATCCGATCCGCTTCATCGTCAATACCCACTGGCATGGCGACCATACCGGCGGGAACGAATATTTCGGCCGTGGCGGAACGGTGATCGTCGCTCACGACAATGTCCGACGGCGAATGTCGGCGGAGCAGATGGTGCGCGGAGAATCGGTGCCGCCTTCGCCGGCCGGGGCGCTTCCGATCGTTACCTTCAGCGAGGATGTCAGCTTCCATCTCAACGATGACGAGATCAGGATTCATCACGTCGCCCACGCCCATACCGATGGCGACGCCTTCGTCCACTGGACGCGCGCGAACGTTCTCCACATGGGCGACGTCTATTTCAACGGCATGCTGCCCTTCATCGATCTCGATTCCGGCGGCTCGATCGAAGGCGTCATCGCCGCGGTCGATGTGGCGCTTGCGATCGCCAACGATCGCACCATCATCGTCCCGGGCCATGGTCCGCTGTCCGACCGCGCGCAGCTGACGGCGTATCGCGACATGCTCCGAAGCCTGAAGACGCAGGTTGCCGAAGCGATCGCCGCCGGCCGCTCGCTCGATCAGATCAAGGCCCTTCGACTCGCCGACCCGCACGGCCGGGAGACCGACTTCATCTCCCCCGATTCCTTCATCGAGACACTGTACCGCAGCCTCGCCGCCGGTCCTGCGGAGCATCGCCACTAGCCGCCTGGCCGAACGGCGAGGCGGGCGGGAGGGGAGGCCGCCGCCCGGATCAGTCGTCGGAACGGTCCGCGTCGAAGACCCGCTCGAAGATCGTGTCGACATGCTTGAAATGGTAATCGAGGTCGAAGCGGGCCTCGATCTCCTCCGGCGACAGCAACGCCGTCACTTCCGGATCGGCCTTGAGAAGCTCCATCAGCGACAAGGCGCCGTCCGATTCCCACACCTTCATCGCGTTGCGCTGGACCAGCCGGTAGGAATCCTCTCGGCTCGCGCCGGCCTGGGTCAAGGCGAGCAGGACCCGCTGCGAATGGACGAGGCCTCCCATCCGATCGAGATTCTTCTGCATGCGCTCCGGATAGACCACCAATTTGTCCATCACCTGGGTGAGGCGGGCCAAGGCGAAGTCGAGGGTGATGGTGGCGTCGGGGCCGATGAAGCGCTCGACCGAGCTGTGGCTGATGTCGCGCTCGTGCCACAAGGCCACATTCTCCATCGCCGGAACGACCGCGGCGCGCACCATTCGGGCAAGGCCGGTGAGGTTTTCGGTCAGCACCGGGTTGCGCTTGTGCGGCATTGCCGACGAGCCTTTCTGGCCAGGCGCGAAATATTCCTCGGCTTCGAGCACCTCGGTGCGCTGCAAGTGGCGGATTTCGGTCGCCAGCCGCTCGATCGAGGAAGCGATGACCCCAAGCGTAGCGAAGAAATAAGCGTGGCGGTCGCGTGGGATGACCTGGGTGGAGATCGGCTCCACACGCAGGCCCATCTTCTCGGCGACATAGGCCTCGACCTCGGGATCGACGTTGGCGAACGTGCCGACCGCGCCGGAAATGGCGCAGGTCGCGATGTCGGAGCCCGCGGCCACCAGACGCGTCCAGTGGCGCCGGAATTCGGCATAAGCCTGTGCGAGCTTGAGTCCGAAGGTGACCGGCTCGGCGTGGATCCCATGGCTCCGGCCGATCGTCGGCGTCAGCTTGTGCTCGATCGCCCGCCGCTCCAGCACGCCGAGCAATTCATCCAGGTCTTCGACCAGGATTTCGGCGGATTGCTTGAGCTGGACGGCCAGGCAGGTGTCGAGCACATCGGAGCTGGTCATGCCCTGGTGAAGGAAGCGCGCCTCCGGGCCGACTTGCTCGGCCACCCAGGTGAGGAAGGCGATCACGTCATGCTTGACCACCGCCTCGATCGCGTCGATCCGCTCGACGTCGATCTCGGGCTTGGTCGCCCACCAGTCCCAGACCTTCTTGGCGGCGTCCTTCGGCACGATTCCGAGCTCGGCCATGGCGTCGAGCGCGTGGGCCTCGATCTCGAACCAGATCCGGTAGCGGTTCTTCGGTTCCCAGATGGCGGTCATCCGGGGGCGGGCATAACGATCGATCATGGCCGGGCTTTATGGAGCCCAGCCTGCCGGCGCAACCGCGGGCATAAATCGGGTTTGCGCAGGGCCAGGATAAGGTCGGCCGCCCGGCCGGAAAATGCTCCCGATCGCGCCCGAAATATTAGTTTAAGCTTAAAGTAATCCCAAGGCGCGAAGGCTCGAATGTCCATTTGCACCAATGATTACATGATCATGGACGGTGACCTTCAGATGGCGTCCTGCCTCGACCAGGTCACGCGTCAGGCGGATGTCCTGCTGGCTGGGGGAGGGGTCGCCGCTTGGATGATTGTGCACGATGATGATCGCGGTGGCCTCCAGCTGGAGCGCCCGTTTCATGATCTCGCGGATATGGACCGCCGATTCGTCGACCGATCCGTCCCACATCTTCTCGTTGGCGATCAGCATGTTCTTGGTGTTGAGGAACAGGACCCGGACGCGCTCGATCGGTTCGTGCGCCATGTCCGCTCGCAGATAGTCCATCAGCGCCTGCCAGGAGCTCAATACCGGCCGCTGCATCATGTTGTACTCGAGCAAGCGAAGGGCTGAGGCCTGGACGATCTTCACCGCCGCGGCGGCGCTGTCGCTGATGGCGGCGACCCTCTTGATCGTTTCCGGATTGGCCGACAGCAAGCGGCCGAAGCCGCCGAATTCGGCGAGCAGGGTCTTGGCCAGGGGTTTGGTGTCGCGTCTCGGGATGATCAGGCCGAGCAGATATTCGATCAGCTCATGATCGAGCAGGGCATCCGGGCCGCCATCGAACAGACGCTGCCGAAGCCGGGCCCGGTGGCCATCGCTCGGCCTTGAACCGCGGGCGCTGCGAGGCGTGACGGTTTCCACCAGCTGCAAATGGGGGACCCGCTCCCCTGGCGTCGTCGCCAGCCGCGAATCGCCATGAACCAGAGCCAGCTCGTTCACTTTGTCCGGACCGGGCATATCGATTCTCCAGAGGAACAAACATGGAACAACTGCCCAGGCCATTCAAGGATTTTTTCTTGGCCGGGAGGATCAGCGGCCGGCGGCCCGGTCATTGGGGGTACAGATGCCGCGACTAGACTACGTCTGGAGCAGACTGTTCGGGCGCCACGGCTTTCCACTGAACGGATCCGGCTCTAGCGAACGTAACGGTTGCGGAACGCCCGTCGGAATGGCGGGTTTGACCGTGGCGCAGACGACGAACGGATGTTCAGGCTGGAGCGAGTGGAAGACCAATCCATCGAGATCGAAAGGCGTCGGCGCTGGCCGCGCAGGCTGAGCCTGACGCTCGGCCTGTTTCTCCTGTTGATGCTCGCCGCATTGGTCGCCGTCTGGCTGATGCGGGTCAGGCTGGCGACCGATTATATCGATCGCGAGTTCGCCCGCCGCGGCGTCCAGGCCAGCTACGAGGTAAAGCGCATCGGTTTCGGTACCCAGGTGCTGGAAAATCTCGTGATCGGCGATCCGCGACGCCCGGATCTGACGGCCCGGCAAGTGCGGGTACAGATATTGATAGGCCTGACCGGGCCGAGGGTCGGCCTGATCACCGCCCGCGGCGTCCGGATGCGCGGCCGGATCGTCGATGGGCGCCTGACCTTGGGTCAAATCGATCGGCTGCTGCCGCCGCCAAGCGGCCTTCCGTTCCGGCTCCCCGACCAGAGAGTCGATCTCGCCGACGTCGCGATCGCGCTCGAAACGCCGAGCGGACCGATCGGCCTTGGGCTCGAGGGACGAGGAAACCTGGCTGACGGCTTCCGCGGGCGATTGGCGGTGGTCGGCCGCCAGCTTCAAATGGGCGAGTGCGCGATCGCTGCGCCGCGCGCCGATGTGGCCGTCAGCGTCGACGATCTCCGACCTGTCTTCCGGGGACCTGCAGCGATGGACAGTCTGCGCTGTGGCGACGATCTTGCGATCAGCTCGCCCCGGGCAGACGTCGACGCCTTGTTGGCACCGGCTCTCGATTCCTGGCGCGGCGGCGCTCGGCTCAGGGCGGCGGGACTGGCCGCCGGTCCCCATTCGATGGCTGGCCTTGGCGGGCGCATCACCTTCGCAGGGGATGCCCAGCGAACGAATGGTCAGATCGTTCTGGAGTCCCGCCGGGCCGCAGTGGACATGTTCCGGGCGGCGGCCACCCGCTTCGCCGGGGACTATGTCCTTTCGCCGCGCCACGGTGACCTCCAGCTATCGGGTGATGTCAGCGCACGCGGGCTGGTGCTGCACGACGAATCGCTCGGCGCATTCGCTGCTGCGCTGCGCGGCGCGGAGGGGACACCGATCGGGCCGATCGGGGACCGGCTGGCCGACGCTTTCATTCGCGCCGCCCGCGGCGGCGGCGCAGCCGAGGCGGTCCTCCGTCTTGCCAACGGCCGAAGTCGTGGTGGTGTCAGGCTGGAAAATGTGCGGTTCGCCAGCCAAAGCGGCGCCGATCTGAGACTGACCGGTGGTGAGGGCATCACTTATTCCTGGCCGGCCGGCGGATTGCGGATCGACGGCAACCTCGCTTTATCCGGCGGCGGCTTTCCCGACGCCCGGTTCCAGCTCAGCCAGTCGAGGATTGGAGCGCCGATCGAAGGGCGTGGACGAATCGCGCCGATGACGGCGAACGGTGCCCGTCTCGCTCTGGGCGAGATCGGGTTCACCGCGGGTTCGGATGGCCGAACGAGGTTCCGGACCACGCTTCAGATCGACGGGCCCTTCAGCGGCGGTCGAGTCGCCGGTCTCACCCTGCCACTTGCCGGCCGCTTCGGTCGCGGCGGCTTCGTCCTCGGCGAAGGATGCGTCAACGCGAGCTTCCGGTCGCTTCAGATCGACGACCTCCGGATCGGACCGTCCCGGCTACCGCTCTGCCCAACCGGGCCGGGGTTGGTCTGGAGCCGAGGCGGCGGCGTCAACGCCGGTGCCGAGCTTCGGTCGCCACGTTTCGCCGGGCGGCTGGGCGGATCGCCGGTCACGCTCGCCGCCGGCCGGCTTCGGGCGACGTTGGACGGGTTCGACGCGAATGGGGTCGAGGCCCGGCTCGGCCCGAGCTCTTCCGTCACCGCGTTCGACGTGGAATCTCTGCGCGGCCGGTTCGGCGGGACCGGGACCAGCGGCGAATTTGCCGGCCTGTCGGGCGCGATCGGCGCCGTCCCGTTCGATTTCAGCGAAGGGGCCGGGCGCTGGCGGTTCGCGGCCGACCGTCTGACGCTGGAGGGCCGGCTTCGGGTGGCCGACCGCCAGAGTCCGCCACGCTTCCACCCGCTCGCCAGCGAGGATTTCCGGCTGAGCCTCGCCGGCAATCGGATCCAGGCAGGCGGCTGGCTGAATCACCCGCAGACCGGCACCCGGGTGACCGAAGTCACGATCGAGCATCGTCTCGGCACCGGTGTGGGATCGGCCCTCCTCGACGTGCCCGGCATCCGCTTCACGCCGGCATTCCAGCCCGAGGCTTTGACTCCGCTGACGATCGGAGTCGTCGCCTTGGTCGACGGGACGGTGAGCGGCCAGGGCCGGATCGCATGGGATGACCGCGGCACCCGAAGTACGGGGACTTTCTCGACTTCCGGGATGAACTTCGCGGCACCGTTCGGCCCGGTCGAAGGCCTCACCACGACGATCGAGTTCACCGATCTGCTGGGCCTTGCAAGCGCGCCTGCCCAGGTCGCCCGGATCGACCTTGTCCGGGCGGGAATCGATGTCCGCGACGGAATCGTCCGCTACCAGCTTCGGCCCGACGCCAATGTCGCCGTGGAGAGCGGGCGGTGGCCGTTCGCCGGGGGAGAGTTGGTGCTTCAGCCGACCTTGCTCGATTTCAGCCGCGAGACGACCAAATATCTGACGTTCCAGGTCATCGGTCTCGATGCCGCCCGGTTCATCCAGCAAATGGAGTTCGCCAACATCGCCGCGACCGGAACGTTCGACGGCATCATCCCGATGCAGTTCGACCAGTCCGGCGGGCGCATCGTCGGCGGCCGACTGTCGGCCCGGCCCGAGGGGGGAACCCTTTCTTATGTCGGCGAGCTCAGCGACCGCGATCTCGGGCCTTATGGAATCCTCGCATTCAATGCGCTCAAGTCGCTCCGCTACAGCAAGTTCGACCTCACGCTCGATGGCGCTCTGGCCGGCGAGTTCGTCACCGTCATCGATCTGGACGGGATCGCCCGCGATCCGGCGGGGACGACCTTGCCGTCGGGCGGCGGAATCACGACCATGATTGCGAGCCGTGTCTTCCGCCAGGTGGCCGCCATTCCGTTCGAGTTCAATATCAGGATCCAGGGGCAATTCCGGTCCCTGATCGCCACCGCGCGCTCGTTCAGCGATCCGACCGATCTCATCCAGTCGGTGCTTCCGGAGATGCTGCGCGACCGTTCCACGCCCTCAACAGACGTTCAGGATGAAGAAAGCGAGCCTGTGCAATGATCGCAACGAACTTGACGAAAAAGGGAGGCAATGCGAGCCGGGATGCAATGTCAGGATTGGCAAGGACATTATTTGCCGCGGCTTCATTGTCCGTCCTTGGCGGCTGCGTGCAGGTGAGCGCCCCGGACCGGCCGATCGAGATAAATCTCAACATCAACATCCGCCAGGAAGTGGTCGTCCGCCTGCAGGAGGATGTCCGGGAGTTGATCGAGAATAATCCAGGAGTGTTCTGATGAACCGCCGAATGAAGATGATGATCGCTGCCGGGCTGGCCGTCGCCGCCTTGGCCGGAAGCGCGGCTTATGCCTTCGTTCAGGCGGACGCGGCGGCGGAGTTGCGGGCCAGCGGGGTCATCGGCGAACAGGCCGACGGCTATCTCGGCGTGGCCGGATCGGCGCCCAGCGAAATGCGGGCACGGATGGACTCGGTCAATATCCAGCGCCGGGCTTATTATACCGACCTGGCGTCGCGCCGCGGTGCGACGATCGAGGAAGTAGCGGCGACCACCGCCTGCCAGCTGTTCCGGACCAAGGTAGGCCCCGGTCAATATTATCGTCTGCCAGACGGGATCTGGCGCCGTCGCAACGGCAGCGAGCCGGTGCCCCTGCCGGCTTATTGCGGTTGATCTCCGGCTGATCTGAAAGCCCCATCCGCCCGAGTCACGCCCCAGCTTGCTGCACTGCGGCAACGTGTTGACTTGGGGCCGCCCCCTTCCTAAAGGAACCGCGCCTCGGCGGGTTCGTTCGCCGGCATGTCCCTCGCCCGTTGAGTCACTGATCTGCGGCGGCTTGTTCCACGGGAGTTTGGCATGCAGGAAGACGAACCCCGGCAGGATCCTGGACTCACGGAAGATGCGCGGCTGACATCGCTCGACAGGCGATTGAAGAACGCGCAGGCCGAGGAGGCCAGGCGGGCCGGTGGGCACGTCGCTTCGGCGGACTATTACAAGTCGCCGGGCTATCGCGTGCTTTCCGTCCTGATCGGCTACCCGCTCGGCAGTGCGCTGATCGGCTACGGCATCGACTGGCTCGCCGGGACTCGCGGCATCTGGGTCATCATGCTGTTCGTCGGTTTCGCCATCGCCATGTGGGAAGTCTGGAAGATTTCTAAGCAAAGCTCCTGAGGGAGCCGAGGGAACGAGACACAGTGGCGGCCGAAGAATCGACGATCGACCCGATGCACCAGTTCCAGATCGATTCCCTCGCGGGCGATCTGGCCGGCAATCCGTTCGCGTTCACCAACAGCGCCTTGTGGATGATGATCGTGCTGGGCGCGATCCTCGTCTTCATGCTCGGCGGCATGAAGCGTCAGCTCGTGCCCACCCGCTGGCAGCTGGCGGTCGAGGGAATCACCGGATTCATCACCTCGATGATCGACACCAATATCGGGCCGGAAGGGCGCAAATACGTCCCCTGGGTCTTCACCGTCTTCATCTTCATCCTGTTCGCGAATCTGATGGGAATGATGCCGTTCGGAGTCATACCGGGCGTCCATCCCTTCACCGTCACCAGCCAGTTCACGATCACCGGCGTGCTCGCGGTGATCAGCTTCTCGATCGTCCTGGTCGTCGGCTTCTGGCGGCACGGCTTCCATTTCTTCTCGCTCTTCATCCCGCACGGAACGCCGAAGGTGCTCCTGCCGCTCATCTTCCTGATCGAATTATTGTCGTTCCTGGTCCGCCCGTTCAGCCTCGCGCTTCGACTGTTCGTGGCGATGATTGCGGGTCACATCCTCGTGAAGGTGTTCGGAAGCTTCGTCGTGTCCGGCCTCAACGCTGACGGCGCGATGGGACCGCTGATCGCGGTTCTGAGCTTCCTCTTCATTGCCGGGGTCAGCGCGCTCGAGCTTCTGGTCTGCGCGATCCAGGCCTATGTGTTCGCGCTGCTGACGTCTCTGTACATCAACGACGCGGTCAATCTGCACTAAACCGCTGTATTTTTTAGCATTTTAGCAAGGAGCTTATCATGGACTTCGCATCTGCTCAGGTCATTGGCGCCGGTCTCGCCGCCATCGGTGTCGGCGCTGCCGCCGCCGGCGTCGGCAACGTCTTCGGATCGTTCCTCCAGGGCGCGCTTCGCAATCCGGCCGCGGCCGACAGCCAGCAGGGCCGCCTCTTCATCGGCTTCGCGGCCGCCGAATTGCTCGGCCTGATCGCGTTCGCCGTCGCGATGATCATTCTCTACGCCCGTTAAGTTCAAGGCAGGCGGGCTTCAGCCCGCCGCCGGCAACCAAGGCGAGACGAAGGCCCAAAATGCCTCAGATCAACCAGCTTTCCGACGTCCTCTACTCGCAGCTCTTCTGGCTCGCGCTGACCCTTGCCGTGATCTATTTCGGCATCGGCAAGGCGATGCTGCCGAAGATCATGTCGACGATGGAAGCGCGCGACAGCCGCATCACCCAGGATCTCGCCGCCGCCGAAGCGGCCCGCCGCGAGGCGGACGAGACTGAGGAAGCCTATCGGACCCGGATCAACGAGAGCCGGGCCGAGGCGCTCAAGGTGACTGCAGCGGCCAAGCAGGAGGGGGCCCGGGCCACCGAAAAGCGGATCGGCGAGGCCGATTCCTCGCTCCGCGGCAAGGTCGAGGCCGCGGAAGCGCGGCTTCGCTCCGCGACCGACGCGGCCCTGGCCGATATCGAGGCAGTCGCGGCCGAGGCCGCGCAGGACATGGTGGCCCGGCTCGCCGGCGTCACCGTTGGCCGCGAGGATGCGGCCAAGGCAGTGAAGGCGGCAATGGCCCATGGCTGAGGTTCACACTCCTCCTCCGACCGACGCTGTGAAGCAGGGCGACACCGAGGAAGGCCATGCGGCTCCCGGCCACTCCGAAATGGTCGGCGCGACCGAGGAAGGCCATGCCGAGCCGACCGCCTGGGGTCTAGACGCCAGCGGCTGGGTGGCTTTGGCCATGGTCGCGGTTTTCGCGCTCCTGATCTGGAAAAAGGTCCCATCCGCAATCGGCAAGGCGCTCGACAAGAAGATCGACGCTATCCGGCAGCAGCTCGACGAGGCGGCGCAGCTTCGCGCCGAGGCGGAAGCGCTTCGCGCCGAATATGAAGCCAAGTCCGCGCAGGCGGACGCCGAGGCGGCCACGATGATCGAGCGCGCGCGCCACGAAGCCGAAGGAATCGTCAGCCAGGCTGAAGCGAACGCCGCCGCTCTGGTCGAGCGCAGGACCCGAATGGCCGAGGACAAGATCGCTGCCGCCGAGCGCGCCGCGGTCGACGAGGTCCGGGCCAAGGCCGCCGCCGCGGCAGCGGCCGCCGCCGAACAGCTCCTGCGCGAGCGCATGGATGCGGGCGCCGACAAGGCGATGGTGGATTCGGCGATTTCGGACCTCGCCCGACGCTGATACAGCGCTGCTGAGACACGGTCCCGGCGTCGCCGCGGCGCGCCCGTTCGACCCGCGACAGAATGACGGTTGTGGCAGCGGTCAGATCGATCATCTACATCCCATGCCGTGACCGACACGCCCGACGCCCCTGACCGATTCAACGAGGACAAGGCCACCTACACCGTCCGCGGCGGCGAAAAGCCGGACCTCGAGGCGGGTGTGGCGGCGATCCGCGCGGTGGTGAAAACGCTGCCGATCCGCCCCGGCGTCTACCGGATGCTCGATGCGCGGGGCGACGTTCTCTACGTCGGCAAGGCGCGCGCTCTCAAGAACCGGGTCACCCAATATACCCAGATCGTGCGGCTGACGAAGCGGCTCCTGCGGATGGTCTCCCAGACCCGCTCGATGCAGATCGTCACCACCCACAACGAGGCCGAAGCCTTGCTTCTCGAAGCGCAGCTGATCAAGCGCTTCCGGCCGCCCTACAACGTCCTGCTTCGCGACGACAAAAGCTTCCCTTTCATCCTTCTGCGCGAGGACCATGAATTTCCAAGGGTTCAGCTTCATCGCGGCGCCCGTCGCCACAAGGGGCAGTATTACGGGCCCTTCGCGAGCGCGGGGTCGGTTCGCGAGACGTTGAACGCCCTCCAGAAGCTCTTTCTTCTCAGGAGCTGTACCGACAGCTTCTTCGCCAATCGCTCGCGGCCCTGCCTGCTCTACCAGATCCGCCGCTGTTCGGCCCCCTGCGTCGGCCGGATCGACTCGGCCGGTTATGCCGAGCTCGTCCGCGATTCGAAGGATTTCCTCAGCGGCCGGTCGACGAAGATCCAGCAGAAGCTCGGCAAGCTGATGTCGGAAGCCGCGGAAGCCATGGACTTCGAGCTCGCCGCTGTGTTTCGGGACCGTCTTCGGGCCCTGACCTATATCCAGGGAAGCCAGGCGATCCACGCGGAGCGGCTTGGCGATGCCGATCTGTTCGCGCTCGCGGCCAAGGGCGGGACGATGTGCATCCAGGCCTTCTTCATCCGCGGCGGCCAGAACTGGGGTCACCGAAGCTTCTTTCCGGCCCATACCAGCGACGTTCCGGAGGACGAGGTGCTGGCGAGCTTCCTCGCCCAGTTCTACGCGGAAATGCCCCCGCCGCGGCTCGTCCTGGTCGATCGGCCGGTGCCCGATACGCCGCTGATCGAGGAAGCTTTCTCCGAGCGCGCCGGCCGCCGGGTCGCTATCAAGGCGCCGCAGCGCGGCGAGCAGGCACGAATGATCAGGCAGGCGAAACGCAATGCCGAGGAAGAGTTGGACCGGCGCCTGGCCGAGACCTCTACCCAGGCCCGCAATCTGCGCGACGTCGCCGAACTGTTCGAGCTGGCCGAGCCGCCGCAGCGGATCGAGGTCTATGACAACAGCCACGTCATGGGGACCAGCGCCGTCGGCGCGATGATCGTCGCCGGTCCCGAAGGCTTTCGCAAGAACGCCTATCGCAAGTTCAACATCAAGCGGCCGGAGACGGCACCGGGCGACGATTTCGCGATGATGCGCGAAGTGCTCAGCCGGCGCTTCGCCCGGCTCGAGCGCGAGGATCCCGACCGAAGCCGGGGCGAGTGGCCGGACCTGCTTCTCATCGACGGTGGCAAAGGCCAGCTTTCGGCCGTCTGCGAAACTCTGGAGGATGCCGGAGTTCACGATGTTCCGGTGGTCAGCGTCGCCAAGGGGCCGGACCGAAATGCCGGCCGCGAGATATTCCACCTGCCTGGCGGGCGCGAGATCACGCTTCCGCCCAACTCGCCGACGCTCTTCTATCTGCAGCGGCTCCGGGACGAAGCGCACCGCTTCGCGATCGGTGCCCATCGCCAGAAGCGGGCCAAGAACTTCGCCGCCAGCCCGCTCGACGAAGTCCCGGGGATCGGCCCGGGCCGGAAGAAGGCGTTGCTGATGCATTTCGGGACCGCCCGGGCGGTGCGCAACGCGGCCCTGGAGGATCTCGAGAAGGTGCCGGGAATCTCGCGCACGACGGCCCGCGGAATCTACGATTATTTCCATCCGGCCGGCTGACCGGCGGGATCGGGATTTCGGCGGGCGCCCCTAATCTGGCTGCGGGCGTTGCCCGGTCTCGGCCGACCTCCTAGCTTGCCGGCATGCGGATCGAGAGCCAGGCCATCATCGTCTCCGTCCGTCCGCACGGCGAGCACGGGGCCATCGTCCGGGCGCTCACTTTCTCCGAAGGTCTCCAGCCAGGCTATGTCCGCGGCGGCAAGTCCCGCCGGCTTCGCCCGGTGCTCGTGCCGGGGAACGAGGTTCAGGCCGAGTATCGGGCGCGAACCGACGAGCAACTGCCGCATCTCAGCGTCGAGCTCACCCGAAGCCGTGCCTTCCTGCTGAGTGAGCCGCTCGCCGCCGCGGCCCTGGAATGGTCCTGCGCCCTGACGGCCACCGCCTTGGCCGAGGGGCAGCCTCATCCGCAGCTCTACCAGGGCCTGGACGGACTCCTGGCGGCGATCGAAGCGGCGCCGAGCGCCCGCGGCTGGGCGGCGGCCCTGGTGCGCTTCGAGCTGCTGCTGCTCGGCGAGCTCGGATTCGGCCTCGACCTTGGGGAATGCGCCGCCACCGGAAGCCGCGAAGGGCTCGCCTTCGTCAGCCCGAAGAGCGGGCGCGCGGTCAGCGAGGCGGCGGCTTCGGCCTATCGGGATCGGCTGCTGCCGCTGCCGGGCTTCCTTCTCGGGGAAATGGGGACGCCGCCCTGGGACGATATCAAGGAGGGGCTTCGACTCACCGGCCATTTCCTCGCCCGGGACCTCCTCATCGAGCGTCAGGCGGAGGTGCTCGCCGCCCGCGAGCGGCTCGTCGAGCGCCTGAAGCGCATGAGCGGTTGACCGCAGCGACGCCTCGTCACAGGAAAAGCAGGTGAAAGAATTCTTCCCACACAGCACCACGACCCGGGAGATCACGGTCCGGGTCTCGGTCTCCTATCTTCCGGAGCAATCGGAGCCGGCCAAGAACCGCTGGTTCTGGGCCTATCATATCCGGATCGAGAATGGGGCGGGGCGGGCCGTTCAGCTGGTCAGCCGCGAATGGATCATCAGTGACGGCCGAGGCAATCGCCACGAGGTGCGCGGAGAAGGCGTGGTCGGCGAACAGCCGGTCCTCGAGCCCGGCGAATCCTTCGATTATGTATCCGGTTGCCCGCTCACGACGCCGACCGGCTTCATGGAAGGCCAATATCATATGGTCGGTGCCGACGGATCGACCTTCGCCGTGGATATTCCGCGCTTTCCACTGATCGCGCCAGCCGTCACGAGCTGACGGCTCCTGACGCATCTGCAGCGCAGCCGATCACACCCCGAACGTGGCCGGAGGCAAGCCGACCAAAAAAGAGGCGGCCGCGAAGCCGCCTCCAGGAGGGGTCGGGCGAAAAGGTCAGCGGCGCGCCGCGACCTGGATCTGTCGAGCGGGGGCGAGACCGGCAATCGCCTCGTCGCGCTGGGCCCGGGCCTGGGCCAGGGTCTCGGTGCGGCACGAGCGCGCCTCGTTCTTGCCCTCGGGGTCGAAATCGGAGGTCGGGCCGCAGGCGGTCTGCGCCGCTGCTCGAAGCCGGCGGTCGAGGATCCGGACGCCGCGCTCGCTAGACAAATCGAGATCGGCATAGCTGACGACCAGTTGCCTGGAGGCGACATCGGCCTGGGCGTAGCCAGGGGCGACGGACAGGGCCAAGGCCGCTGCAGCGAGTGACCAGTTGAGAAGGCTCTTCATGTTCGGCTCCTTTCGGGAATTCGCGGACAAGCCCTTCTTAATCTCAGTTGCGATTCGCAACTAACACTGTTATTGCCTTTTCGTTCTGCAAATGTGCAGATCAGGGCCGTCATGCTCGACTGGAACGATCTCCGTTATTTCCTCGCGGTCGCCCGGACCGGCAGCACTTTGGCTGCAGGCAGGACCCTTCGGGTCAGCCAGACGACGGCCGCCCGGCGGGTTGCGGCTCTGGAAT
This sequence comes from Allosphingosinicella sp., assembly GCA_035710145.1. Classification (GTDB taxonomy): domain Bacteria; phylum Pseudomonadota; class Alphaproteobacteria; order Sphingomonadales; family Sphingomonadaceae; genus Allosphingosinicella. The sequence goes on from DASTDX010000030.1 coordinate 14,181, forward strand.
CCGAGCTTGGCCTGACCCTGTTCGAGCGACGTCCGGCTGGCTACCGCCTGACCCCGGCAGGGGAGGCTCTGGTAGAGCGTGCCGAAGCCATGGAGGTGGCCGCCGGAGCATTTGCCGATGCCGCCGCCACCCAGTCACGGGACGCGAGCGGAACCGTCAAGCTGACGGTCGACGAAATCTATGCGGTGACGTTGCTGGCGCCGCTCCTTCGCGATCTCCACGCCGTTCACCCGAACATTCGGATCGAGCTTGATACGACCGAGGAGAAACGTGATCTCGCCGCCGGCGAGGCCGACGTCGCGCTGCGCATGGTGGACCGGCCGACGGGCGGCGGTCTGGTCGGCCGGCGCCTCGTTACCGACCACTGGACGATCTATTGCAGCCGCGATTATGCCGCGGCGCACGGCCGGCCGAGGCGCCGGCGCGAGCTCAAGGGTCATGTCTTCATCGGTGGCGGCGGGCCGGGGGTCTGGTTTTATTATCGGACCTGGCTCGAGCGGAACGGCCTCGCCGATTCGGTCGCCATGCAGCACGGGACCTCGACCGGCCTGCTCGCTGCCGTCCGATCCGGCGTTGGGCTGGCGGTGCTTCCCAGCCTGATCGCCGACCTCGATCCGGATCTCGTCATGTGCCTGCCGCCGGAACCACGACAGGAGCGGGGCTTGTGGCTCCTCACCCATGAACGGCTTCGGCATACCCCGCGGGTACGGGTCGTGATGGATTTTCTCGCCGAGCGTCTCACCGACCTCGCGCGGCAGGCGCAACAGGCCAGCCGGGCCGCCGCCTGAGCATCTTCGAACGCGCTGAAACCCGCGGCCCGCTCCACCGTTTCACTTCCGAAAGCCTTTTGGGAGACGGATCATGCCAGTTTCGAACACCAGCCTCGTCGAGCGGATCGCCCGGGTGATCGCCGGCCGGGTCGTGAGCATCAATGCCGGCGGTTCGGACGCCTCAGCGGGCGACCGGGTCGATTCGATCTGGCGCGATTACCGGGATGATGCCCTCTCGGTGATCCGAACCCTGAGGGAGCCTGATGAGCCCATGGCGCAAGCGGGCGATGTCGAGACCTGGGAGCGGATGATCGAGGCGGCGCTTGCCGAAGCCGGCGAAGGAATCGATTCCTGAGCGGCGCCGGTTCGGCCGACAGGTTGAACCCGGTTCAAAGTCCGAACTCGGGAGCGATGAGACTGAGGCCGTAAACCGCCGGAACCAGCAAGGCGAAGCCCAAAGCGAGGTCGAAGCCGCGGATCGGGCGCATCCGTCCGCTCGTCCCGCGGGTCCGCATGTCGATGGCCGTGATCCACAGAATCGAAACCCCGCAAAAGGCGGTCAGGACCAGCAAG
>DASTDX010000031.1:0-10655 GCA_035710145.1 Allosphingosinicella sp.
AACACGACCACCGCCAACATGATCGAAAGCACGGGCACATTGCTCAAGACTCAGTCGGGCGAGATTCACAAGCAGGCGGCATCGTCGACCATCCCGCTCGAAACACTGCAGCGCGCCTTCCAGAACATTTACGACACGATGGACACGATCGATCGCTTCAAGCTCGAGGCGCTCGGGACGATGAAACAGACCGTCGACACCCTGGGCCGGGAGGTCGAGAAGAGCCGTGGCTATATCGCCCGCGCCGAGGGCGTCGAGCAGAACAGGCTGTCCGCCGAACCATCGATGCTGACAGCGCTGGAAGGATGAAGGCAGCGATAGATGAGCAGCCACCCACGCAGCGTTGACCAGGCGATCGCCCGTTTCGACGAGGTGATGGGGCGAATCGATCGGAGCGCGGTATCGCGCACTGCCCAGCACCGAGTCAGGTCGCGCGGGATTGCGGCGCTCGGGCGGAAGATCGGCAATATCGGGATCGCGATCGGAGTCCTGGTCGTGGCGACCATCACGTTCGGCCTGATCGTCGGGCCGATCGGGCTTGGGGGCCTGTTCCTCGTCGCCTCCCTGATGGTTCTCGCCGTCCTTCTCCTCTCCTTCTGGCCGGGAGAAAAGCCGATCGTCGACTATAAGGAGGACATGCCGAACCAGGCCGTCGTCCAGCGCCTGGAAAGCCTGCTGGTGCGCAAGCGCGCCGCCTTGCCGGCACCCGCGGCAAGCCGGGTCGACGCGATCAGCGCCCAGCTCCCGTTGCTCGAGAACCGGCTCGCCGAGACCCAGATCCTCGATCCGCTCGCCCAGGACGCGCGACGGCTGCTGGGCAAGCACCTTCCCGAGCTGATCGAGCGTTACGAGCGCGTACCGGAGGCCTATCGGCACGAACGAGACGGCGACGGCCTGACCGTCGATCAAAGGCTGGTCGCAGGGCTGGACGCGGCGAAGACGGCGCTCGACGATCTCGGCCGAAAACTGGCGCACGAGGATCTGAGCGCTTTTGAAAGCCAGGGTCGATTCATCGAAAGCCGCTACAAGGAAGACGACAAGGCGATCCGCGGCGAATGAGAGCGACCTGAATATGGGCTTCGAGCTCGAACGAATCCTCTACGATACCGAAGACTTCCTGCTACGCACGATGCGCTCCGGAACTGTCCGCCAGGCGCAGAGGAAGCGGGCCCAGCGCAAGTGGCAGGAGGCGATGCGTCGGATGCGGCGCGCCACCTGGATCCTGGCCGGACTGCTGATCATGCTGGTCGGCGCAGGCATCGTCACCGACATCGGCTTCTTCACCTGGCTGGTCGCCCTGCCGACCGCCTTCTTCGTCGCCTTCCTGTCGCTCTTCTGGCCCAGCCGGCAGAAAGCCGAAGCGCCCCAGCGGATGGAATCAGCGCCGCTCGAGGAAATGGCGATCCGCGCTGCCGACGGGTTGCTCGATCGCTGCGACGAATTGCCGGGTCGAGCGATCGGTTCGGCCGATCTGATCATCGGCCGTCTCCACGAACTCGCGCCCCATCTCGGCGCACTCCGCTCTGGCGATCCCGCTGAGGGAGACGCCCGCAGACTGATCTGCCAGCATCTGCCTCGCTTGGTCGATACCTATCTCGATCTCCCGCCCTCGATGCGCGCGCCCGGCTCCGAGGCGACCACGCGGTTCACCGAAAGCCTGACGATCGTCGCCCAGGAATTCGACAGTCTTCTCGACCGCTGCTGCCGCGACCGCCAGTTGGGCTTCGAGACCCAGCATCGCTTCATCGAGACTCGCTATCGCGACGGCAGTCTCGGCAGCGACTGACGTCGGCGAGAGCGGTTGGACCGCTCTCGGTATGCCGCCAGCCGGCAGAGCGTTGCTGTGCTCCGTTGCAGGGACGCTGCCGCGCTTGTGAACCTTGGCACAGGCGTGTTGTCTGAGCCTCGGCAGCCCATTACCCCGACCCGGTGATTTCGCTCCTGCTTCCGGACCGCTTCATCCTCTGGCTTCTGGGCACCGTCCTTCTCGGCCTGGTTTTCCCCGCTTCCGGCGTTCCGCTCGCCGCCATCGACCTGTTGACCCTCGCGGCGATCTTCGCGCTCTTCTTCCTTCACGGCGTCCGTCTGCCGCGAGAAGCACTCATCTCGGGCGTCACCGACTGGCGGCTGCATATGGTCATCCTCGGGATCACCTTCTTCCTGTTTCCAGTTGCCGGATTAGGCCTCGCCGCGGTCTTCCCAGGCTTGCTCTCGCCCGAATTGTGGACCGGGCTGCTTTTCCTCTGCGCGCTTCCGTCGACCGTCCAGAGTTCGATCGCCTTCACCTCGATCGCCCGCGGCAATGTTGCCGGAGCCGTCGCCGCCGCCGCTTTCTCCAATCTGCTCGGGGTCTTCCTGACGCCTTTCCTGGTAACGGCAATGCTTCAGGCGCAGGGGGCGACGATGAGCCTGGGCAGCATTGCCAGGATATTCGCTCTGCTCTTCCTGCCGTTCCTGCTCGGCCACGCACTTCGGCCGCGACTGCTTCCCCTGGTTGTCGACCGCCCGAGGCTCACCCTCATGGTCGACAAGGGAACGATCCTGCTGGCCGTCTACGGCGCCTTTTCCGCCGCGACCGTGGCGGGCGCCTGGCGACGCCTTTCAGCCGGCGAGATCGGCGTACTGGCGGCTATCCTGCTCCTTCTGCTCGGCGCGATCCTGGGGGCAAGCTGGGCGATCGGAAAAGCCGGACGTTTTTCGGAAGGAAGCCGGGCGGCCATCCTGTTCTGCGGTTCGGTCAAGAGCCTGGCCAGCGGCGCGCCGATGGCCCGGATCCTGTTCCCCGGGGCCGCGGCGGGATCGGTGATCCTTCCGATCATGATCTTCCACACGCTTCAGCTGATCGTCTGCGCCTGGATCGCAGGCGCACTGGCAAGCGCCGGCTCTAGACGAACAAGTCGCGAGCCAAACTGAGCCGCTCGATCCCGAGATCGAGAGTCTCGTTTTTCTTGGCAAAGCACAAGCGTATCACGCTACTGACGGGAGCCTCGGCGTAGAACGCCGAAATCGGGACAGCTGCCACGCCCGCCTCCCGGACCGCCCGTTCGCAGAACGTGACATCGTCGACGCCGATGCCGGACGCGGCCAGGTCGATGGACAGGAAATAGGTGCCTTCCGCGGCAAGCGGAGCGAAGCCCTTCGACTGCAGCCCCGAGGCCAGTCGGTCGCGCGAGATCGTGAAGGCCCGGCAGGTATCGTCGACCTCGGTCATGGCGTGCTCGAGCCCGAAGGCCACGGCCGCCTGCAACGGCGGCGGCGTCGCAAAGGTGACGAACTGGTGCGCGTTCGCCAGGCCTGTCGCCAGCTCGATCGGCGCCACCATCCAGCCTACCTTCCAGCCGGTCAGCGAGAAGATCTTTCCTGCCGACCCGACCTTCACCGTCCGTTCGGCCATCCCTGGCAGACTCGAAAGCGGAATATGTCGGCGGCCATCGAAGACGAGATGCTCCCAGACCTCGTCGGAAAGGACGATCGCATCGCGACGGACGCAATGCCGAGCGAGCAAGGACAGCTCCTCGGAATCGAACATTCGCGCGGTCGGATTGTGCGGATTGTTGAACACCACGAGCCGGGTGCGCTCGGTAAAGGCTTCCGCAAGGGCCTCCTCCGTGATCCGCCAATCCGGCGGTGACAATCGAACGAAGCTCGGCTGGCCGCCGGCCCGGAGAACGAGCGGCAGATAGGCGTCGTAAAGCGGCTGAAAGAGGAGAACCTCGTCACCCGGCTCGATCAGCGCCATGATCGCGTCCGCAAGCGCCTCGGTCGCGCCGGAAGTGATGGTGACCTGGTCCGCTTGGACGTCGAGATCCTGGCGGCGGCGATAATAAGCGGCGACCGCTTCGCGAAGCTCGGGAAGGCCTCGCATCGGCGGATATTGGTTGGAGCCGCTGCGGACGGCCTCGGCGGCTTTCTCGAGCACCGCCTGCGGCCAACCGAAGTCCGGGAAACCCTGTCCCAGATTGACCGCGTCATGCGCCCTCGCAAGCGCCGACATCTTCTCGAAGATGCTGGTCGGGAGCTTTGCGAAAAGGGGATTCACACCCGCTGCCTTAGCATGGGCGCGAGCCGATGCCAGGGCGTTAAAGTTCGCGACCGCCGGCGGCCGTTTCCTCGCCATCGGCGGCCGGCGCCTTGAAACGAACGCCCTCGAGCTCGGTCGGCTGGCTGCCGAGCGGCGTCTGCCCCGACGAAGTCGAGCTGTCGCCGGTGAGCGCCCAGCGCTGGCTTCGGGTGACCGGTTGAGACGTAGAGTTGTTGTTGTTCAGCCGCTCGGTAATTCGGGCATTGGCGCTGTCGCGCTGAAGCGGCTCGTAGCGTCGAAGAACCGCACGGTTGAAGCTGTCGACACTGTGGCCCGTAGCCGATTCCACCGCGGCATCGGCGGCCGCCTGCTGGGCCGCGGCGTCGCGGTCGGCGGCGAGCAGGGCCTCGGCCTCGCGTTCTTCCCGGGTAAGCTGGCCGAAGCCACCGCGCCAGGCGATCGCCGGCTCGACCCCGGGGACGCGCCGGCCAAACGCGGGAGGACGGCCCCAGCCGCCGCTCCAGCGATAGAAGATATGGGTTCCGACATTGGCGGCCTTCACCAGGCTCGAGGCCCAGTAAGGCACGACCCAGTTGGTGTGATAATGGGTGGCCCAGCCGACCGGCGCATAGACGTAGCCGGAGATCGCCGCCTCGGCGACTCGCCGAGCCCGCTCCCAGTAGGAGGCCATCGGCAACCGCCGAAGCGAGCCGTCGCAGGTGAAGCTGAACTGGCAGCCAAGATTGGTCCGGCGCGCGCCTTCGAAGACCACCCCGCAGACGCTGCTGGGATAAGCCGGGTGGCGGGCGCGGTTGAGGACGACCTGGGCGACCGCCCGTTGTCCGTCCAGCGGTTCGGTCGCGGCTTCGTAATAGATGGCCGCCGTAAGGCAATCGATCGCCCGCAGCCGGTCCGCAGCGCTGGCCCGAGCCATGCTGAACGGAAGGGCCGACGGATTGGCCAGGTTCGAAATCGGAATGGACGCATTGAAGGCCAAAGCGTCGCCGCGCGATACCTGCTTGAGCTGAGTCGCGGCGGTCGCGGCGGCCGCTGCCTTGAGCTGGCGAACCACCCGCTCCGGCGCCTTGCCATTGACGATCAGGTCGGCGGAAGGTTCGCGAACCGCTATGCTGAGACCGGCGACGATCCAGAGCGCGGCCATTGTCGCAAGCACGATCCAGGCCGAAGCGTGCTGCCGCACGGCCGGGGCCCAGGAAAAGGCTGGAAGGTCTTCAGCGATCGCAGGCATGGTCTCAGACGTCAAAGAGGATGTGTCCTATATTGCTCATACGGCGATTCCGCAACCGCATCGGTCTTGGACGCCGTCGAAGCGACCATCATGGATTGGGCCGGTTCCGTTCCGATGCGCACGAATCGGTGCTTTTCCACCAATAACAGGCTATTGTCCCGCATCCTTGAGATAGGGGGCACCATGTTCAAATCAAGTTTTCTGTTAAGCGCAGCCGCCGTGGTTGTCATAGGGGGTGGCGCGACTGCCATCGCACAGAACCGGCAAGCCGCCGCAAACCGGACCGCGACCTATTGGATGTCGGCGGAGACGGCGAGCGGAATGATGGCCGGAGCGATGAACGCCGCCGGCGCTCGCCCCAATGTCGGTGGAGTGCTCGGCGGCCTGCTGGCGGGCCGACGCGGCGCCACCGCGGCGCCCAGTCATGTCCGCCGGCTTCAGCTTCAGCTCGGCGGGTCGACGCGAGCCGCCGGAACCCCAAGCGCAGAACATCTGCCGCCGGCAGTCCTTGGAGCTGGACCCTCGCTGCCGCTGGTGACCCCGCAGGCAGCGCCGACGCAGCCCAGCCTGGGCGGAACCTGGCCGCCGCAGATGGAGCGACCGCGCGGCCGGATTCTCGTTTATTGGGGCTGCGGCGATCGGGCTCGCCCTGGCCAGCCGTTTGAGATCGATCTGTCGCGATTGGCCGCCGGTCAGATTCCGCCCGCTTTCGCTCAGCAATCCTATCGGCCAATGACTCCGCCGTCGGCGGCCACTCACCCGACCTATGGCGAATGGCCGAACGAGCGCTCGCAGACGGTCGTTCCGGCCAATGCGAGCCTGGTCGGAAACCACCTCGTCCGCGGCAATTACAGTCCGGAAATCCGTTTCGCGTTGACGCCCGGCCAGGATTTCCTCGCTCCGGTCACTCTGACATCGAACAGTGCCGCTTCTTCGGGAGCCGTTCCCGTGGCCTGGCAGCCGGTTCCCAACGCGCGCGCCTGGTTGTTGACCGCGATGGGGGCGGCTCAGGACGGCACTATGGTGATGTGGAGCTCGAGCGAGTCTCAGCTGTCGATGATGGGCATGATGGATTATCTGAGCCAGGACGAGATCGCCCGGTTGCTCCAGCAGCGCGTCCTGCTCCCGGCCCAGACCCAGCAGTGCACGGTCCCGGCCGAGGTCGCTCAACGGGTGCAGGGCGCGATGCTCAGCGTCACCGCGTTTGGCCCCGAGGCGAACTTCAGCCACCCGGTACGGCCCGCCAACGCCCGCGCGAGCTGGGCGCCGGACTGGACGGTGAAACTTCGGACCCGCTCGGCCTACATGGGCATGCTGGGCATGGACATGGAAGCCATGATGCGGGGTGAGAGCGGCAACGACCAGCCGCAGCAGGAACGCAGGCGCCGCCGGTCGCTGCGAGACCGGATCCTCGGCCAGTGAAGGAAAGCGGGCGGGCGCTGCAGCGCTCGCCCGCGCCTCTGGCATCGGCACCGGCCAGCCGCTAAGGATCGCCGCTTCCGAAAAGCCCATGAGGACTCATGTTACGCATTCCTCCTCCGGCCGAAGCAATCCGCAACAGCCATTGCGGCCCCGAGCAATATGACGCGCTCTACCGCCGCTCGATCGAAGATCCCGATGGTTTCTGGGCAGAGCAGGCCCAGCGGCTGGAATGGTTCCGGGCCCCGACCCGGATCGGCGACTGGTCGTTCGATCCCGTCGAGATACGCTGGTTCGAAGATGGGGTTCTAAATCTCTGCCACAATTGCGTCGACCGGCACCTCGCCGAACGCTCGCAGCAGAACGCGATCCTGTGGGAGGGCGACGAGCCTGGTGACATTCGCTCGCTGACCTATGGCGAGCTTCACGCCGAAGTCGTCCGGATGGCGAACGCGCTGAAATCGCTTGGAGCCGGCAAGGGCGACCGGGTCACCTTGTACATGCCGATGATTCCCGAAGCCGCGGTGGCGATGCTCGCCTGCGCCCGGATCGGTGCGGTGCACAGCGTCGTCTTCGGCGGGTTCTCGCCCGAGGCGCTCCACGGCCGCATCGAGGATTGCACCAGCCGCTTCGTCGTTACGGCCGATGGCGGCAAGCGAGGCGGCAAGCTGGTGCCGCTGAAGGCCAATGTCGACGAAGCCCTGAGGAAGGGCGCCGACGTCGACGCCGTCCTGGTCGTCCGGCACCTCGGCGAGCCGGTAGAGATGAAGGACGGCCGCGATCACTGGTATCACGAGCTCGGGGCTTTGGTCCCGGACGAATGTCCATGCGAGCCGATGGCGGCCGAGGATCCCTTGTTCATCCTCTACACCTCCGGATCGACCGGCAAGCCGAAGGGCGTGCTCCACACCACCGGCGGCTATGCGGTGTGGACCGCGACCACCTTTCATTATGTCTTCGATTATCGTCCAGGCGAGATCTTCTGGTGCACCGCGGACGTGGGCTGGGTTACCGGTCATTCCTATGTCGTTTATGGTCCGCTGGCCAACGGCGCGACCAGCCTGATGTTCGAAGGCGTACCCAATTATCCGGATTTCAGCCGCTTCTGGGACGTCGTCGAGCGCCACCGGGTCGACATCTTCTACACCGCGCCGACCGCCATCCGGGCGCTGATGCGTGAAGGCGAAGCGCCCGTCAAAAAGCACGATCGTTCGTCGATCCGCCTGCTCGGGACGGTGGGCGAACCGATCAATCCGGAAGCCTGGCTCTGGTATTGGCGGGTGGTGGGCGACGAACGCTGCCCGATCGTCGACACCTGGTGGCAAACGGAGACGGGCGGAATCATGATCACGACCCTGCCGGGGGCACACGACATGAAACCGGGTTCGGCGGGTCGGCCCTTTTTCGGCATCGTGCCGCAACTGGTCGATGGCGATGGCCACGGGCTCGGGGGCGCGGCTTCGGGAAATCTGTGCATCGCAGCGAGCTGGCCGGGGCAGATGCGGACCGTCTACGGTGATCACGAAAGGTTCGTTCAGACCTATTTCTCTACCTACCGCAACCGCTACTTCACCGGCGACGGATGTCGCCGCGACGAGGATGATTATTACTGGATCACCGGCCGCGTCGACGATGTCCTCAACATATCCGGCCACCGGCTGGGCACCGCCGAAATCGAGAGCGCGCTCGTCAGCCACCCTGCGGTCGCCGAGGCGGCGGTGGTCGGCTATCCGCACGACATCAAGGGCCAGGGAATCTACTGCTACGTCACCCTGATCGTCGGCGAGGAGCCGAGCGAGTCGCTCGAGAAGGCGCTTCGCCAGCACGTCCGGACGGAGATCAGCCCGATCGCCACCCCCGACATCATCCACTTCACTCCGGCTTTGCCGAAGACCCGCTCGGGCAAGATCATGCGGAGGATCCTCCGCAAGATCGCTGAGAACGATTTCTCCAATCTTGGCGACACGAGCACGCTCGCGGAGCCCGCTCTGGTCGACAGTCTGGTCGAGGGCCGCCGCAACCGCTGATGAGGATCGTCGTTGCGGACATCGGCGGAACCCACGCGCGCTTCGCCCTCGCGGATCTCGAATCCGGGCAGAGGCCGTCCATAGGCCCGATGCACCGTTATCGAACCCGCGAGCATGTGGGCCTGGCCTCGGCCTGGACCGCCTTCGCCGGCGACGTGGGAAAGCCGCTGCCGGCCGACGCGGCCATCGCCGTGGCCGCGCCGATCGAAGGCGACGAGCTTCGCTTCATGAACAGCGCGTGGCGGATTCCCCGCTTCGGGATCTCCGATGAGCTGGGGCTCGATCGATTGACCCTGCTCAACGATTTCGGTGCCGTCGCCCACGCCGTGTCGGCACTTGGCCCAAATGAGCTGTTGCCGATCTGCGGCCCTTCCCGCCTCCCCGACGACATCATTGTCAGCGTGATCGGCCCCGGCACGGGCCTTGGCGTCGCCATCCTCGATCGTCGCGGTAAAGGCGTTCGCGTGATCGAGACCGAGGCCGCCCATATCGGCTTCGCCCCGCTGGACGCTGAGGAACAGGCTCTCGCGGTCTCGATTGCGGCCCGTTACGAGCGCGCCTCGGTCGAAAGGATCGTCTCCGGCCCGGGCCTGATCGACATCCATCGCTTTCTGGGCGGCACCGGTGACTGGGAAGCCAACCGTGCCGGTGACCTGTGGAACGCCGCGATCGCGGGCACCGACCCGGTCGCTCGACGCGCGCTCGATTTGTTGGTGCGAAGCTTTGGTGCCGCCGCCGGAGACTTGTCGCTCGCCCACGGATCGATGGGCGTCGTCATCAGCGGCGGACTCGCCAATCGGATCGCCGAATTCTTGCGGGGCCCATCCTTCGCCGAGCGACTCATCGCCAAGGGCCGCTACCGCGAACGCATGAAGCGCGTGCCCGTGCTGCTGGCGACCTATCCGGAGCCCGGCCTCCTTGGCGCCGCCATCGCCTTCCAGCGCGAGCACCTGGCCCCCGCCGACGACGTCTAAAGCGACATCACACCCTTCTTCGGCTCGCGCGTACCCAGGGTTTCGGCGGTCAAAGGCGCGCCCGCGGCAAGCAGCGCTCTGCGGCGTCCCTGAGGATCGGTGCTAAGCTGAGCTTGCTCGAACGGCAGGAATTCCGCGAAACAGGGCAAAGCCAAAGCGCGCGCGACGAACCCGGCGACTCGCGGCCAACGCCCGGCATCGGGTTCGAAGCCTACATACGAACCGTTGCGGAAGAAGGTCGCGACCGCGATGTCGGCCAGACCGATGGTTTCCCCGAACAGAAATGCCGTCTCCGGCAATTGTGTCTCGAGATAGTCCAGCTCCCGAGGCAGGTCTTCGGCAAGGGTCCTGTCGATCCGGGCCTGATCGCCGGGTTCACCCCAAATGATCGGCCGAACGACCTTCTGATAGAACAGGCCCCAGATGAACACGTCGCCGAGCCGGGTATCGGCATATTCTTCCAGCCATCGCGCCCGAGCCCGATCCTTGACACCGCCCGGGAGCAAGGGGGGATCCGGATAGGCCTCGTCCAGATAGGCGCAGATCACCGAGGAATCGGAAAGCTCGACGTCGCCGTCGATCAGCACCGGAATTCGCCGCAAGGGGCTCAGCCGCTCGAACTCCGCATTGCCATAGAAAGCGGTGATCGGATCGATCTCGTAGGGCAAGCCTTTCAGCTGGATGCAGGCCATGACCTTGCGGACATAGGGGCTGACGTAGCTGCCGATGATCCGGAGCTTCTGCTCGCTCATATCGCCCTCGCCACGACTTCCTTCATGATCTCGTTGGTGCCGCCGAATATCCGCGTCACGCGCGCGTCACGCCACAGCCGGGCGATGAGATATTCGTTCATGTAACCGGCGCCGCCGTGCAGCTGGAGCGCGGTGTCGCAAACCTCCCATTGCAGCTCCGTATGCCAGAGCTTCGCCGCCGAGGCCTCGTCGGCCGTGAGCTTTCCAGCCACA
>DASTDX010000032.1:0-18937 GCA_035710145.1 Allosphingosinicella sp.
GCCGAATTCAATCGCCTGGTCGACTTCGAATATGACCGGGTGCGCGCATGGGGAAACGCGGCTGTTGGTCAATCCGGAGCGGAGCGAGGCCGATCGTCAGGCCAATCGCCGGGTCGAGATCAGGGTCGTCCCCGTCCAGCAATAGGGGCGAACCTCAGCGCCGAAGCCGGAAGAATTCGCGAAGCATCGTTCCGGCTTCGGCCTCACCCATGCCGGCGTAGATTTCCGGCGCGTGATGGCAGGTCGGCTGCCCGAAGAGGCGCGGTCCGTGAAGGACCGCGCCGCCTTTCGGATCGGCGGCAGCGAAATAAAGCCGCGCGATCCGCGCCAGCGCGATCGCCCCGGCGCACATCGCGCATGGCTCGAGAGTCACCCAAAGATCACATCCGTCCAGTCGTGGCGAGCCGATCGCCGCAGCCGCCGAACGCAAGGCCACGATTTCCGCGTGGGCGGTCGGATCGTTGGAATCGCGCATTCGGTTCCGGCCGATGGCCAGCACCTCCCCGCCCCGGGTGACGACCGCGCCGACCGGCACCTCCCCGTCGCGGGCGGCCGCCCGTCCCTCGTCCAGCGCCAGCCGCATCGGTTCGGGCAATGGGAAGCTCATCGCCCGACCGCTACGGCAGAGCCCGCGATACCGGCAAGCTTATTGCTGGTTGACCGGCTGATCCTGGCTGTCACCCTCGATCACGACGCTCGGCACCTCGACCTGACGGTCTTCGATCCGCACTGCGGGGAGCTGGACGTTGGTGGTAGTGGTTCCGACCGTGACGTCGCTGGTCGTGACCGAAAGACCGCCATCGTCTTCCCGGTTGAGATTGATGAGGCCGGTCGCCACCAGACCGATCGCGATGAGCACGAGAAAGGCGATGAAAAGTAAAATGGTCCGCAACATGTTCGTCCCCGAAATCTGAGAAAGGCGTGACTGCAACGTGAGGATGGCAGAAGGGTTGCCGCACCGCAACGATTCCGGCTGGTCCAAGACGGTTGACGGGTCCGCTTATCCTCTCTATTTGCGCGGGGTTTCCGGGGACCCACGTGCCCCATTCCAGGAAGAGATTGAAATGTCGCGCATTTGCGAGCTGACCGGCAAGGGCCGGCAGGTGGGTCACAACGTTTCCCACGCCAACAACAAGACCAAGCGGACGTTCCTGCCGAACCTGCAGAACGTTACCTTGATCTCCGATGCGCTCGGCCGTCAGGTCAAGCTGCGTGTCTCGACCAACGGTCTTCGTTCGGTCGAGCATGTCGGCGGACTCGACAATTGGCTGCTGAAGACGAACGACGAGAAGCTCAGCCTGAAGGCGCGCCGACTGAAGCGCGAAGTCTCCAAGAAGCAGAGCGAAGCCGCGAGCGCCTAAGGCGTAAGCGCCGCCGGTCGGACTTTCCGATCCGACGGCAAGGCCCGTTCGTCGAGCTCGAATTCGAGCAGCAAGGTCCGTTGCAGGGCGAGATAATTGTCGTCGGAGGCGATCCGGACGAGGATCCGGCCGTCTTCGCGGGCGATGCTCAACGCTTCCATATTGTCGACCGTCAGCGGCGGGGTAAGCGCGCTAATTTCCTGTCCCTCCAGCACCGTCCCCGGCTGCAGCGAGGCCAGATCTACGATGGCTAGCTTGGCGGCCATTCCCCCGAACAGGCTGATACTTCGGTTGAGGACGAGCAGACGTCCGTCCGGAAGAACCGCCGCGTCGGTGGGAAGGAAACCCTCCAGCCGCCTGTAGCGAAGCGTTACCGCGGCCGTCTCGGCCTCGGCCGGATCGCCGGCGAACAAGACGACTTCGCTGAACCTGGCCCCATCCCGCCCTTCGGCAATGGCGAGGAACCGGCCGTCGGCAAGGGCGACCAGGGTCTCGGCGCCCGAATTCCGGCGCCAGCGGCGAATCGCCGCCGGCCGGGCCGCCGCCTCTGCCGTCCAGTCGTCGGTCCGGTAGCGCCAGACCATGTTGTGGCGTTCGAACCCCACCCAGGCGTGGTTGCCGCGCAGCGCCAGCGATTCGGTGTCGCGATTCCGCCGCACCGCGCGGCCCGGGCCGGCGAGCGGCGTGAAACGGACTCGCCGGTCGGCGGATGATCCCGGATAATCGAAGCTCATCACGACCCCGGAGTCGGTTAGGGCGATCACTTCGTCATTCGCCACGTGAATTGCGGAGAGACCGCCGAAGCGGGGATCGTGGCTGGTCAGTTGCCAGCCACGACGGAAGTGCAGGGCGCCGGCGCGGCGCCGGCCAGGATTTGCGGCGTCCAGTGATACGGGGATCGCCATCAGGGCCGATTCGCCCGGTCCCAAAGCGGGCCGCCGAGGCGGCGGCGCGACGACGGTCGCCAGGATCACGAAGGCGCCCAGCAGGAACAGGATGCGCAAGGCGCGTCGTTTCATCCCCGCTGGCTCCATGAACATCGGCTTACCGCCCCATTCACGAACCGCTCAAGCCGGCAATGCGACGGGGGTCCGGACCCGCGTTCGGACGGCACCATTTCGCCGATTTCCCTCGCGTAGCGTAAAGAGGGCGGAAGGCCGGTCCTTCCCTGAAGGGAGGGCCGGCCTCCCCTGTCCACGGCGGGATCAGGGCTTGTCGAACAAGGCGGCGAGCTGCTCGATCATCGCGCCGCCCAATTGCTCCGCATCCATGATCGTGACCGCCCGGCTGTAGTAACGGGTGACATCGTGGCCGATGCCGATCGCAATCAATTCGACCGGTGAGCGGCCCTCGATCCAGCCGATGACCTGGCGGAGATGGCGCTCCAGATAGGTTCCGCTGTTGACCGACAGGGTCGAATCGTCGACCGGCGCGCCGTCCGAGATGACCATCAGGATCTTGCGTTCCTCGACCCGCCCGATCAGCCGGTTGTGCGCCCAGAGCAGCGCCTCGCCGTCGATATTTTCCTTCAGAAGCCCCTCGCGCATCATCAGCCCGAGGTTGCGCCGGGCACGGCGCCAGGGCTCGTCCGCCTGCTTGTAGATGATGTGGCGAAGATCGATGAGCCGGCCGGGATGGGGCGGGCGACCTTCCGACAGCCATTTCTCCCGGGACTGGCCCCCTTTCCACGCGCGGGTGGTGAAGCCCAGTATCTCCACCTTCACCCCGCACCTTTCCAGCGTCCGGGCGAGGATGTCGGCAGAGATGGCCGCTATCGAGATCGGCCGGCCGCGCATCGAGCCGCTATTGTCGAGCAATAGGGTGACGACGGTATCGCGAAACTCGGTGTCCTTCTCGGCCTTGTAGGACAGGCTGTGCGCCGGATTGACGACCACCCGCGCGAGCCGGGCGGAGTCGAGAAGCCCTTCCTCCTGATCGAATTCCCAGCTTCGCGACTGCTGGGCCATCAGCCGCCGCTGAAGCCGGTTGGCGAGCTTGGTCACCGCGCTCTGCAGATGGACGAGCTGCTGGTCCAGATAGGCGCGCAGGCGGCCGAGTTCCTCCTCGTCGCACAAGGCCGTCGCCTCGACTGTCTCGTCATGCTGCTGGTTGAAGACGCGATAATCGAATTGCGGAGGAAGATCCGACAAAGGCCGGTTCGGGCGGGTGGGAATGGCCCCATCCTCGCCATCGTCGCCGAAACCTTCCGAGGTGTCCGAGGGCTGGTCCTCATAATGATCGGAGACGTCCTGGTCGTCGCCGGCCTCTTCCTGTTCGCCACGTATTTCCGCCTGGCCCTCGCCGCCGGCTTCGTCCTGGTCGGAATCCTTGTCGTCGCCGCCTTCCGCCTTGTCGCCGCCTTCGCCTTCGTCGCCCTGCTCCGGATCGCGATCCGATTCAGGCTCCGCTTCGACCAGCTCCAGATCCCTCAGGACCTTGCCGACCAGGCTCGCGAAAGCGGATTGATCGTCCAGCGCCAGGCCCAAGGCGTCAAGGTCGCCGCCCGCTTTCTCCTCGATCCAGTCCGCGACCAGGCTGAGACCTTTGCGCGCCTCGTCTGGTGGCGGCTCGCCCGTCAGCCGTTCGCGCACGATCAGGCCGATCGCCGAGGCCAAAGGCACTTCTTCGCGGTTGCGCGCCCGGGTCAGCGGATCGGTGCGAAGCCGCATCGACGTCAGCTGGGCGAGATTGGCCCGGACCCCGGCCATGCTGCGCGCACCGAGCGCCTCGACCCGCGCCTGCTCGGCAGCATCGAACACGGCCCGCGCAGCCTCGTCTCCCGGAGCATTGCGGCGGTGCAGTCTCTCGTCATGGTGGCGAAGGCGGAGCGCCGCGGCGTCGGCGAATCCTCTCGCCTCAGCCACTTCCCGGGCCGTGAGCGTGCGGCCGGGCATGGGCGCCTTGACGCTCTTGCCGGCAACCGCCGGCACGTCGCTGGTGAAGCCGAGTTCGACCTCGGGATCGTGGGCGATCGCCCGCGTCGCCCCGGCAAGAGCGTGGCGAAAGGGTTCGAGGGGGTTGTCGCGCTCGGCCATGCCTAAGCGGACCGTCAGCTGGCCCTTGAGGCCACGCTCTCCGGCAGGTCCTTGCCGAACACGCGCTGATAATATTCGGCGACCACCGGCCGCTCCGCCTCGTCGCATTTGTTGAGGAAGCTCAGCCTGAACGCGAAACCGACATCGTCGAAGATAAGCGCGTTCTGTGCCCAGCTGATCACGGTCCGCGGGCTCATCACCGTCGAGATGTCGCCGTTGACGAAGCCCTGGCGGGTCAGTTCGGCGACCTTGATCATCCGGCTGACCTCTTCGCGGCCGCCCTCATGATCATATTCGCCGGATTTCGCGAGGACGATCCGGGCCTCGGTCTCCGCAGGCAGATAATTGAGGGTGACGACGATGTTCCAGCGATCCATCTGCCCCTGATTGATCTGCTGGGTGCCATGGTAGAGTCCGGTCGTGTCGCCGAGCCCGATGGTGTTGGTGGTCGCGAACAGACGGAAATATTGGTGTGGGCGGATCACCCGGTTCTGATCGAGCAAGGTAAGCTTGCCCTCGGTTTCCAGGACCCGCTGAATGACGAACATGACGTCTGGACGGCCGGCATCATATTCGTCGAAGACCAAAGCCGTGGGGGTCTGAAGCGCCCAGGGCAGCAGTCCTTCGCGAAACTCCGTGACCTGCTGGCCGTCGCGAAGGACGATGGCGTCGCGGCCGATGAGGTCGATCCGGCTGATATGCGCGTCAAGATTGATCCGGATCAGAGGCCAGTTCAGCCGCGCCGCGACCTGTTCGATATGAGTCGACTTGCCGGTGCCGTGATAGCCCTGGACCATTACCCGGCGATTCTTGGCGAAGCCGGCGCAGATCGCGAGCGTCGTGTCGGGATCGAAGACATAAGCGGGGTCGAGGTCCGGCACCCGCTCGTCGGCTTCGGAGAAAGCCGGCACTTCCATGTCGCTGTCGATGCCAAACAGATCGCGCACCTTCGCCATCTTGTCCGGCGCGTCCATCACCGTGGCCGATCGGCTCTCCGGGTTCACATTGGGTATGTCTGCCATTCTCGCGTCTCTCGTTCGGCCCTTCGCCACGCCGGTCGACAAGCTCACCGGCCGATCAGGCTGGGCGGCCCTGTGCCCTCACTTGCTCATCCCGGCGTCTCGAAGGACTCGCTCATGCAAAAGCGGGTCTGCTCTTGAGTGCCGTATAAGCCTCGATCACCGCCTGCAACGCTTTCTCATGGCTCCGGTCGCCGCCATTATGATCGGGATGATAGCGGCGGAGCAATTGCGCATAGCGGTTGCGAAGCGCTCGCCGATCGGCGTCGAGATCGAGATCGAGCACACGCAGATGCCGGCGATCGCTTTCGCTGACCTCGCGCCCATCCTTGCGCTGTTGCGGCTGGCGCGGCCGGAAGCGGGCGCCGATCGCGTCGAGCGGGTCGACGAAATCGGCCCAGCGCGGTCCCGGCGAGCCGTTGACCGCGAAGGCCTTGGTCTCGCGCTCCCAGCCGCCATAAGGGCCCTGGGCGTCGGAGATCTCTTCGGCGCTCATGCCGGTGAAATAATTATAGTCGGAATTGAACTCGCGGACATGGTCGAGGCACAGCCAGCGCCACTCGCCCGGACCGTCGAAGCTCGGGCGGCGGCTTCCCGGCGCGCGAAACTCACCGGCGTCGTCACAGCCGGGATGGCTGCACACCTGAGCCTTGCCTTCCACCCGGCCATGGAACCGGGTCTGCTTCTTGCCCGCACTCGCCAACATCAACTCCCATTGAAGGTCCAGCCGCCCTATATAGGCCGCGATGAGCCCTGCTTTAACCGGACCGGTCGCGACCGAAATCGACAAACGCCTGCGCGAAGCGCTCGCTCCTTCGCACCTGCGCGTCATCAACGACAGCGACAGCCATCGTGGCCATGCCGGCCATGACGGCAGCGGCGAAAGCCATTTCACCGTCGAGATCGAGGCGCCGATATTTGCCGGAATGAGCCGGCTGCAGCGGCAGCGCGCGGTCAATGCGGCGCTGGGCGACCTGATGCGCGATCGAATCCACGCTTTGGTCATTCGCGCCAACGCGCCCGGCGATTGAGCCGCCCAATTGGTTTGGGAATGACGATGGGCGAGGGCCATTGGCGACCCCGCCCGGCTGGAGCTATGGGGAAAATATGGCGGACCATCTCTTTCTTCAGACGCTGAACGCCAGCACCCACGATCTCGGCGGCTTCAAGGTGCATCGCACCTTGCCGCACCGCGAGCGGACCACCATCGGACCGTTCATCTTCTTCGACCAGATGGGGCCGGCCCGGCTTCCGGAAGGCGGAGGGATCGACGTTCGTCCCCATCCGCACATCAATCTCGCCACCGTCACTTATCTGTTCGCAGGCGCCATCGATCATCGCGATTCGCTCGGCACGGTCCAGACGATCGAGCCGGGAGCAGTGAACCTGATGACCGCGGGCAAGGGGATATCCCATTCGGAACGTTCACCGGCTGGTCTTCGGCCAAGCGGACCTGAGCTGTTCGGGATCCAAACCTGGCTCGCCTTGCCGGTCGCGAAGGAGGAAATGGATCCCGCGTTCGAGCATGTCGCCAAGGAGCGTCTGCCCGTGATCGCGGACCAGGGCGCGAGCGCGCGGCTCATCATGGGCCGGATGTGGGGGGCCAGTTCCCCGGTGACCTGTCACAGCGAGACCGTGTACGCCGATGTCGCACTCGAGGCGGGGGGGAGCCTGGCGGTCGATCCTGACGCCGAGGAACGCGCCGTCTACCTGGCAGACGGCGAAGCGACGCTGGACGGGCACGATTTGCAGCGGGAGACGCTTTACGTTCTGAGGCCGGGGATCACGGCGACTCTCCGCTCGAGCCGCGGCGCCCATGTCATGATCTGCGGCGGCGCGCCGATCGACGGCCCGCGTTTCGTGTGGTGGAATTTCGTTTCGTCGAGCCGGGACCGGATCAACCAGGCGAAGGCGGACTGGAAGGCGGGCCGGTTCGATCTGCCGCCCGACGATAAAGACGAATTCATCCCGCTGCCGGAAGTGGCCAAAACCGTGAGCTATCCTTGAGGTCGAGCGGCCTCAGGCGAGCGCGGACTTGAAGAACATCAGATAGACGAGGCGGCCATTTTCCGGCCGATCGCCGAAGCCCGGCCCGGCCGTATGCCACAGCCATGGGCGCAGGAGCACGAGCCGGTTGAAGCGCATCGGCACGTTCATGGTCCTCTCCCATTTGGAATCATCGAGGCTTTCCTTCTCGATGATGTCCCGGTGCATCTCGTCGAACGAGCCATATCCATGAGCGGCGAGGTCCGGCTTCTCGACCGGTGCCTGGTCGGTGTTGGTCCGGATGTGACGGAAGAAGTCAGTGCCGCCGCTGCTGTCTTCGGGTCGGCTGAGGTACAGAATACCTGACCAGTGACTCTGGTCGATATGGACCCTCGCGCGTCCCTCGTCGCGCGCCAGCGTGAGCCTGCACTTGGCATGGGATTCGAGCGGCGAGATCGGCACCACCGGCTCGTTGACCAGCCTGGACACTTCCTCCTCGAGACCATCGATATTGATCCGTTGAAGCGAATTGCGGCCCGGGAAAGCGCCCTCCTGCTCCGGATAGGTCAGTTGAAGCGCCGCCGAGCGCAGGCCGATCGCGTTGTCGAGGAAATCGTCTACGATCAGCAGTGTCGTCCGCATCGCCCGCGGCTAGCATTCGGCGGCAAACAGGATCAAGGCCGGCGGCGGAGGACGCAACATGCCCGCTCTGGAAATTACCCGTATCGGACTTCCCACCGGAGTCACCCTGACCGTCCAGCTCGGGGGCCCGCAAACCGCCGAAGCGATCGTCCTCCTCCATGGTTTCCCCGAATCGCACCGTACGTGGCGCGAAATCGTGCCGGCTCTGGCGGCTGATTTCCGGGTGGTGGCACCGGACCAGCGCGGCTTCGCGGGATCGGACAAGCCCGAGGGCGTCGAGGCCTACAAGGCCGAGCGGATCGTCGAGGATCTGATCGCTCTGGCCGACGCGCTCGAGCTCGCGACCTTCACCCTGGTCGGTCATGACTGGGGCGGTGCCGTCGCCTGGCTGGCCGCGCTGAGACATCCCGACCGGATTGCCCGGCTGGTGATCGTCAACGCGCCCCATCCGCTCGTCTTCCAGAAGACGGTGGTCGAGGACGAAGCGCAACGTGCCGCCTCGCAATATATCCGCGCCTTCCGAAATCCGATGATGGAAGCGGGGATCAAGGCGATGGGCTTCGACGCCTTCTACGAGAAGACGTTCGGAAGCCATGCCGACCTTTCCCGAATTTCCGCGGAGGAACGCCAGGCCTATCTCGACGAATGGAGCCGCGAAGGCGCGCTGACGGCGATGCTCAACTGGTACCGGGCGAGCGATATCGAGGTCCCGGAAGTCGGAGAGAAGGCCTCGGCGCCGATGTGGACGAAGCTGCCCTTCCCGCACGTCATCATGCCCACCTTGGTGATCTGGGCGATGAAGGACCGCGCCCTGCACCCGGTCCAGCTCGAAGGTCTTCACGATCTAGTCGACGACCTCAGGATCGTGACGATCGCCGATGCGGGCCATTTCGTGCCGTGGGAGCAGCCCGAGCCGGTCATCGCGGCGATCCGGGACTTCATTGCCGAAACGCCGCGATCGGTGGGCCAGGACAAACCCCAAAGAGCCTAAAGGGGCTTGGGTGTGGCCGCGGGCACGTATATGCCGCCGCCCATGTCCAGTTCCCCCGCCCGTTCCCGATCCCGCTCCGCTGCCCGC
The DNA here is from genome assembly GCA_035710145.1 of Allosphingosinicella sp. Lineage (GTDB taxonomy): Bacteria > Pseudomonadota > Alphaproteobacteria > Sphingomonadales > Sphingomonadaceae > Allosphingosinicella. The sequence goes on from DASTDX010000032.1 coordinate 9,122, forward strand.
CTGGCCGCCGTCCAGGCGCTCTACCAGCAGGACATGGAGGGGACGAAGGTCGCTCCCCTGCTTCACGAATTCCATCACCACCGGCTCGGCGCGACCATCGACGGGGTCGAATATGCCGATGCGGAAGTCGATTTCTTCGACGATCTGGTGAAGGGGGTCGACGCGCGGCGCGACGAGCTCGACACCCTCATTTCCGCCAATCTCGCCAAGGACTGGTCGCTCGCCCGGCTCGACAAGCCGATGAAGGCGATCCTGCGCGCCGGCGCCTACGAGCTCGCCGCCCGCGCCGACGTTCCGACGGGCAGCGTCATTTCCGAATATGTCGACGTCGCCAAGGCCTTCTACGACGCCCGGGAAACGGGGTTCGTCAACGGCCTGCTCGACGCAGTCGCAAAGGAAGTGCGGAAATAGACGCCAGGATTGTCCCTCTTCCGGCCTTCCACCCCTCCAAGACGGCGGGGACGGCCGCCCGATGACCGAAGCGGAGCTTATCTCGCTCCTTCGCGGATCGGCGACGGACTCCGCCGCCCGAAACCTCGACGACGACGTCGCGGTGCTTCCGATCGGCGATGACTCTTTCGTCCTGACCCACGACATGATCGTCGAGGGCGTCCATTATCTTCCCGCCGATCCGCCCGCGGACGTCGCGTGGAAGCTGCTTGCGGTGAACCTCTCCGATCTCGCCGCGAAGGGCGCCGTGCCGGTCGGCGTCCTGCTGGGTTACATGCTGGGGGACGACGACTGGGATCGCGCCTTCGCCGACGGCTTCTCCGGGGCGCTTGCGGCCTTCGGCGTGCCGCTGCTGGGCGGCGACACCGTGGCCGCGCCCGCCGGCGCAACGCGCTCGCTGGGGCTGACCGCGATCGGCCGGTACGGAGGTTCGCCGCCGTCCCGGGCAGGCGCAAGGCCGGGTGACCTCCTCTGGGTCACCGGGTCGATCGGCGATTCCGGCCTCGGGCTGGCAATCCTCCGCGGTGAGCTGGAGGGGCCGGAGGATCTTGCCGAGCGCTACCGCAACCCCCGGCCGCGGCTCGAGGCCGGGCAGCGCCTTGCCCCTCTGGTCGATGCGATGATGGACGTTTCCGACGGCCTCCTGATCGATGCCTCACGCATGGCGCACGCAAGCCGCTGCCGGGTCCGGATCGAGCTGGAAGCCGTGCCCTTGTCCGAGGCCTATCTGCAGACGCGTGGCGACGGCCGCGACGATCGCCTTGCGGCCAGCACATCCGGCGACGATTACGAATTGCTCTTCGCCGCCGCCGCCGACGATGCCGCGGCGATCCTGAACATGGCCGAGGAGATCGGCCTGCCCTGCTCGCGCATCGGCCGCTTCGAGGCCGGCGAAGGGCTCGTCCTCACCGACCATGGCGAACTTATGACCTTGCCGGAGACTCTGGGATTCGAGCATCGGCGCTGAGCCGTGGCTCCGGTCCGCTAGACGGTTGAATCCTTGTCGGAACCATTTTAAAGCCCCGCCACAACCGGGCGCGCCCGTCCTTTGGGCGCCTGCCCTTGCTTGCATGAAATTCAGGGGAAGGATTCACTCATGACCGTCGTGCTCATCGCTATCGCCTGCGGGGCGATCGCCGTGCTCTATGGCGCCTTTACCAGCAGCCAGGTGCTCAAATCATCGCCCGGAAACGAGCGGATGGTGGCGGTCGCCTCGGCCATCCAGGAAGGCGCCAAGGCCTATCTGTACCGCCAGTACAGCACGATCGCGGTGGTGGGCGTCGTCGTCGCCGCCTTGGTCTTCTTCTTCCTCGGGCCGATCCAGGCCGTCGGCTTCGTCATCGGCGCTTTGCTTTCGGGCGCCGCCGGCTTCATCGGCATGAACATCTCGGTCCGGGCCAACGTCCGCACCGCCGAGGCCGCCCGGACCAGCCTTCAGCGCGGCCTGACCGTCGCCTTCCGGGCCGGCGCGATCACCGGCATGCTCGTCGCCGGCCTCGCTCTGCTCGCCATCTCGGTCTTCTTTTATGGCCTCGTCGAGCTTCAGGGCTATGCCCCGAACGACCGGCTCGTCATCGACGCGCTCGTGGCTTTGGCCTTCGGCGCTTCGTTGATCTCCATCTTCGCCCGTCTGGGCGGCGGCATCTTCACCAAAGCCGCCGACGTCGGCGCCGATCTGGTCGGCAAGGTCGAGGCCGGAATTCCGGAGGACGATCCCAGGAACCCGGCCGTGATCGCCGACAATGTCGGCGACAATGTCGGCGACTGCGCCGGCATGGCCGCCGATCTGTTCGAGACCTATGTCGTCACCGTCGGTGCGACCATGGTCCTGATCGCCTTGCTCGTCACCGCCGGCGCCGAAGACATGCTCGCCCTCATGAGCCTGCCCCTGATCATCGGCGGCGTCTGCATCCTGACCTCGATCATCGGCACCTATTTCGTCCGTCTCGGCCGCACCCAGTCGATCATGGGCGCGCTCTACAAGGGCTTCTGGGTCACCGCGATCCTGTCGATCCCGGCCATCTACTACGTCATGGCCCAGACCTTGGGCGACATGAACGCCGTCATCGGCGGCGGTACCGAAGCCTTCGGTCTCGACGTCGATCCCCAGGTGGGGGCGACCGCGGTCAGCGACGGCTTCACCGGCATGGACCTGTTCTGGTGCTCGCTGGTCGGCCTCGGCGTGACCGGGCTGATCGTCTGGATCACGGAATATTATACCGGCACCAACTATCGCCCGGTCCGATCGATCGCGAAGGCGTCGGAGACCGGACACGGCACCAACGTGATCCAGGGCCTCGCCATCAGCCTCGAATCGACGGCGATGCCGACTCTCGTGATCTGCGTCGGCATCATCGCGTCGTACCAGCTCGCCGGACTGATCGGCATCGCCTTCGCGGCCACCGCAATGCTTGCGCTGGCCGGCATGGTCGTGGCGCTCGACGCCTACGGACCGGTCACCGACAATGCAGGCGGCATCGCCGAGATGTCGGGCATGGAGGATGATGTCCGCGAACGCACCGACAAGCTCGACGCCGTCGGCAACACGACGAAGGCCGTCACCAAGGGCTATGCGATCGGATCGGCCGCCCTGGGCGCACTCGTCCTGTTCGGCGCCTACACGACCGACCTCGAACATTATGCGTCGGAACTCGGCATCGGCGTCGACGGGATCGATTTCTCGCTCTCCAACCCGTACGTCGTCGTCGGTCTGCTGCTCGGCGCCCTCCTGCCCTATCTGTTCGGGGCCATGGGCATGACCGCCGTCGGTCGCGCCGCCGGCAATGTCGTTCTCGACGTCCGCGAGCAGTTCGCGTCGAACCCGGGCATCATGGACGGCACTTCGCGGCCCAATTACGCCCGTACCGTCGATCTCGTCACCCGCGCCGCGATCAAGGAAATGATCATCCCGTCGCTGCTTCCGGTGCTCGCGCCGATCGCCGTCTATTTCGCGATCGCCGCTCTGGCCGGCCGCGAACAGGGTTTCGCGGCTTTAGGTGCGCTGCTCCTCGGCGTGATCGTCTCCGGCCTGTTCGTCGCCATCTCGATGACTTCGGGTGGCGGTGCCTGGGACAATGCCAAGAAGTATATCGAGGACGGCCATCATGGCGGCAAGGGATCCGAGGCGCACAAGGCCGCGGTGACCGGCGACACGGTCGGCGATCCCTACAAGGACACGGCCGGCCCGGCCGTGAACCCGATGATCAAGATCACGAACATCGTCGCGTTGCTCCTGCTTGCCGCTTTGGCGGCCGGCGGCCCCGCCGGCTGATCTTCGCAAGACATGAGTGTGAAGCCCCGCCCGACCTTCGTGGCGGGGTTTCATTTTTTGAGGGTACTCGCTAAGGGCTGCCGGCCTTTTGAGAGCTAAGGGATCGAATGGCAAAGGAAGAACTTCTCGAAATGCGCGGGCAGGTGGTCGAACTTCTGCCCAATGCCATGTTCCGGGTGAAGCTGGAGAACGGCCACGAAATCCTGGGCCATACCGCCGGCAAGATGCGCAAAAACCGGATCCGGGTTCTCACTGGCGACGAAGTGCTGGTGGAACTGACGCCTTATGATCTGACCAAGGGTCGGATTACCTACCGCTTCAAGTGACATTGGCTGGCGATCCGCCGGGCACGCCGCCACGCCTCATTCTCGCTTCGGCCTCGCCCCGCCGGCTCGAACTGCTCTCGCGCATCGGCGTCACACCCGATGAGATCATCCCCGCCGAAGTGGACGAAAGCCCGCGCAAGGGCGAGCGCCCGGTCGATTACGCCCGTCGAATGGCGGCCGACAAGGCAAAGGCGATCGCTTCACCGGGCGCCCTGATCCTCGCCGCCGATACCGTCGTTGCCGCCGGCCGGCTCATCTTGCCCAAGGCCGAAAATGAATCGGACGCACGTCGTGCCCTCGAGCTCCTGTCCGGCCGCCGCCACCGGGTCCTGTCCGCGGTCACCTTGGTCGATCCGCACGGCCAGGCGCGGCATCGGCTGTCGACCTCGATCGTCACCTTCAAGCGCTTGTCCGAGGAGGAGCTCCAGGCCTATCTGGACAGCCATGAATGGCAGGGCAAGGCCGGAGGCTATGCCATACAGGGACGGGCCGAAGCCCTGATCCGGTCCCTTTCGGGCAGCCATTCCGCGGTCATGGGACTGCCGCTCTACGAGACCCGAATCCTGCTCCGCGCCGCCGGTTATCCGCTTGGCTGAGTGGCTCTACGAGGAGGGGATCGGCGAGAACCGCGCCGCTTTGGTCGAAGGGGACCAGATCCTCGAGGCGGCGATCGAGCTTCCCGGCGCGGCCAGGCTTGGGACGGTCTCGCCGGCGCGGCTGATCCGGATCCTGGGCGCCGGGCGGCGCGGGCTCGTCCGCCTCGAAGACGGCGAGGAAGCGATGATCGAGCCGCTCCCGACCGGCCTGAGCGAAGGCGCCGCCTTCACCGCCCGGATCGTCCGCGAAGCCCTTCCCGAAATGGGGCGTCCGAAGCTCGCCAGGGTCGTCGCCAGCGAGGATTCGCCGAAGCCCGGGCCGAAGCTGAAGGATCGGATCGGGACCTTCTTCATGGTCTCCCCCGTCGGACCCGATCGGCTCGAGGAAGCGGGCTGGTCTGAGCTGCTCGAGGAAGCCCGAACCGGGGAGATCGGGTTCAGCGGCGGCGCGCTCAGGATGAGTCTCACCCCAGCCATGACCCTGTTCGATGTCGACGGGGATCTTCCTGCCCCGGCACTGGCCGAAGCCGGCGCCGCGGCGACGGCCCGGACGATCCGGCGTTTCGGCCTGGGCGGATCGATCGGCGTCGATCTCCCCACATTGCCCGACCGCGCCTCCCGCCAGGCCGCGGCGGCGGCGGTTGACGACTTGCTCCCGCAGCCGTTCGAGCGGACCGCGGTCAACGGCTTCGGCTTCCTCCAGATCGTCCGCCGCCGGGAACGCCCCTCGATACCGGAAATTCTGCGCGCGGACCCGGCGGGCGCGACGGCGAGGGCCCTGCTCCGGCGCGCAGAGCGGAGCAAGGGTCACGGCGTCCTGACGCTTCAGGCGGCGCCCAGTGTGATCGACCGGCTGGAGCAGGAGACCGATTGGCTCGACCGGCTCCGCAAACTTATTGGTTCGGACGTCGCCTTGCAGGCGGAAGCGGGCCTCGCCATATCGGCCGGCCATGTCCACCGCCAAAGCCTCTGACCGCCGCCAGGCCTGCACCTTGTGCGGGAAGCCTGCCTCGCCTGAACACAAGCCGTTCTGCAGCCAGGGCTGCCGCGATCGCGACCTTCTGAACTGGCTCGGCGACGCCTACAAGGTGCCCGGAGACCCGGTCGATCCGCACGCGTTCGGCATCGAGGAAGACGGGCTGGACAGCGGCCGCTAAGCGCCTCTATAGGCGCTCCTTCGCTCAGACAGCGCGATGCCCAGGTAGCTCAGTTGGTAGAGCACGTGACTGAAAATCACGGTGTCGGCGGTTCAATTCCGTCCCTGGGCACCATAATCCCGGATCCTGCCCCGCCCGTATCGGCAAGCGTGATCTGCAGGGCCATTCTTGGCCAGCCATCGTCCCATTTTTGCCGACATCGGGCCCGTGCAGTTGGGGGCGTGCTTTTCTTCCTAGTGAGCAGCGGACGCCCGGAGCGCGAGTTCAGTGCCCAGCAACGGCAGGCCCAAGCTCATCCATTCGAGTGTCGTATCTCGGACCGCCTGGTCCCTGACATCATGAATCCGGATCACGTTCATTTCGGGTGCAGCCATTTCACGGCATCTCTCGCGGCGACGAGGAGACCGACCCATGCTGCTGCTACTTTCGGCCATGCTCGGCATGGGACAAGTCCAGCCGGTTCCCAAACCCGCGGCGCCGACCGTGCCGGCCTACATAATTCTCGCGGACGAGGCGCGGCGGGAAAGGCTCCAGGGGATACTCGCCGGGATCGAGGCCGGTCGCTATCGCGAGGCCGCCGAGGGCGGAATGTTCTACGTCAGCTGCGTCTCGGCCTGGCGAGCCAATCCCGGTGAGACCGAAGCGTGCATCCGGTCCCGTCTTCCCGGCCCGGCCGAGCGCCCCATTATCGTTCTCAATACCTATGGCATCTCTATCCGGGAGGACCGGACACGATTGTCCTGCATCGGCCTGGGCGGGACCGGCACGACAGAGTTTGGGGTCGGGCGAGGCGCCCGAGATGGAATCTCCGTAGAACGATGCCTGGAGCAGGCGATGCGCCCCATTCTCGGCGATCGGCCGCGGCGGTTCCGGATCGCCTTTCGAGATCGCCTCTCCATCGACGATGTCGAGCAAGCCAGAGCTGCAGCCACGAATATCGCCATCGTCGCCATCGACCATGTCGGCTACCCACGCGGGATGAGCGGGCTCTGTCTGGTTCAGGGCAGGCTGGCCCGAATCGAGCAGGGCCCGCCCGCGGTGTCAGGCGGGCAAATCGAGGCCAGCGTGCCTTGCGGCATCGGCAACCATGGCGACCGGCAACGCCGCGTCCACATGGGCGAGATGGGCCCCGGACGCTTCGCTCGCCTCTATCTCAGCGACGAACGATCACTCCTGCACATCGAACCGGCGAGCGAATAGGCCTTTCTGCTTATCGAACTTCGACAATGCACGTTCAGTTACGGAGGTTACGAGGGCTTCGGCGCCAGTTCTTCAGAGCGGCGTGACTGTGCCAAATCGACCCGGCTTTACAACAGCATAAACACCGGATTAGCCTGCCCCGGTGCCAGTACGCTTTTCATCTTCCCTGATTTACGACGCCGTGTTCGATGACGAGCTGTTCCGCAATCTCCCCGTTCTGCTGGCTCAGCACTTCGGGGCCAAGTCCTGCCTATTGGCATGGCACAACAAGAATGGCGGCGCCGATCTTCTGGCCGACTCCGGTTATTATCAGCGATCGGATCTGGAGCGTTATGCGACAGAGTTCGCGATGCACGATCCCTGGCTGCACGCATCGGAAAGCCCGGCCTTGCAGAACAAGGCGATCAATCTGGAACAACTGGTTCCGGTGCCGGTCTACGAGCAAAGCTTCTTCTACAATGAATTCATCCGGGAGATGGGTGACGACAATGTCCGCGCCATGGGCATTCGAACCGACAGCAGTTTCGGTATCGGCATCATCGCTCTCCACCGGGGCAAGACGCAGGAAACCTTCATGGACGAAGAGGTAAGAGCCCTCGACCAGGACGCAAAGCACCTGCGGCGGATGCTGGCGATCCGCTCCCGCTTCGAAGCCCAGGGCCGGCAATCGGCGACTTACGAAGCGGTCCTCGATCACATGCGCGACGCCGCCATCCTGGTGGGAGAGGATCGCCGGGTCTCCTTCGCCAATCTGGCAGCGGAGACATTGCTGAAACAGGGTCATGTGTTGATCGTGAAATGCGGGCGGATCTGCCCGGCCGGACGCGACGGCGCCGCCCGGATGCAGACGGCGATCGAAGCGGCATGCGCTCCGGGCGCCGCCGTCGCCACCGCGGTCCTGCTGGAGCGAAGTGACGGCCGCAACGCAGTGATGACGGTGACACCGTTCAAGCTGCCACACGGAAGCCGCCAGGCGCTTCTGCTCATCCACGACGACAAGGTCGCAGCCGAAGAACTCGGGCCGCAGCTTCGCCAGTTGTTCGGGCTGACCCAGAGTGAAGCAGCGATCGCGATGCGCGTCGGAGACGGCCTGACCGTCATCGACATCGCCTGCGAGCGGGGAGTCGCGGCAGAGACGATCCGGTCCCAGATGAAGACGATGATGGCCAAGCTTGGGTGCCACCGTCAGTCGGAAGTGGTCGCCCTGATCAAGGCGATCCCGCTCCTGCGTTCGGACGTAAGCGACCGAATTTGAACCATTTCGGGACACATCACCCAAATTGGTGATGATTCCCACTCGGAGCGCATTCTAACCAGTAAGTGGCTGATTCTCGCGGGGAGATTGGCCTGAATTGCGCAAGTCGAGTGGAGCCCTCTTGGTCCTGGAGGTGCCCCCGTCTTCGTCAGCAGTGGGGGTTATCCATGGCCAATATCAACGGCACTCCGGAATCCGACAATCTGTCCGGTACCGCGGAGGGCGACTTCATCATTGCGGGCGCGGGCAACGACGCTGTGTTCGGCGGCGCCGGCAACGACGAAATCCACGGCGAAGACGGCGACGATACCCTCTTCGGTCAGGCTGGAGACGACCAGCTCTACGGCGAATCGGGCAACGACCTCCTTCGGGGCGATGGCGGGAACGACGAGCTTTTCGGCGGCGATGGCAACGACAATCTGCGCGGCGGGGCTGGCATCGACAGCTTCGACGGCGGCTCCAACACCGAGGAAGATAATCAGCTGAGCACCTATGGCGACCGCATCAGCTTCTACGAGGGTGGCGCGACCCAGGGCGTCGTGGCGGATCTTCGCACCGGGATCATCTCGAACGACGGCTTCGGCAATGTCGAGAATATGGTCGGGATCGAATCCTTGGGGTCGGACACGGCCTTCGTCGACACTTTCTACGGCAATGACGGCCGCAACGCCTTCCTCGCCAACAAGGGCGACTATCTCTACGGCTTCGGCGGCGACGACGATTTCTACATCACGTCCGCGGCCGCTCTGGTCGACGGCGGCGACGGGGTGGACCGGCTCGACCTGGGCAGCAGCGGCGGCTGGCTGATGCCCGATTCCGATGGCAACGGATTCGCCGAGGTTGCGGCGGCCGCCACCAGCGGCTGGATCGTCGATCTCTCCACCGGCTATGTCGAGGACGGCTATGGCAACGTCGGGTCGGTGGCCGGCATCGAGAATGTCGGCGGCAGCGGACTCGGCGACACTCTGGTCGGAGATGACAACGCCAACACCCTGAGCGGCGGCACCGGCGACGATGTGCTCATTGGTCTTGGCGGCGACGATCTGCTCGAGGGCGGCTCCGGCCATGATTACCTCGAGGGCAATGCCGGAAACGACTCGCTCCAAGGCGGTGACGACGACGATTATCTTTACGGCAATGCCGGCGACGACCTGTTGAACGGGGGCAATGGCTTCGACCGGGTTGGCTACAGCGCGGGTGCGACCACCGGTGTCACCGTCGACCTGAACATCGTCGGGGTCGCTCAGGATACGGGTTCACAGGGCTGGGACACGCTGATCGGCGTCGAGCATGTTTCCGGAACGCGGTTTAACGACGTCCTGACCGGCGATGGCGGCGACAACTGGTTGTGGGGCGGCTCCAACGGCTCAGGCATTACCGGTGACGACATCATCTCCGCCGGCGCCGGGAACGACCTGGTCGATGTCGGCAATGGCAATCATCAGCTCGACGGCGGCTCCGGCATCGACACGCTCGGCCTCGACGGCAACGGCACCGACATCACGGTGGCGGGAGTGACGGTCTCGCTGGCGCTGCAGGGCGCCGGCCAGGACACCGAGCA
>DASTDX010000033.1:0-23068 GCA_035710145.1 Allosphingosinicella sp.
GGTCGCGAGGAGAAATTGCTCGCTCGATCGACTCTGGCAGACCTGCTCGTCACGGCAGAAATCGAGGGCCGTGACTGGCTCGTGCGCGACATTCAGGCGCTCAGCCTTCGTCTCGGGGAGGGCGGCGCAGAAAATGTCCTGCTGGCTTGCGCCCGCGCTCCAGACGCGATGGCAGGCCTGGGGCCCGCATTGGGGATCGAGGCCCGATTACGGCACGCCTTCAATCTGCCGATCGGCGATATTGGCGAGGCGATTGCCAATCAATGCTGTGACGATCTGTTTGACATTGCCGGCCTCCGCGAGATCGGCCTTCTCAACGGCCGCTGGGGCACGAAGAGCGGGCTCGAGCGGGCCAGTCTTTGCGAGCAATGGTTGAGCGCTGGACCCGCAGAGCGCGCAAATCTGCTCGAGCGGCTTCACACAATCTGGGCCAAGGGCGATGGCGAGATACGCAGCTTCGCCAGGGGCCAGGCGCCGCAGGACCCCGGCTATGCCGCTCTGGCTCAATCCGCGTTCGAATGTTGCCGCCAGCTGCTGTCGATGCGCTTTTTGGCTGATCTCGTATCCGCATACGCTGCCGGCCTTCGGGCCGGTCAGGCCTTCGCTTTCGCTTATGGGGACGCAAAAAAAGCGACCGGAGCCGTCGATTTCGATGACCTGATCCGGTGGGCGGAGCGGCTGCTGGTCACCCCCGGAATGGGCGATTGGGTGCGGTACAAGCTCGATCAGCGGACCGACCATATTCTCGTCGACGAGGCCCAGGACACCAACAACCGGCAATGGAACATCGTCCGCGCTCTGGCGCAGGAATTCTTTGCCGGGGAGGGGGCCTCCGACCGCCGGCGAACGATCTTCACCGTCGGCGACTACAAGCAGGCGATCTTCGGCTTCCAGGGCACCGATCCGGAGAGTTTCGACATCGCCCGCGCCTGGTTCGCGCGCGAGGTCGAAGGGATCGGTGAGACATTCCTCGATCTGTCCGTCGATCGCAGCTTTCGCTCGTCGCCGCAGATTCTGGCCGTGGTCGATCGCCTCATCGAGGACCTCGGCCATCGCACCCTCGGTCTTCTTCGCCCACCCAACCGTCACGAGAGCCACTTCGAGGGCCGAGCCGGGTCGGTGACTCTCTGGCAACCACACACGGACGGCGCCGACGAGGATGGAGATGGCGAAGAAGGCTGGGTCGCGGAAGCTACCCGGGCCTATGCGGGCAAGCTCGCCCGGCAAATCGGCGCCTGGCTCAGAAACCCGTTCTGGCTCGAATCCCGGAAACGGGCGCTTCGGCCGGAGGACATTCTCATCCTCGTTCGCCGGCGCGGCGATCTGGCGTCCTTGCTGGTGGCCCGCCTTCATGCCGAGGGCGTGCCGGTCGCAGGCGTCGACCGACTGCTGCTATCGGCGCCGCTGGCGGTGAGGGACCTGCTCGCCGCCGCCCGGTTCGCGGTTCAGCCGCTCGACGACCTCAACCTGTCGGGTCTGCTCGTCTCTCCCCTGTTCGGCTGGACCCAGGAGCAATTGTACGAAGTTGCGAAAGATCGCTCAGGCGCGCTCTGGCCTCATCTTCGCCAACATTCCGCCGTCGATCCGAATAGCCTCGAGAGCCTCCAGGCGGTTCTTGGGATGGCCGATTTCACGACCCCGCACGGTTTCTTCGAGACTCTTCTCTCCGGCTCGCTCGACGGCCGTCGCAAGTTGCTGGCGCGGCTGGGCACCGAGGCGCGCGATCCGATCGAGGAGCTGCTCTCGTCGGCAATCGAGTTCGAATCTGCGGGGACGAGCTCGCTTCAGGCTTTTCTCGACTGGTTCGCCCGCGGCGATGTCGAGATCGTGCGTGATCCGTCGGCGCCGCTCGACGCCGTTCGGGTGATGACGGTGCATGGCTCCAAGGGGCTGCAGGCGCCGGTACTTGTCGTCGCCGACGCCTGCTCCGACCCCGACAGGCTCGGTCCCAATTCGAGGATGGCCAGCCTGAAATTGGACGACCTGGACATTCCCCTGTTCAGGCCAAGGAAGGCCGAACTTGCCGATCCTCTCAAGTCGTCGGTCGAAGTGCAGGACCGTCTCGACCGGGAAGAGCATTGGCGCCTTCTTTATGTGGCTCTGACCCGCGCCGAGGAGCGGCTTTACATTGGCGGCTCACTGGGGCCGAGGGATCGCGGAGTAACACCCGAAGCCTGTTGGCACAGGGCTGTCGAATCGTCCTTGGGGGCGCTCGGCGGACAATGGTTGCCGCATACCCTGTGGGGCCGGGAGCTGCGCTTCGGTACGCCTGAGGCCCCGGCGCGCGATTCGGGCCGGACCTCAGGCCCATCGGCGGATTTGCCGCAATGGATTCGGGAACCGGCTCCCGCAGAAGCGCGCCCGCCGAGGCCGCTGACGCCGTCAGCGATCGGTGCGGACGATGTCCCGCATCCTCCGCCCGGCCCGGACCAGCGTCGGGCCGCGCTTCGCGGTAAATTGCTCCATCAGTTATTCGAACGGTTGCCCGGGGTCGCGCCCCAGCAGAGACGCGCAAGCGCACAAAGCTGGCTGGAGCGTTCGCCGGGCGTCGACGAGCAGAACCTTCGCGCCGCTGTCACGGAGGATGCGTTCCGGATCATCGAGGATCCTGACTTTGCCGGTCTGTTCGCGCCAGGAGCGCTCGCGGAAGCACCCATCGCCGCCGTGGTAGGGGACGGTATCGTCGTCGCCGGCACGGTCGATCGCCTGCTTGTCGCTGACGACCGGATCCTCGTCGCCGACTTCAAGACCGGACGCAACGTCCCGGCATCGACGGCGGAGGTGCCGGTGGCGCATATGCGCCAGATGGCTGCTTACCGGGCGGCACTACGCAAGATTTTTCCCGACCGGCCAGTGGAGGCCGCTCTCCTCTATACGAGCGGCCCAACCTTGCATGTGCTTCCGAACGCGTTGCTCGACATGCATGATCCGGCGAACCTGGAACGCACCGGATATTGAGTAGCCACTCACGCGTCACTACATGGCGACGACACCTTCAGGAGATACACATGGCCACCAAGACCGTCACCGATTCCTCCTTCCAGCAGGACGTCCTTGGCGCCGACAGGCCGGTTCTGGTCGACTTTTGGGCGGAGTGGTGCGGCCCATGCCGAATGATCGCGCCGGCGCTCGAGGAACTGAGCAGCGAACTCGGTGACCGGGTCACCATTGCCAAGCTGAACATCGACGAAAATCCGGACGCACCCGCGAAATATGGCGTTCGCGGCATTCCGACGATGATCCTGTTCAAGAACGGGCAGCCGGCCGCGACCAAGATTGGCGCGGAGCCGAAGAGCCGTATTCAGGGCTGGCTCGAGGGTGTTCTCTGAAGCCTTCGCGGTCGAGCCCCGAGGTCACATCGGGGGCTCGGTGCCTTCCAGACCACGTGTGTCGGGTCTGAACTTTTCATGTCTCGGCAAGTCGTCGGTTGTTTCGAACCAAGCGATCCGGCTGGCGTCGAAGATGTGAAAGCTGGGCGGCACTTTGTCGGGATCATCGAGCGTCGCCACCGCGATATCGATCGTTTCCGGCTGGTGGGCCACTTGCATGGTAAGCGGGCTACCGCAGCCTGTGCAAAACTGTCTCTGGCCAAAGCTTGACGAGCGGAACCGGCCAACCTGCGCCTGCCCGCTGGTGAACTGGAAGTGGTCGACGGGGACGGTCGCGAAGACCATGGCCGGCGCGCCCGAAATCCTTTGGCAGATCGTGCAATGGCACCATCCGCAATCGTCTGGCGGGCTGGCGAGCGCGTAGCGAACAATACCGCAGGCGCAGCCGCCCTGGATTTGCTGGCTCATCAGGGCGGGCTAGGCCGAAAAGGGGCAAGGTTCAATTGCACCGCTCGCGGTCACCCATGGACGTTGAGCGTCGGCGACACTATGTCGCATGCCAATGGAATGGCTGCTGATCCTCTCCGCGTTGCTGAACGCCGCCACCGGTGCGTTTACGGGCACTCGGGGACCGGAGGCGCCCCGTCACGAAGCTGCGGTCGAAGCGATCGCCGCTGCCGAAACCGTGGTTGCGGCGGTCGTGCCGGCTGTGGGCAGCATTGCTCCGGCACCGAGCGAGGGCCGGGCCGCCGATGAATTTCCGGTCATGGCGGACGCCCCGGTGCTTCCTGCGCCGCTGGATACCGACAGTCTGATCGAGTGAAGCGCGGGCCCGTCCAGGGCATCGCTCCACCCTTGCTTCAGTCCCGGTCCATCGCCGGTGACCTCCCATTTTGATCAGGAATTCATCATGTTCGGCGGCTTTGCCAAATCCATATTCGGGTCGTCCAACGACCGTTACGTTCGATCCCTGCGGAAGATCGTCGACCAGGTAAACGGGCTCGAGCCGACGATTTCGGCGATGAGCGATGACGAACTCAAGAACCAGACCGCGATTTTCAGGGGGCGGCTGGAGAATGGCGCGAGCCTCGACGATCTTCTCCCCGAAGCGTTCGCGACCGTTCGCGAGGCGGCGACGCGGGTGCTTGGCCAGCGTCACTACGACGTTCAGCTTATCGGCGGAATCGTTCTCCATCGAGGTGAGATCGCGGAGATGCGGACCGGCGAAGGCAAGACTTTGGTTGCAACCCTGGCCGTCTATCTGAACGCGCTCGAGGGCAAGGGCGTCCACGTCGTCACCGTCAATGATTATCTCGCTCGCCGCGACGCCGAGTGGATGGGCCGAGTCTACACCTTCCTCGGCCTTACGGTGGGTGTGATCGTCCCGAACATCCCGGATTTTCAGCGTCGGCTCGCTTATCATTCCGACATCACTTACGGCACGAACAACGAGTTCGGCTTCGATTATCTGCGCGACAATATGAAATACGAGCGGCAGCAAATGGTGCAGCGGCCGTTCAATTTCGGCATCGTCGATGAGGTGGACTCCATCCTGATCGACGAGGCCCGCACGCCGCTCATCATCTCGGGCCCTACCGACGACAAGAGCGAGCTTTACATCGCCCTCGATCAGATCGTGAAAAACACGTCGCCGGACGATTACGAATATGACGAGAAGGACAAGAGAGTCCTCCTGACCGAGGAGGGGACCGAACGGATGGAGCGGCTGCTCGAGGAGCAGGAGCTTCTGGTCGGTACCAATCTCTACTCCTTCGAGAACACCCAGATCGTCCACCACCTCACGCAGGCGCTGAAGGCCAACGTCGCGTTCAAGCGGGACATCGATTACATCGTCAAGGACGACAAGGTCGTCATCATCGATCCCTTTACCGGCCGAATGATGGACGGCCGGCGCTGGTCGGAAGGCCTGCACCAGGCCGTCGAGGCCAAGGAAGGCGTGCCGATCGAGCCCGAGAACCAGACGCTCGCGTCGATCACCTTCCAGAACTACTTCCGGATGTATCCGAAGCTTGGCGGAATGACCGGAACTGCCGCCACGGAGGCAGGCGAATTCTACGATATTTACAAGATGAACGTCGTCACCATCCCGACGCACCTGCCGGTGCGGCGGATCGATGAGGACGACGAATTCTACAAGAATCAGGAGGACAAGTTCGCCGCGATCGTGAAGTCGATCAAGGAGAAGCAGGAGATCGGCCAGCCAGTGCTCGTCGGCACCGTGTCGATCGAGAAGTCCGAGATATTGTCCGATTATCTGAACAAAGCGAAGGTGAAGCACGAAGTGCTCAACGCCCGTTATCACGAGCACGAGGCGCACATCGTCGCTCAGGCGGGCCGCTCGGGCGCCGTCACGATCGCCACCAATATGGCCGGTCGCGGCACCGACATTCAGCTCGGTGGCAATGCCGATTTCCGGATCGCGGATGAATTGTCCTCGATGGAGCCGGGCCCCGAGCGCGATCAGGCCGAGGAAAGGATTCGGCGCGAGGTAGCCGAGGAAAAGGAGCGGGTGATCGCGGCCGGGGGCCTTTTCGTTCTCGCGACCGAACGTCATGAAAGCCGCCGAATCGACAATCAGCTTCGCGGCCGCTCCGGGCGCCAGGGAGACCCTGGTTTGTCGCGCTTCTATCTCAGCCTCGACGACGATCTGCTTCGGATCTTCGGTCCCCAGACCATGTTCTCGCGGCTGATGAACAAGAATCTCGCGGACGGCGAGGCGATCATCTCACCCTGGATTTCGAAGGCGATCGAAACGGCTCAGAAGAAGGTTGAGGCGCGCAACTACGACATCCGCAAGCAGGTCGTCGAATATGACGACGTGATGAACGATCAGCGCAAGGTGATCTACGAGCAACGGTCCGACATCATGGACGCGTCCACGGTCGGCGATGTCGTCGCCGACATGCGGACGGAGACAGTGAACAGCCTGGTCGGCGAAGCCATTCCACCCAATTCCTATCCCGAGCAATGGGACATCCCGCTGCTGACGGAGCGCGTGAGCGCCGTGTTCGACCTGACCCCGCCGTTCGAGGAGTGGGTGAAGGAAGAGGAAGTCGATCCGGAGATGTTCGTCGAGCGCCTTCAGGCGATGGCCGACGCCCAGATCGAGGAAAAGGTGAAGGAGATCTCCGAGGAGAGCTGGATCCAGGTGGAGAAGAGCATTCTGCTCCAATCGCTGGACCATCACTGGAAAGAGCATTTGTCGATGCTCGATGCGCTGCGCCAGGTCGTCCACCTTCGCGCTTACGCTCAGCGCAAGCCGATCGACGAGTACAAGCACGAGGCGTTCGCGATGTTCGAGCGGATGCTGGGGACGATCCGCGAGGACGTGACCAGCACATTGGCGAAAGCCCGTTTCGCCATGGCGGACGAGCAGGAACTCCCCCCGCTTCCGGACTTCCTCACACAGCATATCGATCCGTTCACCGGCGAAGACGATACGGTCGATATCGATGCCGGCACCGGAGCCGTTCTTTCCAGGCTTCCGCCCCTGACGATCCCCCAGCCGGAAATGCCGGCGATGGCAGGGGCGGCAGGTGAGGTTGGAGAGGTTCCGCCGCCGGCGAGCCGCAACTCGCCCTGCCCGTGCGGCTCCGGGCGCAAATACAAGCATTGTCACGGGGCGGTTGCCTGAAGCCTTCGCACTGAGCGGAATGCGCTGCCACTGCCCAACCCGCGTGAGGTTGCCCAACGAAAATGCCCCCTCCCGCTTACGAGAGGGGGCTGGGGTGGGAGGGGGAGGTCCACCCCGTGATCATTGACCGCTTTTCGGGTCCGCTAGAAAGCGATTCAGGCCATCTTGAAGCCTTCCTTGTTCATCATCGCGGTGAGCTTCGCATTCTGCTCCTCGGACAATGAATTCCGGAAGGTCGGGAAGACCTGCTCCTCTTCCATTCGCATATGCTCCTGGATCATCGCGCGGAAGTCGCGCACCCGGGCCAGCCACTCGGGGCTGTCGTTGGCCATGTTCTCCAGCTCGTAAAGGTAGGTCTTGACGTAGCCGTGCTCGGAATTGAGCGCGTCCGCATCGTGGGCGGAATTCGCCGCGCGAAGCGCCGGATAAATGACATTCTCCTCCTGATGGGCGTGCTTGGTGAGAGCATATTTAAGCTTCGTGAGAAGATGGGAGCGAGTAGTCGTCTGATCGTCGTCCGTCGCTTCGATCTTGTCGAAGATCGCCAGAGTCGCCTGATGTTCGGCGGTCAGCACGTCGGCCCAGTCGCCCGCGGCAGCCCCCATCCCCTGAACCAGGAACTTGCGCCCAAAATTCGCTGCAAGGCCGACTGCGGCGCCCGCGACGGCAGCGGCCGCCAGGGCTCCGGTCTGTCCGCGGCCCCAATTGAACGCCGAATCGGTGAAGCGTCCTTCGCTGTCGCGGCTCTGGCGCTCGGCCTGCCTCGATCTCGATGTCTTGGTCACCATTCTAGCCTCCTATTTTACTCGATGCGGCAACCAACCGTGCCGGAGGATGTTCCGCCCCTGCAAGGGAATGCGAGCTACTAAGCCGCTGAAGCGAAAGACGTTTCTCTCCCGAAATGGAATCTTTGGAAATTCACATCCGGGGGGAAGATGAATCAGATGCGGGCACCCTGACCGCGCGGGTTCTTTCTGGCTAAGCGAGGCAATGGGGAAAACAGTCGCGTTCCGGACAGGAGAGCCATTTGGCTGCTCGTTCACCAGGACCAGGATCGGAACTGAAAGAGTGGCTCCCCGGGACGGATTCGAACCATCGACCAACCGGTTAACAGCCGGTTGCTCTACCGCTGAGCTACCGGGGAGCAGCCTCTTGCAAGGCAGGCGCGGCCTATAGCAGGCGTTCCGCCCGACGCAAGCCACTTGGGGTCGATTGGACGGCCGGTCAAGTCAGACCGCGAACTGCTCCATCGCAATCCGCTCGTCGAGTGCATGCTCGGGGTCGAACAAGAGGGTCAGCGCCCGCTCACGGTCGGTACAGACCTCTACCGTCTCGACGTCGCGAACCTCGCGCTGGTCCGCCACCGCCGAGATCGGCCTCTTGTCCGGATCGAGCACCCGAAAACTGATCTTCAGGTCCTCCGCGATCAGGGCGCCCCGCCATCGGCGCGGCCGGAACGGGCTGATCGGAGTCAAAGCGACGAGCCTGGAATTGAGCGGCAGGATCGGTCCGTTGGCCGAAAGGTTATAGGCCGTCGAGCCCGCCGGCGTCGCGACGAGGACACCATCGCAAATCAGTTCGGGCAGGACGACCCGGCCGTTGACGGAAACTTCGATCCATGCCGTCTGACGCGTCTCCCTGAGCAGCGAAACCTCGTTGATGGCATGGATGACCGCCATTTCCCCGTGAAGCCGGTGAGCCTTCATCTCCAGGGGGGCGATCGAAAAGGCCTTGGCCCGCTCGACGCGTTCGGCGAGCGCGTCGATCCGCCATTCGTTCATGAGGAAGCCGACCGTCCCCCTGTTCATCCCGAACACCGGGCAGATCCGCCCCTTGGCGAGCATCTTGTGAAGCGTGTGGAGCATGAACCCGTCACCCCCCAAGGCAATGATCAGTTCCGCCTTGGCAGTGGTCGTGAAATCGTAGCGCTGCCTGAGCATCGCGGCCGCCGCCTGCGCCGCTTCGGCGTTCGAGGCGACCAGCGCCATGGGCTTCGGACCGGGCTGAGCCATGGCACTTGGTAGGGTTTGCGTTCAGGGTCCGCAATGGCCGGCGTGCCACTGGTGAAGGGGTCGGCAAAGCCGATTGGCCTGCGCCCGCCCCCGGGCTAGACCCGGTTGTGGCTTCGGCGCTCTTCATCCTTTCCTTTCGTCACCGCGACGAGCTCAGCCGACTGGCCGAAGGGGCCGGCTGGCAGCCGATCGCCGCCAGGCGGGTGGACAATGTGGAGGCGCGCTTCGTTGCTTCGGGCGCAGCCGTCGCGATCATCGATGCGCGCGGCGCTCTCAGCGAGGGCGAGGCTGCTGCGCGCGCCATAGCCGAGGCGGCAGAAGCCAATGAAGCGGCTTTGCTTGTCTTGCTGTCACGCACCGATGCGGGGGCGCTGGACCGCTTCCACCATTTGGGTGCGACACATTTCCTGGTCAGCCCTTTCACCGAGACTCAACTTCTCCACGCCATCCGTTTCGCTCAGCGTCACTCCGAGCGGGTGAGCGGAGGCCATCGCGTCTCCCGGCGAACGGGCGAGGATCCCGGGGACGGGGCCTCCTGGCGGTGGCGACCTGGCTCACGGACGGTGGAGCTCAGCGCGGCCTTGGCTCGACAGGCGGGGCTCGGCGCCGGAGACAAGCGCAGGATCGGCCTGATGGAGCTCTTTCGAAAGCTCGATCCTGAGGGCCGCAAGGCCGCGCGCGGCGCGATCGACCGGATCCTCTCGACGGGTGAGGCGACGGCCTTTGCCCATGGCGACCGCGGGCGGGCCGGTGGCCGGGTCGCCCACCATGTTCGATTGCATGCAGAAGGTGAGATCGTGGGCCGGGCGGAAATGATCGGCAGCGAGGATGGACGAGCCGCGGGTGGCCGCGATCCCCTTACCGGACTTCGCGACGCCGCCGCGGCCCGCGCCTGGATCGCGGCGAAGCTTGAGGGAAGCCCGGCCGCCTCGGTCGTCGCTCTCCTGGTGTCCGTCAGCCGCTATGACCATATCAACGCCGCTTTTGGCCGGGCCGCAGGCGACGAGGTGCTCCAGGGGGTGGCTCGTCGAGTCGAGCGGCTCGTCGAGCCCGATGGGCGGACCCGCCTTGTCGCGCGCTTGGCCGGAGCGGAATTCGCCGTTCTCCTTGCCGGGCAGACGACGCTCGCAGACGCCCGGCTCCTGGCCGATGAATTGGTGAGCGCGGTGAGCCGGCCCTTCATGTCTGGAGATCATGTGATCGCTTTGGGCTGCCGGGCCGGGGCCGCAGCGTCCCAGGCGGGAGACGAGCCGGCGATGTTGATCCGGCGGGCAAGCATCGCTCTCGCCGAGGCGAAATCCGGAGAGGGCGCTCCGGTTCGTATCCTGGAAGAAGGCGCAGAGAGTGCAGCGGCGCGCAGCGACAGACTGGAAATCGATCTTCGCCGGGCCCTCGACCAGGACGAGATCGAGATTCGCTTCCAGCCCCAGGTATCGGTGACGAGCGGGGAGATCGTCGGTGTGGAAGCGCTGGCGCGCTGGAGCCACGGTCAATTCGGCGAGCTGGGGGCTAACACCCTGTTCCTCGTGGCCGAACGGTCCGACTATGTGGGGCAGCTATCGGACCACGTCCAGCGCAAGGCGGTGACGATTGCGGCGCAGTGGCCCGAGTCGCTGGGTCGGATGCGGCTGGCCGTGAACATCACGGCTGCGGATATCGCGCGGCCCGGATTCGCCGACCGGTTCATCGCTATGGTCACCGAGAGCGGCTTCGACGCAAGCCGGGTCACCGTCGAGGTGACCGAAAGCGGGCTGATCGAGGATCTTGGCGGCGCCGCGGCTTTGCTGGCCCGACTTCGGAGCGCGGGATTCCGGGTCGCCATCGACGATTTCGGTACCGGCTATTCCAGCCTCGCCTACCTGAAGGCGTTGCCGCTCGATTACCTCAAGATCGATAAGAGACTGAGCGAGGACATTACCGGTTCGACCCGCGATCGGATCGTCGTGCGCGGGGTCATCGACATGGCCAGATCGCTCGGGCTCGACGTCATTGCCGAGGGGGTCGAGACCGCCGAGCAACTCGCCTTGCTCGCCGAGGAGGGCTGCACGCTCTACCAGGGCTTTCTGTGCTCACCGCCGGTTGCAGCGAACGAACTGCCTGCGCTCGTCCAGTCGCGATCCGCGGGGGACTGAAGCACCAATGGTGCATGCGCCGGAACTTCCGCTTCTAAGGCGTGCCTAGCGCCTGCCAGTTCTGATCACGGCCGCTGCTGCAAGGCGGGTGGGTTGGTTGTCGATTCGAGATTCCGTCGGCAAGAGCCGAACCCTGCGATTGGCGAAATCTATCGAAACCCGCCCGAACAGCCGAAGAGCGTCCATCCCGAGCAGGATGGCAGGCCTTTGTTCGAGGCCGAGATGGCTGAACAATTGAAAGTCGGCGAAGGCGATCGGCATGTCGTTGACGTGGAGGCCACCGAGGCGAAGTCGACGGGTGACCGCATACTCCGCGGACACTCGATCGCCTGTGACTCCAATCAGTTCCATCACCCCGATCTGCCCAAGCCGGCCGCGAGCCTGAAGGCGCCGCCGCAGCTCCATGTTACCGACGGTCTGCTGTGACCCCGTATCTATGATCACCCGCACGCGCTGGCCGTCGACTGTCGCGTCGGTGAGGATGAGCCGGCCAAGTCGGGTTCGGCCGGTGATGACGATCGTGTCCCGCGGCCAGTTGTCGTCGTCGATATGGGAGTTGGACAGTGTCAGTTCCTGGCGCTGGAAGTCGAAATCGACCCGCTGGGACCGAAGGCTGTCGACCCCCAGCATGCCCATTGCCCCCATGTCCGCGCGATCGAGCGCCGGGGCACGGATGTCGTTGAGCGTCCGCCGACCCACCCGCATGCTTTCGATCTGAACGCTGGGGACCCGCCGGACGTTTGCCACCGTTGCAAGGGTCACGTCGCCGAGCGACGGCAGCCCAAGAGCCTCGGCGAGTTCGAGCGACACGACGGTCCGCTCGGCGCCGGTGTCAACAATGAACGGGTACGGACCACGTCCGTCAATATCGACCGCGACGGTCATTCGCCGGGATTCGTCGCTGGTAAAACCAAGCGTCTCGCTAGTCTCAGCGGCCGGCGCAGCTGCCGTCGGCCTGGTTTCCTCCTGAACTGGGGCCTGGGCAGCGGCGAGCCCGCTCGCCAAGGCGGCGACGGCGGCGAAGACAATCAGACGTTTCATGAGTTCATCCAATCGGACCGGTTTGGCGGCAATATACTCTCTCTGGCCGCATTGGCCTAACGATAGCGTCAGGGGTTCGACCAGAGGGCCGATTTCTTCGACCGGGGCGAGCTTGCTGGCCTAGCTGACGATCTTGGCCAGGCCCCTTGCCAACTGCATCGCGCCATTCAGCCGGGCGGCGGCATCTTGCCAGCTTCGCGTGATGACGAGCTTGCTGTCCGGTCGAAGTCGCGCCGTTCCCTTCAGTCGTTCGACATAAGCCAGCAACCCGGGCAAATCCGGGAAACTGTCGTTGTGGAAGTGAACGAGCGCACCTTTCGGCCCGATGTCCAGCTTGGCGACCTGTGCCCGGCGGCAGTTGAGCTTGATCCCGATCACCTTCAGAAGATTGTCGGTTTCCGGTGGAAGCTTGCCAAAGCGGTCGATCAATTCGGCGGCAAAGGATTCGATCTCCTCGGCCGTCTCGATCTCGTTCATTCGCCGATAGAGGCCCATCCTCAGATCGAGATCCGGGACATAGTCGTCGGGGATCATGATCGGCGCATCGACGCTGATCTGCGGCGAGAAATCGTCGCGACTTGCATCGACGCCGCCCGACTTCGCCTCGAGGATCGCTTCCTCCAGCATGGATTGGTAGAGTTCGAAACCGACCTCCTTGATGTGGCCCGATTGCTCGTCGCCCAGCAGGTTGCCGGCGCCGCGAATGTCGAGGTCGTGAGTCGCCAGCTCAAAGCCGGCACCGAGGCTTTCGAGGCTGGCCAGGACCTTGAGCCTCTTGTCGGCCGTCTCCGTGACCTGGCGGTCGGCCGGAGTCGTGAAATAGGCATAAGCGCGGGTCTTGGCCCGGCCGACGCGGCCGCGCAGCTGATAGAGCTGGGCAAGGCCGAAGCGGT
The DNA here is from genome assembly GCA_035710145.1 of Allosphingosinicella sp. Classification (GTDB taxonomy): domain Bacteria; phylum Pseudomonadota; class Alphaproteobacteria; order Sphingomonadales; family Sphingomonadaceae; genus Allosphingosinicella. Next base: position 13,063 of record DASTDX010000033.1, read on the forward strand.
CGGCGCGATGGACTATCAGGGTGTTGGCGCTGGGGATGTCGAGGCCGCTCTCGACGATCGTCGTCGAGAGCAGGACTTCATATTTGCGGTCGTAGAAAGCGGCCATGCGCTCCTCGACCTCGGTCGGCGACATCTGACCATGCGCAACGACGTAGCGCACTTCCGGCACCTCATCGCGGAGGAACTGCTCGATGTCGGGCAAATCGGCGATTCGGGGGACGACGAAGAAGCTCTGGCCGCCGCGATAATGTTCGCGCAGCAGCGCCTCGCGCAGGACCACCGGATCCCAGGGCATGATGTAGGTGCGAACGGCGAGCCGGTCGACCGGGGGCGTCTGGATCACCGACAGCTCCCGAAGACCCGACATCGCCATCTGCAGGGTCCGCGGGATCGGGGTAGCGGTGAGAGTCAGGACATGTACGTCAGCACGAAGCGACTTCAGCCGCTCCTTGTGAGTCACTCCAAACCGTTGTTCCTCATCAACGATCACCAGGCCCAGATTCTTGAATTCCACGCTTTTGGCCAGGATGGCGTGGGTCCCGATGACGATGTCGACCTGTCCGCTTTTGAGCCGCTCCCTGGTGTCCCTGGCTTCCTTGGGCGGCACCAGCCGCGAGAGTCGGCCGAGCTCGATGGGAAAGCCGTGGAAGCGCTCCTTGAAGTTCTGGAAATGCTGGCGGGCGAGCAAGGTCGTCGGCGCGATCAGTGCGACCTGGAGCCCGGCCATGGCGGCGACGAAGGCGGCCCGAAGCGCGACCTCGGTCTTGCCGAAGCCGACGTCGCCGCAGACCAGGCGGTCCATCGGCTTGCCGACGCCAAGATCGCCGATGACGTCGGCGATCGCCCGATCCTGATCCTCGGTTTCCTCGAAAGGGAAGCGGTCAGCGAATGCGGCATAACCGGTGTCGGGCTCGGCGACGACGCCGGGCCGGAGGGCGCGCTCCGCCGCCGTCTTGATCAGGTCCCCCGCGATCTCGCGGATCCGTTCCTTCATCCGCGACTTGCGGCGCTGCCACGCCTCGCCACCGAGCCGGTCGAGCGTGACGCCCTCGTTCTCGCTGCCGTAGCGCGTCAGAATGTCGATATTCTCGACCGGGACGTAGAGCTTGTCTCCGCCCGCATATTCGAGCGCGACACAGTCGTGAGGCGCCTTCTGGACCGGGATCTGGGTCAGACCCTCATAGCGCCCGATGCCATGGTCGGCATGGACCACGAGATCACCCGGAGTGAGCGTCGCGAGTTCGCTCATGAAGGCTTCGGCGCTCTTCTTGCGCTTGCGCCGCCGGACCAGACGGTCGCCGAGCATGTCCTGCTCGGTCAGCAGCGTCAGGTCGGCCGTGCCGAAGCCGTGATCGAGCTGGATCACCGCCAGCGCCACCTGGCCCTTTGCTGCTGCCCCGAGCGCTTCCTGCCAACTGTCGACGGCGACAGTTCTGGTGAGACCGTGATCGGCAAGCAGCCCCTTCAGCCTCTCTCTGGCCCCGCCGGAATAACTGGCCAGGACGACTTTTCGCTTTGATCGGCGCAGATCCGCGACGTGGCCGATGACCGCTTCATAGACGTTGGCGTTGCTGGCCCTTTCCGGGGCGAAATCACGCGCGGCCTCGACCTCGAAGTCGAGGACCGAGTCGCTTTCCGGCTCACGGAACGGGGTGACGAGATGAAGCGGCCGGCGCCCGATCAGCGCCGTCCATTCGTCACGGGCGAGATACAGGGTTTCTGGCGGCAGAGGGCGATAGCTTCCCGGTTCCTTGGTCTGGGCCCGCTGCCGATTGTCGAAATAATCGGCGATTGCATCGAAGCGTGCGTCGGCCGCACCGCTGTCGCCCGGGTCGCGCACGATCAGGTCGTCGTCCGACAGATGATCGAACAGGGTTGCCAGCTTTTCCTCGAACAAGGGCAACCAGTGATCGACGCCCGCAATGCGGCGTCCGTCCGAAACCGCCTGGTAGACGGGGTCACCGGTCGCCGTGGCGCCGAAGCGCTCCCGATAGGTCGATCGGAAGCGCTTGACGCTGTCTTCGTCGAGCAGGGTTTCCGACGCGGGAAGGAGGGTAAATCCTTCGATCCGGTCGATGCTTCGCTGGGTCGCTGGATCGAACCGCCGCACACTCTCGATCTCGTCGCCGAAGAAATCGAGCCGAAGCGCCTCGGCCTCGCCCGAGGGAAAAAGATCGACGAGGCCCCCGCGAACCGCGAACTCGCCGGGATCACGTACCGTCTCGGTTCGGCCGTAACCATTGGCCTGAAGCAGGACCGTCAGGCGGTCGATGCCGATCCGCTCCCCCGGAGCCAAGCGTGCCACCAGTTGTCGGATCCTGAAGGGGGTAAGCGTCCGCTGAAGGACGGCGTTGACCGTCGTGACGAGAAGCTGCGGATTGTCGTGCTTGCGCTGAAGGGCGTGAAGCGTGGCGAGGCGCTCTGAAGTGGACCGAAGCGAGGGGGAGCTGCGATCGTAGGGCAGACAGTCCCAGGCGGGGAAGGTGAGCACCTCAAGCTCTGGCGCGAAGTAGCCTGCGGCATCGGCCAGCGCCCGCATCGCCGCTTCGTCCGGGGATATGATCACCGCTCGCCCCTTCGAAGCGCGCGCCAGATCCGCCGAGAGCCACGGAAGGAAACCCGCCGGGACGCCGGCCAGGGTCATCGGCCGCTTTGCGGCAATGATTTTAGGAAGGTAGGTCAAGTTATTCCGGATGCTTGATATAGTTGACGAGGCGAAGCTGGTTCATCATCGCCCCGGCGAAGCGTTCCGGAGGCGCCGCGGTTCCGATTGCCCAGGCGAGAATGTCGACGTCCTGTTCTTCGAGCAGGGCTTCGAACCAGGCTATCTCTTCTTCTGACCAGGCCTCGTGAAATCGATCGAAATAGCCGCCGATCAGAAGGTCGGCTTCGCGCGTGCCGCGATGCCAGGCGCGGAAGCGAAGTCGTTTGAGGCAGAGGTCGCGATCCATCATTCCCATGCATGATTGGCCGGCGGGCTTGTGAGAGCCAGTCGGCAGCGGTTACGAGACGATCGAGATAGACATGCGCCCCGACATTCTCAATCCGTTGTTCGCCGAAGTGGAGGCGCTGAAGGGCGTCGGTCCGCAGCTCGCCAAGCCGCTCCACCGACTGGGTCTCGATCGCGCCGTCGATGTCCTGTTTCATTTGCCCGTGAACTGGATCGAGCGAAAGCCGGTGACGGCGCTCGACGAGACCGATGTCGGCCGAATGATCGTGATCGAGCTGATCCCGGTCGAGTATCGATCGAGCGGCGGTCGTGGCCCGTTCCGGGTTCAGGCCCGGGACCGCAACGGCGACATTGTCACCCTGACTTATTTCAACAATCCCGGCTGGGCGAAGAAGCAGCTTCCGCTCGGTGAACCCCGGATCGTTTCCGGCAAGCTCGACCAGTTCGGCCAGCAACTCCAGATCGTTCATCCCGATCATGTTCTGCCCCCCGGCGAAGAAGGGCAGATTCCCGAGCGTGAACCGGTCTACCCCCTTTCCGAGGGCCTCACCAATCACCGGCTCAACGACCTGGCCGGCCAGGCGCTGGCGCGGCGGCCGGAACTCAGCGAATGGATCGAGCCAAGCCTGAAAATGCAGCGAAGCTGGCCGGACTGGGGCGCGGCATTGCTCGCGGCTCATCGCGATCCCGGCGCTGCAAAAGCGCGCGAGCGGCTGGCATATGACGAGATATTCGCCAATCAGCTGGCGCTGATGCTGGTTCGCGCTTCGTCACGCCGGCGCAAGGGGCTACCGCTCAACGGGGATCAGAGCCTTCGTCGGCAGCTTCATCTTCCTTATTCTCCCACCGGCGCTCAGCAGCGCGCGATCGGCGAGATCGAGGGAGATCTGCAGCAGAATGTTCCAATGCTTCGTCTGCTTCAGGGCGACGTCGGATCGGGCAAGACTTTCGTCGCCTTGATGGCCATGCTGGCGGCAGTCGAGGCCGGCGCCCAGGCGGCGCTGCTCGCGCCGACCGAAATTCTTGCCCGTCAGCATTACGAGACGCTTTCGCGGCAGCTTGCCGGTCTTCCGGTCAACGTCGCCATCCTCACCGGGCGGGAAAAGGGCAAGGCGCGCGAAGCCTGCCTGATGGGACTGGCCGATGGCTCGATTCATATCCTGGTCGGAACCCATGCCATCTTCCAGCAATCGGTGACCTACCGCCGGCTCGGGCTGGCCGTGGTCGACGAGCAGCACCGTTTCGGGGTCGCTCAGCGCATGATGCTGGCTCAGAAGGCGGAGCGGCCCCCGCATCTGCTGGTGATGACGGCAACCCCGATCCCGCGGACCCTTACCCTGACCCATTATGGGGAGATGGACGTCAGTCGGCTCGACGAGATGCCGCCCGGCCGCCAGCCGATCGAGACCCGAGTGATGAGCGAGGAGCGCTTGCCGGAAATCGTCGATGCCCTTGGCCGCCACCTGGCGGCCGGGAAGCAGGCTTACTGGGTTTGCCCCCTGGTCGAGGAAAGCGAAACCAGCGACCTCGCCGCGGCCGAAGCCCGGGCGGCGGCGCTCGGACAGCGTTTCGGCCGACAAATCGGAGTCGTTCACGGCCGAATGAAAGGTCCTGAAAAAGACGAGGTGATGGCGGCCTTCCAGCGTGGCGACATCGGTGTCCTCGTCGCGACCACCGTCATCGAGGTCGGGGTCGACGTGCCCAATGCTACCTTGATGATCGTCGAGCATGCCGACCGCTTCGGGCTTGCCCAGCTTCACCAGCTTCGCGGGCGGGTCGGCCGCGGCGACCAGCACAGCGTCTGCCTCTTGTTGCGCGGTAATACTCTCAGCGAAACCGCACGGGCGCGGCTGACGCTGATGCGGGAAACCAATGACGGGTTCCGGATCGCGGAGGAGGATCTGCGACTTCGCGGCGCAGGGGAGATACTCGGCACCAAGCAGTCGGGAGAAGCGCAGTTTCGGCTCGCCTCAGCGGAGCAGATCCAGATGTTGGCGCAGCCGGCGATGGACGATGCCCGCCTCCTTGTGGACCGTGACGGCGGCCTCGAAGGCGAGCGGGGCAGGGCGGCCCGGCTCCTTCTCTACTTGATGGAGCGCGATGCCGCCGTCGGCTTGCTTCGAGGAGGCTAGCTCCTCCTGGACGCGGGCAAGCTCATTGCGGAGAGAGCAGTCCGTGCTTCTTCTTGCCGGCCGAAATGCGGACGTCGCAGCTGACCGCGATCGGGACGTCTTCGCTCATTGATTCCCCGTCGATCCGTGCACCGCCCTGCGCGATCAGTCGCCTGGCTTCGTTCTTGGATGCCACGAGTCCGAGGCCGACGAGGGCGTCGACCAGGGCGATGCTGCCTGAGACCTTGAGCGCCGGCAACGCTTCTCCGGCCGTGCCCTCCTCGAAGGTCCGCCGCGCCGTTTCCCCAGCCTCGATCGCGGCTGCATCGCCGTGCGCCATCGCTGTAGCGCTGTCCGCCAGGATCTTTTTCGCATCATTGATCTCGGCACCCTGCAGCTGGTCGAGCCGCACGATCTCGGACAACGGAAGGTCGGTGAATCGGCGCAAAAAGCGGCCGACATCGTCGTCCTGCGTGTTCCGCCAGAACTGCCAGTAATCGTACGGCGACAGAAGGTCGGCATTCAGCCACACCGCCCCTTCCGCCGTCTTTCCCATCTTGCGGCCGTCCGAGGTGGTCATCAAGGGAGTCGTCAGACCGTAAAGATGCTCGCCCTCCACCCTGCGGGTCAGCTCAACGCCATTGACGATATTCCCCCATTGGTCGGATCCGCCCATCTGCAGCCGGCAGCCGAACCGGCGCCACAACTCGAGGAAATCGTAGCCCTGCATGATCATGTAGTTGAATTCGAGGAACGTCATCGGCTGCTCGCGCTCGAGCCGGATTCGGACACTATCGAAGGTCAACATGCGATTGATCGTGAAATGCGGACCGATGTCGCGGAGGAAGGGCAGATAATCGAGCTGCCCGAGCCAATCGTCATTGTTGATCATGAGCGCCCCGGTCGGACCGTCGTCGAAGCTCAGGAAACGTTCGAAAATGGTCCGGATCGAGGCAATGTTCGAATCGATCGTCGAATCATCCAGCAGCTTGCGGCTCTCGTCGCGGCCGGTCGGGTCGCCGATCTTGGTCGTCCCGCCGCCCATCACGACGATCGGCTTGTGGCCTGCCTGCTGAAGCCGTCGAAGCAGCATGATCTGGACCAGGCTGCCGACGTGGAGCGACGGCGCCGTCGCATCGAAGCCGATATATCCCGGCACGATCTCCTTCGCCGCAAGTGCGTCGAGACCCTCGGCGTCGGTCATCTGGTGGATATAGCCGCGCTCGTCGAGGACACGCAGCAGATCGGATTTGAAGTGGCTCATCGCCGCGCTGCTTAATCGCAAGCGCGCGGCTCGTCACCATTGCCAGTGGCAAGGGCCTGTCCTTTACTGCTCGGCATGAAGCTGTCCCGCCATCCCGGCTCGCCGCCATCGCCGGCAGACGAGATCGACGTCGTCGCCACCCGCCCTGGCGATCGAAGGCTCTCGCTGCTTTTCACCGTCCGCGGCGACATCGGCCGGATTCGAATCCCCACAGCAGCCACACCCGATCGCAAGGACGGACTTTGGCGGCATTCCTGTTTCGAGGCCTTCATTCGCGAGCCGCAGCGGAAAGACTATCTGGAGCTGAATCTTTCCCCTTCCGGTGACTGGGCCGCCTATCGATTCGACGACTATCGGACCGGGATGGCCCCACTCGCGATCCCGGCGCCGACCATCCAATGCCAGGCGATCGAGAAAGAGCTGGGCATGGCTGCCGACATTGACCTGGCTTCCGTGGCGGAGCCCGGGGTCTGCGAGATTTGGCAGCTGGGCCTCTCGGCGGTCATCGAGGCGGACGATGGCAGCCTGTCCCACTGGGCACTCGTCCACTCGCGGGGCGCCGCGGATTTTCATCATCCGGATTGCTTTGTTCTCGAACTGCCGCCAGCAAGCGAGCCATGAAATTCGGTATCGATCGCCTCATCGCTGAACCCGACCTGCGCAAGCCACTCGAGGGACAGCGGATCGCCCTGCTCGCGCATCCTGCCTCGGTCACCGAAGACCTGACCCATTCGCTCGACGCCCTCGCGGCCTGCGGCGATTTGCGGCTGACGGCCGCCTTCGGACCTCAGCACGGCCTGCGCGGGGACAAGCAGGACAATATGGTGGAAAGCGACGATTTCACCGATCCCCGTCACGGCATCCCGGTGTTCAGCCTGTATGGCGAGGTTCGCCGGCCAAGCGGCCAGGCGATGGGCACGTTCGACACCATCCTCATCGACCTGCAGGACCTCGGTTGCCGGATTTACACCTTCATCACGACCTTGCTTTACGTCCTGGAGGCCGCCGCCGAGCACGGAAAGTCGGTGTGGGTGCTCGACCGGCCCAATCCAGCCGGGCGGCCGATCGAAGGCCTGACCCTTCGCCCTGGGTGGGAAAGCTTCGTCGGAGCGGGCCCACTTCCAATGCGGCACGGTTTGACCCTGGGCGAGCTCGGGCTCTGGTTCGTCGACCGGATGAAACTCGACGTCGATTATCGCATAATCGAAATGGACGGTTACCGGCCGGGATCGTCACCGGGGTTCGGCTGGCCGTCGGAACAGCGCGTCTGGATCAACCCGAGCCCCAATGCGGCCAATCTCAATATGGCGCGGGCCTATGCCGGCACCGTCATGCTGGAAGGGACGACCCTGTCGGAGGGACGGGGTACGACCCGGCCCCTGGAGTTGTTCGGGGCGCCTGACATCGAAGCCCGCGAGGTGATCGCGGAGATGGGCCGGCTGGCGCCGGAATGGCTGGAGGGCTGCGTGCTTCGCGATTGCTGGTTCGAGCCCACCTTCCACAAGCACCATGGCAAACCGTGCAACGGCGTCCACATCCATGCCGAGGGCCGCTATTACGATCATGACGCCTTTCGCCCTTGGCGATTGCAGGCGCTGGCGTTCAAGGCGATCCGGAATATCTATCCGCAATATCCACTCTGGCGCGATTTCCCCTACGAGTATGAGTTCGACAAGCTCGCGATCGACGTGATCAACGGCGGCCCGGCGTTGCGCGAATGGGTCGATGATGCAGCCGCGCTTCCGGCCGACCTCGACGCTCTGACGGTTCCGGACGAACGAGCGTGGGAGCAGGAGCGCGCGGCCTTCCTGCGTTATTGAAGCTCAACCGGGGCGGCTGGCTTGTTCGGCCTCGTGCGGCCCGAACGCGTCGTCCGGCCCGGAAGGAGGGCGCTGACGAATCCAGCGACTGGCAATGAGCTTTTCGCCGTCGGTGACCGGCAGGCCGGCGTGACGCGAAGCCGGATCTGGTCGCCCGTCCGGAAGCGCGTTGCGAAACATCAAGGCGTCGCCTTTCGCGCCGCGCACCGACAGCCCCGACTCCAGGAAATGGGTCTCGCCGCCGGCATAATCGTCGTTCAGCCAGACGATGACGGTGAGCACGCGCTGATTCGCCAGGCCGGCGATCGCATCGAGATGCGGCTTGTATTGTTGCCCGGGAGCGTAACGAAGGATCTGAAGCGGCTCACCTTGCGCGACGTCGGTGCCGGTCGCGGCAGCGATCCGGCGGTTGAGAGCGTGTACCACCGGCCATTCGAAGACCAATGGGAAGCTCGCCGTGTCGGAATCCCGGATCGGGTCCTTCACGAACTGCCGTTTCGCCTCGTGGAAGATCAACGCGGGTCGGAAGCGCTGGCCGGCCACGTCCCGCAGGAAGTCGCATTCGCCGGCTGAGAGCAGGCCAGGGAATCGGACCGTCTCGGGAGCATCGCTGAGGCGTACGCTTTCCGGCAGGCGCCTGGGATTTCCCGCCGTCCCAAGGTCCATGGCCTTGATCAGGGTTCGTTGGCGTTCGGCCACGGGATCCGTATCGGCCCAATGTCGAAGGACCTCGACCGCGCTGGCCCAATCGGGAACGCCGCCAGCGCCGGATGCCAATAGTCCCGCAAGGATCCGGGCGGCATCGCGGTTGCCGCGGTCCGCCGACGCCTTGAGGTCATCCCGAGCCTGCTTCAGGTGGCGTGCGAGCAGCTTGCCTTCGATTTGCCACAGGCCGCGCACGAACAGGGCCTCGGCGTCGCCCTGGGCGGCGTGCTGCTGCAAACAAGCCAGCGCCTCGGTTGAACGTCCTTCCGCCGCCAGCTGCAGAGCTTGCCTTCCGGGGGATACGTGCATCGGGCGCTTATGCCGAGCGCTCGCAATGTCGGCTAGCCCGCGTCAACCCTTCCCGTGAATTCGCTTCGTCCGCAGTGAGGGCCGCGACCCGTCTGCAAAAGCCGAATTTAGCTGGATCTCGGTCAGGCCGAACCGGCCGAGATCGTAGACATGGCCGTGATGTGCCCGCGCCCGGCTCTGGTAACCCTCCATTCGCCGGAGAATATCGATCGTCAGTTCCAAACCCAGAAAATCGTAAACTCTCCGCATCTGGCTGCGCCAATCCGCGTTCATGGCCTCATAGTCGATGCGCAGCCTGGGCACGCCCCTGACCCTCAAGGTCGTTTCGGACATTTCCTGCCGCAACCTGGTCTTTCTCAACCATTCATGGCCCACCCAATGAGGATCCGCCTCATCGGACTGAATTCGCATCTGGTTCCATACCAGCGACGCGGAAGAGGGGACGACCTGTGCCGGATCGCGCTCGAGACAGAGCAGGGATGCGCCCGGAAAGGCATCGAGCACGGCGGGCAGGTCCTGAAGGAATTGGGGCGCCTTGATCACCCATCGGCCCGCCCCCGAGTTCCGACGCGACCAGTCAATGGTCTTCAGCAGTCGCTTGAATTCTGCGTACATCGTGGCCCTCGGGGCCGTTTCCCACCACCGTGAGAAACTGGGTATCCGCCACTGGGCCTCGAACTGGGCGCTGCCGAGCGAGTAAGAAAAGAGGCCGAACTCTTCCTCCGGCGCGGTGGCCGCGGTCGGATGGATTCTTCCGATCGCAGGGTTGAGCCGTCGCAACAATGCCAGGCCGGCCTGCGCGCGCAGCCGTCTGCCGAACTGGGGCACAGGCAGGAGCGATTCGAAC
>DASTDX010000034.1:0-4683 GCA_035710145.1 Allosphingosinicella sp.
GATTTCGATGCTGGCGTCGACGGCAGAAGCGAATCTTTCATGCACGGTTTGCATCCCTGTTGCAGCCGGCGCTGGCCAGGAGCGGTCCCCTCGATCTCCCCATTGAAGGAAATCCAGAGGTCCGAGACAAGGCCGATCCTACCCCATTCGCTCCCTTGTCCAGTCCGCGATCACCGTCCCAAGGACTTCGAGCGGCATGTCGCCGTTGAGCAGCACCGCGTCGTGGAAGTCCTTGATGTCGAACCGCGGCCCGAGCTGGGCGCGGGCCTGCTCTCGCAAGCGGACGATCTCGTTGTGGCCGATCTTGTAGCTGCAAGCCTGGCCCGGCCAGACGACGTAGCGCTCGACCTCGCTGGTGGCCGAGATCGGGTCCAGCCCGACATTCTCGGTGAAGTAACGGATCGACTGCTCCCGGCTCCAGCCCTTGGCGTGCATGCCGGTGTCCATCACCACGCGCGCGGCGCGATACATGAAGCTTTGCAGCATCCCGATCCGGCCGGTCGGAAAGTCCCGATACATGCCGATCTCGTCGGCAAGCTGCTCGGAATAAAGGCCCCAGCCCTCGCCATAGGCCGGAATGCCGATGTTGCGGTGGAGAAGCGGGATCGATTCATTCTCGAGCACGGTCGAGCCCTGCCAGAGATGGCCCGGAATGCTCTCGTGATAGGTAAGCGTCGGAAGCGCCCATTTCGGCCAGATGCGGGTATCGACCAGATTGATGTAGTAGGCGCCGGGGCGTGAGCCATCCAGGCTCGGTCCCTGCGCGTAGCCGCGTGGGGCCCCGACCTCGATCGCCGGCGGCACCCTTTTCACCTCCATGCCCGAGCGCGGAATGACGTTGAAATATTCGGGCATGCGGGCGCGGACCGCCTCCATCTGGCGGCCCACGTCGGCGAGTAACTGGGCCCGGCCGGCATCCGTATTGGGGTAGAGATAGCGCTCCTGTTCACGCAACTGGTTGATCCGGTCGCCGGCGCTGCCTCGGGTGAGGCCTTCGCGGCGAAGCAACGGTTCCACCTCAGCGGTCAGCTCGGCCATCTGGCGAAGCCCGATCTGGTGCGCCTGGTCGGGCGTGAGGCTCGTGCTGGTGTGGAAGCGGAGGCATAGATCGTAGAAACGCTCACCATCCGGGAGCCGGCTTGCCGCCGGGCTGGTGCCGGCGCCGAGACGGAGCTCGTTGAGGACCGCGATCTGCCGGTCCAGTGCTGCCGCCAGGCGGCCGTCGACGATCGCCGAGGCCTGCCTCGCCCAGTCGCCGGCGATCCCTTTCTCACGCGTTCGGCGGACCAGTGACTGGACCAGCCCCGCTTCCTCACCGCGTTCGCTGCGAAGGGCCCGAGTCTGGGTCAGCGCCTTGTCGATGATGTAGGTGGGTGGGACGACTCCCCGACCGGCGTCGGCGCGCGCCTTGTCGACTTCGAAATTGATGTTGCGCGCGAAATCCTCGAGCCTCGAGACATAGGCCGAAGCGTCTTCACGGGTGTCGATTTTGTGCTGGCTGTCGAGGAAGTCCGGAACCTCCTGATAGGAGCCGGTGAGCTGCGACAGGACGTAGGGGACGGGATAAGAATAACCGCCGATTGCCCCATAAGGAATGGTCGCTTCCTCGGCCATTCGGTCGCCGAGCCACAGGACCGTGTCCAGCCAGGCGCCGTCGCGGCCCTGTAGCTGGCTGCGGTCGATTGCGCGAAGGCGCGGCAGATGGTCGAGCAGGGCCTGGTAGGCGCCCATTTTCCCCGCCGGTGAAGAATCGCCCAGGCGGCTCTTCAGATAGGCCCGCTCGCCGGTATCCAGGCCCAGGCCCGTCGCCATTTCCGGCGAATGGCGAAGCATGCCCTCGAAGATGCTGTCGTACAGCGCCCGCGCCGAAGCCGTCTCGGATCGCGGCGCGATGCCGGCGCAGCCCGAAAGCGCGAGCGCCCCGGTCGCCGCGGCGCTGGAGAGGAGGAACTGGCGGCGGTCGAGCATCATCTTCATCGTCTCTCCTCAAAGGCTGGCGGATCATTCATTCGTTCGAAGGCGAAAAGGCGTCAGGGTTCCTGGCGGTAGACCTGGCCGCGGGCCATGACGAAGTTCATGTCCCTCAGCACGCCGATGTCGGCAAGCGGGTCGCCGCGGACGGCGACGATGTCGGCCGATTTGCCGGGCTCGATGGTGCCGATCTCGGCAGCCAGCCCCAGCAGGTCGGCGGCATTGACCGTCGCCGCCTCGATCGCCGTCATCGGCGTCATGCCATGCTCGACCATCAGCAGGAACTCGTCGGCATTGCGCCCGTGGAGCGACACCCCGGCGTCGGTGCCGAAGGCGATCCGGACTCCGGCTGGCACGGCGCGCCGAAGGGCCTGGCCGGTGATCCCGATCCGCCACTCGATCTTCTCGCGGACCTCGCCGGTATAGGCGTTGGGATTGGCGCGAAGCCGGGCGATGTAACCGTTCACGGTCGACAGGGTCGGGACGTAATATGCGCGTGATTGCCGGAACAGCCGCAGGCTCTCGTCGTCGATCAGGGTACCGTGCTCGATCGAATCCGCGCCGGCCCGGAGCGCCAGGTTGATCCCGTCGGCGCCATGGGCGTGGACGGCGACTCTCTTGCCGTAGAGATGGGCGGTCTCCACGATCGCCCGAACTTCGTCATCGAACATCTGCGCACCGAGACCGAGGCCGATCCGGCTGTTGACCCCTCCGGTGGTGGCGATCTTGATCACGTCGGCGCCGCGCGCGATCTGGCGGCGAACCGCGCGGCGGCAATCGTCGGCGCCGTCGCAGGTGCTTCCTTCCTCCAGCAGGGCCTCGTGAAACTCCTCGCGCATCCCGAGCGTCGGATCCATGTGGCCGGTCGTCGCCGACAGGCTTGTGCCGGCGTCGACGATCCTCGGTCCGATTGCCCAGTTGCGGGCGATCGCGTCGCGCAGGCCCAGGGTCAGCCCGCCTTCGGAGCCGAGGTTGCGGACCGTCGTGAAGCCGGCCTCGAGCGTCTTGCGGGCGTTCCAGGCGGTCTCGTGGGCGCGAAGCGCAACGCTGTCGGTGACGCCGGAAAGCATGCCTTCGACGCCGGCGCGGTCCGAAGTGAGATGGACATGGCTGTCGATCAGGCCCGGAAGCACGAAGCGGTCGGACAGGTCGATCAATCGGGCGCCGGCCGGCACCGCCGCGAAGCCGTCCTGGACCGCCTCGATCCGGCCATTGGCGACGATGATGGTGGCGTTGCGGCGCGGCGGTCGCCCTGGGCGGTCGAGCAGGCTGCCGGCATGGATGATTATCCGGGCAGCAGCCGGTTCGGCGGCGGGCTGGGCCAAGGCCATGGTGGCGGGGCCGATGAGCATGAGTGAGAGGAAGAGAGCAAAAAGGCGCATCGACTGTAACCTCCGGGAGAGGAAGCCGGCATAGCCGATCCAGGGCCGGTGAAAATCAAAAAAGGAACGGGACCGATCTGAACCATGTCTCGACCCATTCCTGCGCGAAGCCTCGGTGCGCGGACGCGATTTATCGGAAGACGATGGGTGGTGGTGTCGCAGGCCCCGGTTCCTATATGCGACCAATGACAGAGCCGGACGACATGGACATCAAGCAGATCACCGAAGAACGGCTCCGCGAGCTCGTCGACACATTCTACGGACGGGTTCGTGAGGACGAATTGATCGGCCCCGTCTTCAACGAAGCGGTCGAGGACTGGCCCGACCATCTCGCCCGGCTCCAGGCCTTCTGGTCGTCGGTGATGCTGGGCAGCGGCCGCTACAAGGGCCGGCCACTTCCGGCCCACGTCAAGCATGGCGACTCGATCCGCCCGGAATCCTTCGAGCGCTGGCTGACACTGTGGCGTCAGACCACCGCGGAGATCCTGTCGCCGGAAGCGGCCGCCGCGATGCAGGAAAAGGCCGAGCGAATCGCCGAAAGTTTGTCGCTCGGAATCGCTTTCGCGCGGGGTGAAATGAAGCTGGCCGGCTAGGGTCAGGCAGCTTTGGGGGCGTTGTGAGGGGCCGCGGCGTGAAGGCGGCGCGAGGTCTGACTCGATTTCTCCGCGCCAATTTCGGCACTTGTGCAACGCTGTTGCTCCGGAGGCACAGAGCGCCTCTGAATTTCGGCTCGGCTCGGCAGCGCCTGTTCGCCCGAACGTCCCTCCATTATTCTTTCGGCGAAACGAAAAGGGGAGCTTGCATGCTTTTTCGCCATCGCCGCCGCAACCTTCGGGGTCTCTTGGCCGGAGCCACCTCCATGGTGGCGCTTTCCATCGCCGCCCCGGCTTACGCTCAGTCCCAGGCCCCGGTCGCGGTCGAAGACGAAGAGGAAATCGTCGTTACCGCCACTCTGCGCGAGACGTCGTTGCTCGAGGTGCCTTTCTCCATCAACGCCCAGACCGAGGAGGATATTCAGCGGTCGGCCGCCAACACCATCGAGGACCTGTCCCGCAACGTCGCCGGCCTTGCCATCCAGAACCTGGGTCCGGGTCAGAGCCAGGTATCGATACGCGGCGTCTCCGCTGGCCAGATCATCCGCGATCAGCCGGGCGTAAAGGAGCAGGTCGGCGTCTATCTCGACGATACCGTCATCTCGCTGTCGCTGTTCACGCCGGACATCGACCTGTTCGATCTCAATCGCGTCGAAACCTTGCGCGGCCCGCAGGGAACCCTGTTCGGCGCCGGTTCCGTCGGCGGCACCTTGCGATACATCACCAATCAGCCTCGG
>DASTDX010000035.1:0-11384 GCA_035710145.1 Allosphingosinicella sp.
TTTCCCGCGCTGGCGCGCCTACGGAGCGGCGCGCGAGGCCGAGCCGGTGCGGACCTGCGACCGCCATGGTTGCGAATCGCCGGGTGACCGGCCTGCGCCGAAATCCCCCAACAGCCCCGATCGCTGGTATTTCTGCGAGTCACATGCCGCGGAATACAATCGCAACTGGAATTATTTCGAGGGCCTGTCTGCCGAGGATGCGGCGGCTCGCGAGACGAGTGAACAGCGCGACGCCGGCGCCTTCAAGAGCGCCAATCATTACGGCTGGGGCGGCCCCGGCGATGGCAGCCGAAGCCGCGAGGAAATGCGCGCGCTCGATCTTCTGGAGGTCGAGGTCGACGCTGGCGTCGAGGAAATCAAGGCCGCTTACCGCCGGCTCGCCAAGGCCAATCACCCGGATACCAATCCCAATGACAAGGCGGCGGCGGAACGCTTCCAGGCCGTTCAGGCGGCTTATGAAGTCCTGAGAAAGGCCGAGGAGCGGCGGAGCCAGGCGTCGTCCTGACCAAGGCGACCTTCGACGCGATCGTGCTCGGCGCCGGCGGCGCCGGGTTGATGTGCGCCGCCATTGCCGGGCAGCGCGGCCGGCGGGTGCTCCTGATCGATCATAGCGACCGGCCCGGGAAGAAGATCCTCATCTCCGGCGGCGGCCGCTGCAACTTCACCAACCTCTACACGGCCCCCGACCGCTATCTGTCGGCCAATCGGCATTTCATGAAGTCGGCGCTCCAGCGCTACACCCCGCAGGACTTCCTGGCCCTGGTCGAGGCCTATCGGATTGCCTGGCATGAAAAGACCCTAGGCCAGCTCTTCTGCGACGGCTCGGCGCGCGAGATCGTGGGGATGCTGACCGCCGAATGCGCAAAGGGGGCGGTCCGCGTGTCCTATGGCCGCCCAATACGCGATGTCGATCATAATGACGGCCAGTTCCGGGTTTCCTATGGCGACGAAGAGGCGGTGGCGCCCAAGCTCGTCATCGCCACCGGCGGCCCGTCCATTCCGAAGATGGGCGCCACCGGCTTCGCCTACGAGCTTGCGCGCAAGTTCGGTCTCGGGATCGTCGAGCCGCGGCCCGCTCTGGTTCCGCTGACGCTCGGGGAAGAGGAAAGCCTGTTTCATTCGCTTTCCGGAGTCGCCGCCCAGGTCATCGCCAGCGCCGGCAAAGCGAGCTTTCGGGAGGCGGCTCTGTTCACCCACAAGGGACTTTCCGGCCCAGCGATACTGCAGGTCTCGTCCTACTGGCGGCAGGGGGAGTCGATCGCCATCGATTTCCTGCCGGACCGAGGCCCGGGCTGGGCACTTGAGGCCAAGAGGGACCGTCCGCGCAGCCACTTTCACACCCTGCTGGGCGAGTTTCTGCCCGATCGACTTGCCGAGGCCCTGGCGAAGAGGATCGGGTTATGGGGGGAACTAGCCAATTTCCCCGACCGCAAGCTCGACGAGGCGGAACGGCGGCTGGCCGACTGGCGCTTCACCCCCAATGGCAGCGAAGGCTTCGCCAAGGCCGAGGTCACGGCGGGCGGGATAGCGACCGATCGCCTTTCCTCGAAGACCATGGAGGCGCGTGACGTTCCCGGCCTGTTCGTCATCGGCGAGGCGGTCGACGTTACCGGCTGGCTCGGCGGCTACAATTTTCAGTGGGCCTGGGCGAGCGGCTGGGCGGCCGGACAGTCGCTTTGACCTTGCGCTTGGCCGCGAAACGCCCATTTGCGACTTATGCCTTTTAGACAATTGCCTGCCGCGCTCGCCGAAGCGCTCGCCAGTCGCGGCTACGAGTCGCCAACCCCCGTCCAGTCCGCAGTCCTCGAGGACGAGGCCGCAGGGCGCGATCTCGTCGTTTCGGCGCAGACCGGGTCCGGCAAGACCGTGGCCTTCGGGCTCGCCATGGCCCCCGAACTGCTTGCCGGAGAGCAGAGCCTCAAGGCGGTGCGGGAGCCGCTGGCGCTCGTGATCGCGCCGACGCGCGAGCTGGCCTTGCAGGTCAGTCGCGAGCTGATCTGGCTCTTCGCCAAGGCGGGCGGACGGATCGCGACCTGTGTCGGTGGAATGGACGCGTCCAAGGAGCGGCGGGCGCTTTCCTATGGCGCGCATATCGTCGTCGGCACGCCGGGCCGGCTTCGCGACCATCTCGAGCGGGGCGCGCTCGATTTGTCTTCGCTCCGGGTCGCCGTGCTCGACGAAGCGGACGAGATGCTCGACATGGGCTTCCGCGAGGATCTCGAAGAGATACTCGACGCCACGCCGAAATCTCGCCGGACCCTGTTGTTCTCGGCAACGATGCCGAAGCCGATTGTTGCATTAGCCAAGCGTTACCAGAAGGACGCGCTTCGAATCTCGACGGTGGGTGAGGATCGCGGCCATGGCGACATCACCTATCGGGCGGTCACCGTCGCCCCAGCCGACATCGAGCATGCGGTCGTCAACCTGCTCCGCTTCCACGAGGCTGAATCGGCCATGTTGTTCTGCGCGACGCGGGACAATGTCCGGCGCCTTCATGCCAGCCTGATCGAGCGCGGCTTCGACGCCGTTGCTTTGTCCGGCGAGCACAGCCAGAACGAGCGCAACCAGGCGCTACAGGCGCTTCGCGACCGGCGTGCCCGGGTTTGCGTGGCTACCGACGTCGCCGCTCGAGGTATCGACCTTCCGACCCTGTCCCTCGTCATCCACGTCGAACTTCCGCGGGATGCCGAAACGTTGCAGCACCGGTCGGGGCGGACCGGACGGGCAGGAAAGAAGGGCACGGCCGTGCTCATCGTCCCTTATCCGCGGCGGAAAAGGGTGGAAGCGATGCTTCGTGGCGCCCGAATCCAGGCCGAGTGGATACCGGCACCGACGCGGGAAGACATCAAAAGGAGCGATCGGGAGCGCCTGATCGAGACCTTGCTCCAGCCCATCGAGCTCGACGACGAGGATCGCGAAATGGCCGGCCTTTTGCTTGCGCGGCGATCGCCGGAGGAACTCGCTGCGGCCCTGGTCCGCGCCCACCGGTCGCGTATGCCCGCACCGGAAGAGATGGTCGATCAAGGCTCAGGCCCGGCGCCGCGCCAGGAGGGCCCCCGAGCGGGGTTCGAGGACACCGTCTGGTTCCGAATGGACGTCGGGCGTCGACACAATGCGGATCCGCGCTGGCTGCTGCCTTTGCTCTGCCGGCGCGGCCACATCACCCGCAACGAGATCGGCGCGATCAGGATCGCCGCGGACCAGACGATGTTCGAGATTCCGCGCGCGGTCGCAGGCCGATTTGTCGCGGCGCTCAAGCGTACGGCTGCCGATGATCCGGACGGTGAGGGGAGCGTCCGGTTCGAACCGGTTCAGGGATCGCCTCGCGAGGAAGCGCGTGGCAATCGTCGTGCGGGTCCGCCCGCCAGGAAGTATGAGCCGAAGCCCTATCGGCCGAAAGCGGCGAGACGCCGCGGTTGACTTCAGAAGCCGGCGCAGCAGGCCCGCTGATCCTGGTCGACGGGGACGCCTGTCCCGTCAAGGATGAGATCTACAAGGTCGCCTTTCGCCACGAAGTTCCGGTGACGATCGTCAGCAACGATTTCATTCGCGTGCCTCAGCATCCTTTGGTGTCGAGAACGATCGTCGGCTCCGGCTTCGACGCCGCGGACGACTGGATCGCCGCGGCTTCGGGACCCTGGACCGTAGTCATCACGGCGGACATTCTGCTGGCCGACCGTTGCCTCAAGGCAGGATCGGCGGTGATTTCACCTACCGGACGGCCGTTCACGGACAACTCGATCGGTGCCGCCATCGCGACCCGGGCGATCATGGCCGACCTTCGCGCCGGCGGCGACGCGATCGGGGGACCGGCGCCGTTTTCCAGACAGGACCGATCCCGTTTCCTCTCCGCGCTCGACGAGGTGATCGTACGACTGAAGCGCAGCCAGACTTCGAGCGGGAGATAGGCGACCGCGGT
This sequence comes from Allosphingosinicella sp., assembly GCA_035710145.1. Classification (GTDB taxonomy): domain Bacteria; phylum Pseudomonadota; class Alphaproteobacteria; order Sphingomonadales; family Sphingomonadaceae; genus Allosphingosinicella. The sequence continues at coordinate 3,920 of DASTDX010000035.1, forward strand.
TCAGTCAGTGAACATGAAGGCGCCCGAAACGTGGGCGACTGGATCCGCCGGATCGCCATCATGGGCGAGGCCGCGAACGAAGCCGATGCTCTTCGTCACGCCATAACATTCGCCACGGCCGAAAATGGCCTGTCCCGGGCGGGCCGGGCGCAGATAATCCACGCGCAAGTCGAGCGTCGCCTGGTGTCGAAATCGGCCAAGGCGAATCCAGATCGCGAGGCTGGTCGCCATGTCCATCAGACTGATGATCGGCCCAGACGCCAGAACCCCGCTCTCCGCCACGCCGACCAGATTTTCGGAATAAGGCAGGCTCAGCTCGGCCCAATCGGCGCCATGGGCGTGATAGGCGATCCCGATCGCCCCGCCGTGGCCGACATGCCGGACGAACTCCAGGAAGCGCTTCGGATCGAAGGCCTGTCCCGCTGTTCGTGGATCAACATCTTCGCTCATCCGGCAAGCCGCTGCGCGGTCTGACGAATCAACGCGATCATGTTGGGAATGCCCTGGGTGCGGTTCGAACTGAGCTGGTTCCTGAGATCGAAGGGAGCCAGAGCCGACTCGATATCGAGGGCGAGGATTTCGTCCGACCGCCGATCCTGGACAGCAAGCAGGACCAAAGCGACGATGCCCTTGGTGATCGCGGCATTGCTGTCGGCGAGGAAGTGGAGGCGGCCGTCAGGCTGCGGCACCGGGTAGACCCAGACCGAGGCCGAGCAACCGCGTACCAGGGTCGCATCGGTCTTCAACGCATCGGGCATCGGCTCGAGCTCGCGGCCGAGATCGATCAGGAGGCGATAGCGGTCGTCGGAATCGAGCAACTCGTAATCGGCCTGCACATCGGCAAGGGCGTGGAAGGACATGGCGTTGATCTAGTGTCGAGCGACGCGCTCGTCACCCGTCCATTCAATGGAAAAGTTCGCCGATCAGCGCTCCGCCCCGCTGGCGATCGCCTCCAGCCGTCGAACCCTTGCCCTCAGCTCGATCAGTTCTGCGGGCGCTCTCGAACGGGGACCGCGGTTTCCGACCTGGGTCCGCCGCAGGTCCAGATATTCCTGCCATCCACGGAGAACGGCCGCGGTCGCGATTCCGATGGCCGCGGTCCCGGCGGACGCCAGAGCGACGAAAGTGGCGGGATCGGTCATCATTTCCCTCCTGGTCCAGCTTATCGATCTCGCAGGGCCTCGATCTGCCGTTCGAGACTGTTCTCCTTGTCGACGGTGATCCGCTCGAGCACCGCAAGGCGGTCCTTGAGCTGCTTTACCTCGTCGCGAAGTCGCGCATTTTCCCGATCGTCGGCGATCGGTGCATCCTGGTCGTGTCGCCCGCGGCGGACGCCCATTTTCGCACGAACGATGTTGCCGACCGTGATGATGAGAACGATCAGGACCACCATGATGAACGGGTCGCGCATGTCTTGCCTTTCCGGTTGAGCCGAGGCCCCAGTTTCAGTTCAGCGGCTTGTCGCGCAGCTGTTCGATTTCCTCCGCGACGACGATGCCCTTGTCGGTGACGATCCTCTCGAGAACTCGGACGCGCTGTTCGAGCCGCTCGTTGTGGGCGGCATATTGGGCGGCCTTTTCGGCGGTCATCCTGGCTTCCAGCTCCATTCTCTTTTCACGCAGGTCGAACCAGCGTCGGATGAGCGGTTGCCCGAAAATGAGGATGCAGGGCAGGCCGATGACGATGAAGGCGACGAGCGGCTTCCACAGTTCGTCCATGGCTCAATTCTTTCCGATCCGGAGGGATTCGATTTCCTGACCCAGGCGGTGACTGTCGTCAGTGACGATACGTTCGACATTGGCGAGCCGGTCCTTGACCGCCCCCATCTCCGCACGAAGCTGCGCGTTTTCGGTGCTCAGCAACTTGATGCGCTCGGCCAGCTCTTCGTCCTTCTTCGGATAGACGGTCTGTCCCCACGAACCCTCGAGCGGATAGCCATGCCGGATCCTGAGCCATGTCGTCAGCACCCAGCCGCCGACGCCGATCACCACGATGACGGCGATGGTCGGAAGGATGTCCGCCATCATTGCGAGTTTCTCAACGCTCATCTGTGTTCCCCTAGTCTTTGGCGTCCTAGCGAAGATTTTCGATTTCGCGGGCGGTGCGCTCGGCAGGATCGGTGGCGATCCGCTCGAGCACCGCCAGCCGCTCTTCGAGACGTCCGATCGTCAGTCTCAGTCTTTCATTTTCATGGGCCAGACGGGCATTGTCGCGGGCGTCGTCGATCACGGGCCCGCTCCCGTCCATTTCCCCGGTGGAACGGCCATGACGGAGACGGGCGTAGGTGACGAAGACCCAGGCGGTCGAAACGATCGCCACGACTGGAATGAGTTCTGCGAAATCCATGGCTGTTCCCCTGTGCTCCAGTCGTTAGCGCAGTTGCTCGATCTCACGCGCCAGTCGGCTGTTGGAGCTGGTCACATAGGTTTCGACATCGGCGAGGCGGCGATCGATCTCGCGGAAGCGCGAGCGAACGTCGCGCGCGGTCCGGCGTGGATTGGCGCGGACGCCCTGCCAGAATTTCTTCTCTTCCGGATTGCTTTCGTAGAGTTCGAGCGGCTTCCTCGGCGCCATCCAGGCGGCGACCCAGTAAGCGATGAGGGTCCACGGAAATCCGCCCAGGATGGTCAGGACGACGAGACCGATACGAACCAAAGTGACGTCCATCCCGGTATAATCGGCGATCCCGGCGCAGACGCCCGACCATTTGGCGTTCTGCTTGTCGAGATAGAATTTGGTGCGTGGGCTCGACATCAGTTCCTCCTCAGCGGGCGGTTGGAGCGTCCGCTCTCCAAAGTATCGCGTTCCATGATTCTTTCGCTCCGGTCCTCAAGGGTCGCCTCGACCGGGTCGAAGGCGATAGCGCGCCAATTGGGATTCTCGGCCTGGACGATCCGCTCGATCGTTCCCATCCGGTCCTCGAGCCGCCGGGCAAGCTCGTGGAGCTCATCGAGCAGATTCTCGTCGGCGGTGGTGAGAGTGGCGGCCGTCTTCCAGCGGGTGATGTAGTGGAAGATCACCCAGGGAAAGCCGATGAACAGGATCCCCAGGATGACAATGGGAAGGAGAACGTCTTCCATCTGATCAGCCCTCCTTCTTTTCGGCTTCGCCGCCATTGGTGCGCTTGGCGAGGCTCGCCTTCAGCGCCTCCAGCTCGGCGTCCACCTTGTCGGAGGCACGAAGCTCCGCAATCTCATCGTCCAGGGTTCGGGGCGGGGCGCCGAGGCTGAGGGCGTCGGCATGGCCTTCGGCGAGGTCGGCGTGACGCTCGAGGACGTCGAAACGGCTGAACGCCTCATCGACCTTCGGTCCGGAATAGAGCTCGCGGAGGCGGGCGCGGTTCTGGGCGCTTTCCATGCGGGTCATGATCGCATTCTGGCGGGCGCGAGCCTCGCGCAGCTTGGTCTGAAGCTTGGCGATGTCGCCTTCCGACGCACGCAGGGCATCGTCCAGGACTTCGATTTCCGTCTTCAGCTGATCGGCCATCTCGGCGGCTTTCTGTCGCTCGAACAAGGCTGCCTTGGCGAGGTCCTCGCGGTCCTTGCTCAGCGCCAGCTCGGCCTTCTCGACCCAGCTTTCCTGAAGCTTTTCCAGCTTCGCGATCTGGCGCCGCATTTCCTTCTGGTCGGCGATCGTGCGGGCCGCGGAGGCACGCACTTCGACCAATGTCTCCTCCATTTCGAGGATGATCATCCGGATCATCTTGGCCGGATCCTCGGCCTTGTCGAGGAGGTCGGTAACGTTGGCGGCAATGATATCGCGCGTCCGCGAAAAGATACCCATGGGGAAGAACTCCTTGGCTACGTAATAAGGCTGCTCTGGCCGACTCCGGCGGGACTCGGGGGCGCCCATCCGGATGAGCGCCTCCTTATCAACCGTGATCCGCACCGGCACCCCTTCAACCATTCGCCACGTCCGAAAGAATCGAAGCGTAGATCGCGGGTGCAGCCTGAACCGTCTCAGCGGGTGCCGCAACGGCGACGACGGTAAGAGTGGAAAGGACGAGCGCGCCGACCGAAGCCGTGGCGACTCGAATGATGTCGTCGAAAGTGAACATTTCCGGTCTCCCTGAACCTGGTCTTTTCCATTCGTCCTCACCGTTCCTTCCGGCGCTGACGACCAAACCTGTGCATAGGCCGTGCCAGTTTCTCAAACGGGCCAGAAAAGCAGCAAAACTGGCCTTTCTCCCTCGCCAAACTGCGGATTCCTCTTGCCAAGAGGTGGGAAATTGCACCAATGATTGGCAATGGAGCGCAACACGCACCTTGTCGGCCAGTCGTCGTCCTTTCTCGACGCGGTGGAGCGCGCAAGCCGGGCTGCGCCGCTCGACCGGCCGGTGCTCGTCATCGGCGAGCGCGGCACCGGCAAGGAGCTGATCGCCGAGCGCCTCCACCATCTTTCCTCCCGGTGGGATGGGCCCTTGATCGTGATGAACTGCGCGGCCCTGCCGGAAACCCTGATCGAGGCCGAGCTGTTCGGGCACGAGGCAGGCTCCTTCACCGGGGCGACGAAGGCCAGGCCCGGGCGGTTCGAGGAAGCCAATGGCGGCACCCTATTCCTGGACGAACTTGCAACGCTTTCCAGCCCCGCCCAGGATCGGCTGCTTCGGGCCATCGAATATGGCGAGGTCACCCGGATCGGCGCCTCGAGACCCATCGAGGTGGACGTCCGGATCGTCGCCGCCACCAACGAGCATCTGCCCAAGCTCGTCGACGAGGGGCGGTTTCGCGCCGACCTTCTCGATCGGTTGAGCTTCGAGGTCGTGACCCTTCCGCCTCTCCGGTACCGCCAGAGCGATATTCCGGTCCTGACCGATTTCTTCGGACGCCGCATGGGGCTGCTGCTTGGCTGGGATGACTGGCCAGGATTCAGCGAAGGGGCGATGGCCCAGCTGCAGGCGCATAGCTGGCCGGGCAATGTCCGCGAGCTTCGCAACGTCGTCGAGCGCGCCGTCTATCGATGGGAGGGCCAGGAAGGACCGATCCAGGACATCCAGTTCGACCCGTTCGAGAGTCCGTGGCGCCCTGTCAGCTCTCCCCGGACGGCAGCGGCCGGGCCCAGCGAAGAAGGCCAGGCAGTTCCCGCGTCCGAGGAAGGCAGCGTCTTCTCGGGCAAGCCGACCCTTTACGCGCCGGATGAATGTGCCGATTTCCGCCTCGCCGTGGCGGAATATGAGAAGGCCATCCTCGCTGCAGCGTTGGAAAAATGTCGATGGAACCAGCGCGCCGCCGCTGCGGCTCTTTCGCTCAGTTACGACCAGCTACGCCACGCCATGCGGCGCCACCAGCTTCAGGGCAGTTGATCCAGACCCCATCCGGCTGAAGCGGGCAGCGTCCGAGGCGTCGCGACGCCCCGGACGCACCCTGTCCCTGCCGAACCAGTCTGGGGGGCTGATCCACCAAAGCAGGGAAGGGGGAGGCTCCCGGCCGTCAGGCTGGAATGCTGATCGCCATCGCCCCGCTCGGCGGCGGCAGGTCCGCCTGGCCGGGGGCCAGCGGGTGAACGGTAAAGAAGAGGAAGGCGCCAGCGATGAAGCCCTGGAGGGCCAGAGCCGTCGGACTCTTCAGTTTCTCGCGCCAGTTCATTTCCGCTCTCCACGGCGTCTGAATCGACGCCCGTTTCGCGGGCTCCTTACGGCGCCGAAACCCAGGAATCACGCAGATCTTGGTTTCAGCGGAGTGTCTTTCTTGTCGATTGTGTCAGCGCCTTCGCAAGAGCTCATCAAGAGCTCATGGGAGATGCGCTTTCGGAAAGCCTTCCCACGCGGAATCATAATCGGGCTGAGCATGATCGAGCGCGAATCTGGTCGGCCGATAGGGCCAGCAGGTTTCGATCATGAACGCCATCGTCCCCTCGATCTTGTGCGGTTCCAGCTTTGCCTCGCTCGCCATTTTCCAGCTCGCCATATCGGGACCGTGTCCCGCCATGAGGTTGTGAAGGCTCATCCCGCCGGGCGCGAACCCGTCGGCCTTGGCATCGTAGCCGCCATAAAGCAGGCCCATGAACTCGCTCATCACGTTGCGGTGGAACCAGGGGGGGCGGAACGTGTCCTCGGCCACCATCCAGCGCGGCGGAAAGATGACGAAATCGGCATTGGCCCGGCCCGGTACGTCCGACGGTGAGGTGAGGACGGTGAATATGCTGGGATCCGGATGGTCGTAGCTCACCGTCCCGATCGCGTTGAACAGTCGCAGATCATATTTGAACGGCACCAGATTGCCATGCCAGGCGACAACGTCGAGCGGGCTGTGATCGATCGCGGTGACCCAGAGCGAGCCCAGATATTTCTGGACGAGGTCAAAATTGCCGTCCAGGTCCTCGAAGGCGGCGACGGGGGTCAGAAAATCGCGCGGATTGGCGAGCCCGTTCGCGCCGATCGGGCCAAGCTCCGGAAGCCGGAGCAGGGCGCCCTGATTTTCCGCGACATAACCGCGCGCCGTTCCGTCGGGCAGAAGCACACGGAAGCGAACCCCACGGGGCACCAGTGCGATTTCACCAGGCTCCAGCTCGATCCGGCCCATTTCGGTGCGGAGATCGAGCCGGCCCTGCTGCGGAATGATGAGCAGCTCACCGTCGGAGTCGAAGAAGTAACGGTCCATGTCCGCATTGGCGCGAAAGACGTGGACCGCAACGCCCACCAGCTCGGCGGGATCGCGATTGGTCGCGATCGTCACCAGCCCCCCGATGAAATCGGTGGGCTCCGCGGGAATGTCCATCGGGTCCCACCTCAGCCGGTTCGGCGCCGGCGTCCCGGCGGCCGCGGCCGGCGCAAACAAGTGCGCGCCTTCGTAGGGCCTGAAGGGCGCATGTTCGGCGGACGGCCGCAGCCGGTAGAGCCAGGAGCGCCGGTTTTCGTGTCGTGGCGCGGTAAAGGCCGTGCCCGAAAGCTGCTCGGCGTAAAGGCCGAAGGCTGGTCGCTGGGGCGAATTGCGCCCTTGCGGCAGTGCACCCACCACCGCCTCCGTGGCGAAGTGTCCGCCAAATCCGGACATGTACTGACCGCTCATGCTGGCTCCCTGTTCGCGCCGAAGCGGCGAAACTAACGTCGGCGGTGGGACGGGGGAAGGGACTAGCTCTTGGTCTCCCGGCGCGGCTCTCGAGCCTGCACCTCACAGACTGTTCGAGCCACGCTGGTGACGAGGATTATGGACCTGATCGCCTTGTCGGAGGTCGCCCTCGCTCCGGCGTGACGAACAAAATTGGAGGTGGAGGCCCGAGCCGGAATCGAACCGGCGTGCAAGGATTTGCAGTCCTCTGCGTAACCACTCCGCCATCGGGCCGGAGAGGCGCATTTCGGGGCCTTTTCCCCCTGGGTCAAGGTGTGCGCAGCGATAAAGACGGTGCCGAATTTCGACCAACGGGTGCGGCGGCGGCTTGGCGCTGCGTCCGGCGCCCGATAAAGCTGGGTTGCATCCCAACTGTATTACCGGCATATAACACCTGATGACGATCCACGCTCCAATCC
>DASTDX010000036.1:0-3808 GCA_035710145.1 Allosphingosinicella sp.
CGTCCTTGTTGAAAAGGTCGATGCGCTCGTTCGGCTTGCCCTGATCGCGGCGGCGAAGGCGCGCGTTTCGAACGCCGACGACGACGAGCGCGACCGCGATCACGGTCAGGGCCACGAGACTGATTATCGCCATCATTATCAGGCGCCTAGGCGAATCAGTTGAAAGCCGCAACCGGCAATTCGCAGCACCGCACGCCTGACTGTCGCAAGTGCTTGCCCAGGAAAGCGTCCCGGGAAGCGCCCATCGGTTCTGCCGCGCCGCCGTGCTAAGGCCGGCCCTCAGCAACTGGAGCCGAGCCCATGAATCCGAACAAGGCGCTGTGGGAGAAAGGCGATTTCACCCGAATCGCGGCGACGATGCGCGAGAGCGGCGAGGAGCTGGTCCGCGCGCTCGGTCTCAGGCCCGGATTGATTGTGCTCGATCTCGGCTGCGGCGACGGCACCACCGCCGTCCCGGCCGCGAAACAGGGCTGCGTCGTGACCGGCGTCGACATCGCCGACAACCTGGTCGCGGCGGGCAATGCGCGCGCCGAGGCGGCCGGCCTCGACAACCTCCGCTTCGAGCAGGCCGACGCGGCCGACCTGGGCCACATCGCCGACGAAAGCTTCGATCTCGTCCTCAGCATCTTCGGGGCGATGTTCGCGCCGCGGCCGTTCGACGTGGCGAGCGAGATGGTCCGGGTCACCCGGCCCGGCGGGCGGATCGTGATGGGCAACTGGATCCCCGGCGATCCGACCCTGGTCGCCCAGATCCTGAAGACCAGCGCCGCTTATGCGCCGCCGCCGCCGGAAGGCTTTGTCAGCCCGATGACCTGGGGCGTCGAGGACAATGTCCGCGACCGGTTCGGCGCCGCCGGCATCGCCGAAAGCCAGATCCACTTCGATCGGTCGACCTACAGGTTCCGGCATCCCGGCCCGCCAAGCGAGCTGGTCGCGATCTTCCGCGATTATTACGGGCCGAGCATGAACGCGTTCGAGGCGGCGGCGAGAGACGGCCGCCAGGACCAGCTCGAGGCCGAGCTGAACCTCCTGTTCGAGACGCAGAACCGCGGCGGGCCCGATTTTACCGATATCCCGGCGACCTACCTGAAGGTCACCGTCGACAAGACTTGAACCAGGCGTTCCCGCGGGTCAGTCGGCAACGGCGTCGACCGCGACGGCGTCGACCGGGCCTTCGAAGGCGATGAACAGGGTGCAGGGCTCGGTGCTGACGCAGCGGCCGGAATGGGCAAGCCCCGCGGGCCCGTAGGCATAATGGCCGGTGCCGAGCGTCGCCTGCGGCGCGCCCGCATATCTGACCTCCAGCCGACCGCTCAGGAGGATCATGCGCTCGGCCGAGCTGTGCCGGTGCGGCGGCAGGACATAGCCGCCGCCGACCCGAAGCAGGACGTCGGCATTGGGCCGGGCGGGATCGCCGTGGAGCACCGCGATCCGGCAGTCGCCGGGAAAGATAGGCGGGCATGCGCCCCACTGGATGGAAGCATCGTCGGGTGCGATCGCCAGCGGCGGCTCGGCCGCCGGCGCGGGCGGGTCCTGGGCCGCGGCCGGGGCGGCGGCGAAGACGATCAGGGCAGGGACGACGAAGGGACAAAAGCGAAGCGACTTTGCCATGGCCAGTCTCCTCTTGCGAAACCCGAAGTCAGCACCTGTCGAGGCCGTTTGGCAAGACCCTCAGTCGCGATGATGGGCGGCGATCTGTTCGGGGCTCAGGCGGAGGAAGCGGGCCGCATTGTTGTAGAAGATGTCGCGCTTCTGGGCTTCGTCGAGGAAGGGCGCCTCCTCCACGGACCGGACCGCCGCCTCGATCACCCCGGGCCAGATCATCTGGTCCGATCCGAACATGATGCGGTCGCCGTAACCGGCCTCGACCAGCTCGCGAAGGAAGGCGTGAAAGACCGGCCTCGGCTCGGTGTAGACGATGCCGCCGATGTCGACATAGACGTGCGGGTAACTGAACAGCAAAGCCCGCATCCGCTCGGCCATCGGATAGCCGGCGTGCATCACCGAGACCCGAAGCCGGGGATGGCGGACGAGCACCGGCTCGAGCCCAAGCGGATCGCCCAACGCCACGCGGTAGCCGCCGCCCGAATAAGGCTGGCCGGGTTCGCCGGGACCCAGGTGGACCGCGACCGGCACGTCCAGCTCCTCGGCCAGCGCCCAGAGCGGCTCGAGTCGCGGATCGTCGAAGGCGACGCCCTCATATTGCGCCATGATCTCGCCGATCACCGTCAGCCGTCCCTGGGCATGAAGCTGTCGAAGCGCGTCGATGGAGCGGGCCCCGACGTGGCGCGCGCCGGGCGTTCCGGGCAGGCGATAATCCACGGCGGGCATGATCCGGTCCGGCGCCGCCGCCGTCCAGGTCGCCATCCGGTCCGGCTCGCCGCTGACGACGCCGTAAATGTTGAGACGCTCCATCGCCGCGACGGTCTCGCGAAGCACCTGCTCGTCGCTGGTGGCCGCCGGAATCGGGTTCGCGCAGGGCGCCCGGTTCATCGCCATGCCTTCGTAGATTCCCCGGGCCGGATCGGACCTCGGCATGATCTCGAACGGCGTGCACATCGGCGGCGGGTTCTCCCCGGCATAAGCCGCCGCCCGGGCATGAAGATGCATGTCGATGATCGGCGGCCGCTGCGCCGGCGCGGCTGACGAGAAAGCCAAAGCGACACTCGCGACGCCGACGAGGCGGACGGCTAATGACATCGGCAGGACCCTCCTCGCAGACAAGACGAGCATCCAACGGCAACACCGCGATGGCAAGGCCGAAGGGAGATCACTGTTGCGCGCGACCGCGGCCCTCGAGGAAAAGACCGAGCGGCGACTTGCGGCTTAACCCTGCCTGTCGGGCGGGTTCAGGCTGACGAAGGGTCGATCGTGGCAGGACGAACGTTCAGATCTTCGAGGATTGATTCATGAAGTTTCGAGCCGCCTTGTCCATCGCCCTGGCCGTGCCCGCCTTTGCCGGCGCCGGTCCGGCAGCGACGATCGCCGCCGCCACCACCCCGGCCGCCTCGGCCTGGCAGATCGGCCCGATCATCCGCGGCCGCAATTATTCGGTCGGAATGCCGCTCCGGCCCGCCGCCCGCCGCGGCGGCGGTATCCAGATCGATCTGCCGCGCGCGCCGGGAAGCGCCCATTACGTCACCTTCCCGCACGGATCGCTGGCCGGAAAGAGCCGGATCGTGATGCGCTACCGGGTCGAGGCGGCGCCGGGCGTCCGGATCGCCCCGCCATCGTCGCCGCAGGGCAACGGCCTCATCACCCTCTATTTCCAGCGCGCGGGCGACAATTGGAGCGGCCGCCGCCAGTTCGAGGCGTTCCGCTGGTACGGGACCTTCGCGACCCAGACGATCCGTCCCGGCGAGCATGTCATGGTGGCGCCGCTGAGCGGCAACTGGACCGCGGTCGAGACGTCCAGCGCCCGGAGCAATCCGCGCGCCTTCGCCGATGCCCTCGCGAATGCCGACCAGGTCGGCTTCGTGCTCGGCGGCGGCGACGGTTACGGCCACGGCGTCTTCGCGACCGGCCCGGCGCGGATCGTCGTCACCGATTTCCGGATCGAGTAACCCTTTTTCAGGTCCAGAAGACGAGCGCGATCAGAGCCGTCACCTGGAACGAGAAGATCAGTTGCAGCCGGCTCGAAAAGGGTTCCTTGCGGGTCTTGTGACGGAACAGCCGCCGCGCCAGCAGGGCGCCCGGTGAACCGCCGATTACGGCGAGTCCGAGCAGGTCCGATTCCGGTATCCGCCGGTCGCCGGCCTGCGCCCTCTTCTTGTCCTGCCAGAACCTCAGGATCGTCCAGAGGTTGACG
>DASTDX010000037.1:0-6361 GCA_035710145.1 Allosphingosinicella sp.
CCGGCTGGCCTGCTGATCGTACCCGCGCCCGCTCCGCCTCAGGCGGGGCGGGTCGCCGATTCCTGGACTTCCACTTCGGCCGGATCGTGGGAATCGCGGCAGGGCGCCCGGTTGGCCCAGACCGCCGTCGCCAGGGCCGCGGCCCCGCAGACGGCAAAGCCGATCAGGAAGGGAGTTGTCGTTCCATCGAACTGCTGCCCGATGGCGAACCCGATGAGAGCGCCGCCGATCGTCGTGATGACGCCCTGGAGCGACGATGCCGTGCCGGCAATGTGGCCCAGGGGTTCCATCGCCAGAGCGCCGGCATTGGCGCCGATCATTCCGAAGAAGATCATCGTCAGCGCCTGCAAGGCGACGAACAGCCACAGACTTTCGCCCGCAGACGTCGCGACGATCAGGTGCGCGATCGAGGCGAGGGTGAAGGCGCTCAGCGCGAACAGGAGTATCCTCCGCGACCCGAGCCGCATGACCAGCCGCGAATTCGCGTAGGAGCTGAGGGCCATCGGTCCCGCTATGCAGGCGAAGACGAGAGCGATCGTCTCCGGGCGGCCGAAGACGTCGAACACGATCTGCTGAATAGATCCGATGAAGGCGAAAAGGGCTCCCATCAGGAGCGTCAGAGCGAAAGTGTTGCCGACCGATTGCCTGATTTTCAGGGTCGTGACGGCCGCTTCGGCGATATGGCGAATCGACAGGCTGCGCTTGTTCTGTGGCGCCAGTGTTTCCGGCAACCGAAGCGCCATCCACAAGGTGAGCGCCGCTCCGTAGACGCCGAGACCGATGAAGATGTGCCGCCAGCTCGACAATGCGAGCACCGCCTGTCCGAACGCTGGGGCGAGGACCGGCACGATCATGAACACGATCATGGTCAGCGACATGACCCTCGCCATGGCCGATCCCTGGTAACAGTCGCGAACGATCGAAACCACGAGCACTCGCGTCGCTCCGGCGGCCACACCCTGAAGCGCCCTCGCTGCCAGCAGCAAATCGAAGCTTCCGGCAAGGCCCGCCAGCAGGCCGAACAAGGCATAAGCGAGAAGCCCGGCGACCAGCAGCCATTTGCGTCCAAGTCGATCGGAAAGCGGGCCGTAAAAGAGCTGCGAGACGCCGAATCCGATCAGATAGACCGTGATGACCAGTTGCCGCCGATTATCCTCGCTGACGCCGAGGTCCTCGCCGATCGCCGGCAGCGCCGGCAGCATGGCGTCGATCGCAAGCGCGTTCGAGGCCATCAGTGCGGCCATCATGACGACGAATTCGCCGAAGGCAGGGCGTTTCCGGCTGGAGTCGGTTACGTTCGGACTCGAATTCATCGTCGATGACCTGAAATGGGTGCGGACTTGCCTGTGCAACCGGCAGCGGCGAGACAAGTGCTCATGAATGGCGAAACGCACAAAGGAAAGGCGCAATGAAGGCGGCCAAACCCGTGGTTCGCTTGATCGGCCTTCCCACCGACAGCCACTCATCCTTCCTTCGCGGCGCTGCCGGAGCACCGGAAGCCATCCGCGCGGCGCTCGCCTCCGAGCACGGCAATGCCGTTGCCGAGAACGGCCTCGAACTGGGCACGGACATTATCCTTGAAGACTTGGGCGATCTCGCGCTGACGGAATCCGGGGAAGATCCGGCGTTGATCCGCCGAGCGGTCGGCGACGCCGCCCGTTCGGGCACCGTGCCTATCTGCCTCGGCGGGGATCATATGGTGACTTTTCCCTGCGTCGCTGCGCTGGCCGAGATCCACGGGCCATTGAACATTCTTCACTTCGACGCCCATCCCGACCTCTACGAGGATTTCGAAGGTGACCCGCTGTCGCATGCGTCGCCGTTCGCACGGATCATGGAGGGGGGACATGCTCGCCGACTGGTCCAGTTCGGAATCCGTACCCTCAATCGGCATTGCCGGGAGCAGGCCGAGCGCTACGGAGTCGAGATCGTCGAGATGCGGCATTTCTCTCCTGATCGCGTGCCGATCCCTGAGTACCCCCTTTATGTCAGCATCGACATGGACGGCTTTGATCCGGCGTTCGCACCTGGTGTCTCGCACCACGAGCCCGGTGGGCCGACGGCTCGGGAGTTCCTGACCGTGCTCCATCGAATTGGAACCCCGATCATTGGCGCCGACATCGTCGAGCTCAATCCCGGCCGCGACGTGAACGGGGTGACCGCCATTCTTGCTGCCAAGCTGGTGAAGGAGCTTGCGGCCCTAGCCAGGGAGTCCCTGCCATGATCGTCGTCCATCACCTCGAGAATTCGCGATCACAGCGCGTCTTGTGGCTCTTGGAGGAGCTTGGCCTGGAATACGAGGTGCGCCGCTACGCGCGGCATCCGAAGACGATGCTTGCGCCGCCGGAGCTGACCCGCGTCCACCCGCTTGGAAAGTCGCCGGTAATCGAAGATGGCGCCCAGGTCGTGGCCGAGACCGGCGCGATCATCGAATATCTGGTGGAAAGGGAAGGCGGGCGGCTCGGACCGCCGGCAAACCGGAAGTCGGCCCTTCGCTACCGTCATTTTCTCCATTATGCTGAGGGCTCGCTGATGCCCGTGCTGCTGGTGCTGCTCGTCGTCCACCGCCTAGGCATCCTCGGCCGACCTGCGAGAGCGCCGTTCCTGAAGATGGCCGCGCGTCACCTCGATTGGCTGCAGTCAGAACTTTGCGGGCGCGACTGGTTCGCCGGTGACGAGTTTACCGCCGCCGATATCATGATGAGCTTTCCGCTGGAGGTCGCAAGAGGCCGAGCGGGTCTCGGCGAAGAGCGACCCGATCTCATCGACTGGCTCGAGCGGATCCATGCCCGCCCGGCCTACGCGGAGGCCCTGCGAAAGGGCGGACCTTATGCTTATGCCTAGCCTGTCCTGCCTGGCCCTTGCTGGGGCACCGTGGACAGAATCAGCGCCCGAAAACGTAACGTAACGGGACGGTTCATCCTGTTCTGGGACAGAAACAAACCCCAAATCCCCATATAGTACATAAGGACTATTACGGACTCTGACTGTTAACGTGTTATGTTAGCGTTTGGGTAGGATTTGCCCTGCGGGGGGGAGAGACCACCATGCGCTACGACGCCGACGTTTCGATTCAGCAGGTTAATTCGGATTCTTCAGTCGCACTCGCGGCTGTCGACGACCGCGACTCGGTCGGTGCCGGATCAAGCGGACCTGCCACCGGGAACCTGATCACCGACGTCGAAGGGGACGGCGGACGCGATTCCGTCGGCGCTTCCGCGGTGACGGTGACACGGGTGGCCAGCCTCAATGGCGGCTCCAGCGACGATAGCGGCGAGGATGGCTCGCTCCAGGTGAACGGCCAGTTCGGGACGCTTACCGTCAATATCGACGGGAGCTACAGCTACACGCGCAATGCCGACAGTCCCTGCGGCGTCGAAGAGATCTTTGCCTATACGATCACGGACGCAGACGGGAACGAGTCGATCGCGCGCCTGATCATCCGGATCGAGCCGAGTACCCTCGAAACGCGGTGCCTTGCAGAGGTGGCCCGAATCGTCCCGGGTCCCGATGGCATCATCGTCCTTCCTCCCGGCGTGGATCTCGAGGACGTGCAGGTCCAGGGCCGTGATCTGGTCATCACGATGCCGGACGGCACCCAATGGGTGATCGTCGACGGCGCCGTCTTCGTGCCGCAGCTCGTGATCAACAATATCCAGATACCGCCCTCCAACCTGACGGCGCTCCTGATCGGACGGGAAGTGCAGCCGGCCGCCGGCCCGCCCCAGAGCTCAGGCGGCAATTTCGAAGTGGATCCAGGAAATCTCGATCCCGGGTTCGAGCTTGGTGACCTGTTGCCGCCGACCGAACTCGTCTTCACTCCGCCCACCTTCGGCGAAGTCTATCAGCCGCTGCCGCAGGACGAGCCGCCGGAAGTCATCATCGTCACGCCCGACAACCCGGTCGGGGCGGTCAATGCCACGGACGAGGTCGACGAAGCGGGCCTGCCCGCGCGCGGCACCGAGCCTGCTGGATCGCAATCGGCGACCAGCGTCGAAACGACCACCGGGACGATCGTGATCGTGTCCGGCGATCAGCCGGTGACGACGACGATCAGTGGGGTCTCGATCAACGGAGTTGCCGTCACTGCCATCGGCCAGACCTTCGTGACGCCGCTCGGCACGCTGACCGTAACCAGCATTTCGCCCACCCAGATCGGTTATTCGTACACCCTGACCGACAATACGTCGGGCGATTCCACACATGACGACTTCTCCGTCCAGATCACGGACGCCGATGGCGACACCGCCTCCGCGACGCTCAGGATCGACATCATCGACGACGTTCCCACGGCGCGAAACGATACCGATGTCGTGACGGCCAGCGAAGCCGGGACCGACGGAAATGTCTTCACCGGCGCCGGCACGACCAGCCTCGCGGCTGGCGCGGACACGCCTGGAGCGGACAATGCCGTGGTCAGCGGATTCCGAGCCGGTTCGACCGGCGGCTTCACGGCGGTGGGCACCGGCACGACGATCGTCGGCCAGTATGGAACCCTCGTCGTCAATGCCAACGGCAGCTACGTCTACACCCGAGATCCCGGGTCTCCCGGGGGCGTCACGGATGTCTTCACGTACGAACTGACCGACGGCGACGGCGACACCTCCACTGCGCGGCTCGATATTTCGATTGTCGATTCCGCTCCGGTGACCGGGCAGAATGCCGTCGCCTTGCTCGACGACGACGCGCTTGCCGGCGGTAACCCCGGTGGGGTGGGCGACGACCCCGACGCCGCTGCCCTGACCGGCACGCTCAGCGCCAGTGGCGGCGACGGCGGCCTGACCTTCGCCTTCGCAACTTCCGGAGCGCCCACTGGCTTCACTTATGAAAACCAGGGCGACGATCTGCTGGTCCGCCAGGACGGGCGGCTCGTGCTCACGATTACGCTCGATGCTTCGACGGGCGCCTACACGGTCGTTCAGAACGCTCCGATCGCCCATTCGGCCGGCGGCGACGAAAACAATCAGGGATTCAGCCTGACTTACACGGCAACCGACGCCGATGGCGACGCTGCCAGCGGCGTCCTGCAGATCGATGTCGACGATGACACGCCTGACGCGCCGAGCGTGACTCTCGCCTCGACCGAGCCGATCGCGGTGACGTACGAAGGCGCCCTTTCAGGCGGCAATTTCGTCGGCCCGGAAGAGTCGGCGGATTCGAACGTGTCTCCCCTCGTTTCGCAGGTGGATTTCAGCCAGGGCTTTGTGCTCGGCAATCTGGCCGATTATGGCGCCGATGGTCCAGGCGCCACGGTCGTCGCTTATACCTTGAACTTTGCTGCCGGCTTTGCCGAAGGCGGCCTCTCGGGCCTGTCCTCTTCGGGCCAGCCGGTCTACCTCTACCAGGGTGCTGGTGGCGTTGTCATAGGCTCGACTGCAACCGCCGAAGGCGACATTTCTGGCGCCAACACCGTCTTCACCATTGCCGTCGACGCCGAGACGGGCGTCTTGACCGTGACCCAGTCACAGCCCGTCGATCATGGCGACAGCGACGCTTATGATGGCGCCTATCAGGATGACCTTACGTCGTTCGGGGCGAACATCCTCGAGCTCGAGGTGAGTGCCTATACGACGGACTCGGACGGCGATCGCTCGGCCACGGCCCGAGGCGTGATCGACCTGGCTGGCAACATCCGTTTCGGGGACGATGGTCCAACCGTCGACGTGACGGTGACCGAGGAGGATCCGGTCCTGCTGGTTACCCAGGATGCGGAGACGATCGGCGACGCCAGCGATAGCGCCTCGACGACCGTCGATTTCGCCGGCGTGTTTGCCCGCACGTTTACCTCGGGTGCGGATTCGCCGGCCAGTGCCGTGTGGAGCTACGCGCTTGCAATCACCGGCGCGGCCGACGAGGCAGGGTTGGTTGACAGCGGGCTCGACGCCGGTCCGACCGGCGCCAACATCTATCTTTATCAGCTGGCGGACGGAACCATCGTGGGCTCGACCGCGACTACGGCTCCGGCGACCATCGACGATACGGTCGTATTCTCGATCGGGGTCAGCGACGCCGGTGCGGTGACGCTTACCCAATATTCCGAAATCTACCACGAGCTCGAAGCTGGGGCCAACGACGCCCCCTTCGACGACCAGCTGGCGATCCTGGACTCCGGACTGGTGCAGCTGATCGGCAGCTCGACGGTGACCGATTCCGACGGCGACACCGCGACCGACAGTGCCTTCATCGATCTGGGCGGCAATATCCGCTTTGCCGATGATGGCCCGGTGTCATCGACGGGCACGTATGCGGTTGGCGAGGTGCATGAGGATGCGCTGGCCAATGCGGCTGCGACCGGCAATCTTGAGGCTGGCGAGACGCAGGTTGTGACGGCGACGGTGAGCGCGGCGTCGCTTGCGGCGCT
>DASTDX010000038.1:0-33097 GCA_035710145.1 Allosphingosinicella sp.
AGGAAATGCTTCGCGAGCAGGGGCGCGTCGCCGTGGCGCTCGGCGAGCGAGGGGATCCGGACGACGATCTCGGCCAAGCGATAGTAGAGGTCTTCGCGGAAGCTGCCGGCGGCGATCATCGCCTCCAGGTTCTGGTGGGTCGCGCAGACGATCCTGGTGTCGACCGCGATCGGCTTTCGTCCACCGATCCGCTCGATCACCCGTTCCTGGAGAAAGCGAAGAAGCTTCACCTGCAGCGGCAGCGGGACATCGCCGATCTCGTCGAGGAAGAGAGTGCCGCCCTGGGCCAGTTCGATCTTGCCCTCGGTCGTCTTGATCGCGCCGGTGAAGGCGCCTTTTTCGTAGCCGAACAGTTCGGCTTCGAGCAGATTTTCCGGGATCGCGGAGCAGTTGATCGCGACGAACCCGCCGGCGCGGCGGCGGCTCGCGCGGTGGACGCCGCGGGCAAGCAATTCCTTGCCGGTCCCGCTCGCGCCCAGGAGCATCACCGAAACGTCGGTATTCGCCACCCGTTCGATCGTTCGCGCGACCTTCATCATCTCCGGCGCGGCGGTGATCATGGTTCCGAGGACCGTTCGATCGTCGCCGATCTGGCTTTCGAGCCGGCGATTCTCGCTCTCCAGCTCGTGGAGCTGGAAGGCCCGCCGCACGATGAGGCCGAGCTGGTCGATGTCGACCGGCTTCTGGTAGAAATCATAGGCGCCTGACGCGATCGCCCGGAGCGCGCTTTCGCGGGCGCCGTGACCGGAGGCGACGATCACCTTGGTCTCCGGCTTGAGTTTCAGGATATTGTCCAGGGCGGCGAAGCCCTCGGAGACGCCGTCGGGGTCGGGCGGAAGCCCGAGATCGAGCGTCACCACCGCCGGCTCGGCGGCACGCAGGAGATCGACGGCGGCCTTGGCGTCCGACGCCACCAGCACCTCATAGTCGTCATAGGCCCAGCGCAGCTGGCGCTGGAGACCTTCGTCGTCCTCGACGATGAGAAGCTTCGGTTTGACTGGCATGTTCATGCGCGCATCCGTTTGCGTTCCTGGACGGGAAAGGCGTTCGCCTGGGGAAAGATGAGGCTGAAGACCGTGCCCTGGCCCTCGCGGCTGTCGACCTCGAGCCGGCCGCCCATCGCGTTCACCAAGGTCCGCGCTTCGTAGGCGCCGATCCCGAAGCCCTGCTCCTTGGTCGACACGAAGGGCTGGAAGAGGCGGGTGCGGACGAATTCGGCGGTCATTCCGTGGCCCCGGTCGATCACTTCGATGAGGGCGTCGCCGCCGCTTTCCGAATAACGGACCTCCACCGGCCGGCCCGGCAGGCTGGCTTCGACCGCGTTCTGGACGAGATGCGACAAGGCCTGCTCGAGCGCCGCCGGATCGGCCTTCACCCATAAACCCGGTTCGCCGGCGACCAGGACTGGGTGCTGATGAGTCTTGGCAGCGGCGACGCTGGCGGCGACGCGCTGGACGGACACCGGCCGAACCGGTTCACCGTCGCGGGCGGATGCGGGCGACAGACGGGCGAGCATGTCGTTCATCTTCTTTACGGAGCTTTGCAGGGTGGCGATCATGTCGGTTCGGAACTCCGGATTGTCGGCATGGCGCTCGGCGTTGCGGGCGACCAGGCTGAGCTGACTGACGAGATTCTTGATGTCGTGGAGGATGAAGGCGAAGCGCCGGTTGAACTCGTCGAAGCGGCGGGAATCGGCGAGCGCCTGCTGGCCACGCGCCTCGGCGAGATAGCTGGCGGCCTGAATGCCGGACGCTCGGAAGAGGTCGTAATCCTCCCAGTCGAGCGAGCGCCGGTAAGGCGGGTGGGCGAGGACGACGAGGCCCAGAAGTCGCCCGTCATGGACGAGCGGCACGCCGGCCCAGGCGCCCATGGCGGTCAGCCACAAAGGCACCGGCACGCTTTGGTCTTCGTGAGACAGGAAGCCGCCGCGCAATTTCTCGAAATCGAGGACGAAGGCCTGGCCTTCGACGAATCGCGCCAGCGCCTCGGCCCCTTCGCCGCCAATGGGAAGCGGAGCGTCCCAGTTCCAGGCGACCGACCGCGAGAAATGATAATGTTCGTCTGCGAGCAGCAGCAGGCCGCCGGGGGAACCGCCAATATCGGCCAGCGCCTTCACCACCCGCGTTTCGAGCGATGGGCTGTCCTCGTCGCCCCGCGCCACCGTGTCGGTGAAGCGAAGCCATTCTTCGCGATAATCGTAGCGATGCTCGAAGACGTGCTTGGCGACGACGACCTTGAACCAGCCGCGAAGCCGTCCCGACGGAAGCAGGATCAGCGCCGCCACGCTCATCACCAGGACGATCCCGAACTGGGCGGCCCGCCCCCAGTCGCCGCCGACCAGCTCCATCGCCCTGGCGCCCGACATCATGACGATCAGATAAGCGAGGATCGCGATCACCGAGACCGACTGGAACGTCGCCGCCCGGGAAAGCTGGACCTTCCACGTCTGATGGTTGCGCACTCCGAGCAGGAACAAGGGCACGATCATGGCCAGAACCACGCCGCGCAGGGCGTACAGGTCCTGGGCGAGGCCCCGCGTGAAATAAGCGACGGTATAGAGATGGAGATCGTAGGCCCACATCACCGTCAGTGCGATCATCGGGAAGCGAAGCGCGCTTCGCGACGCCGGCGAGGCCTGGCCGTAGAGATTGTGCACCAGGATCAAGGCGCCAGCAGCGATCGTCAGGCCGATCATCTGCCCGGTCGCGGCGAGCGCCTCGAACATCAGGGGCAGATCCCGATATTCGCCGATCACGCCACCGATCACGATCTGAAGCCCGACCGCGGCGCCGACCGAAGCGTAGACGGCCTTGAGCGCGGGCTGGGCGGCGCTCTGCCCGGTCTGCATGATCCCGTACATGAAGGCCAGGAAGGCGACGTTTCGAGCCGCCTCGGCGAGCTGCGGAAGCATCGCGTAACCGGGCAGGAAGGCCAGGAACAGGGTCCAGGCCGAAAGCATGGCGAAGGCGCCGACCAGAGGCCGGTTCAGCGGATCATGGTTCCAGTGACGGAGCTGGAATACGGCCAACACCCCGTACAAGGCGGCGGCGAGCAGATTGCCCCACAAGCCGATCACGGTCAGCATCGGCGAGTCTCCCCGCGACCGAGGAGAACAAGGGCAGAATGTGTAAGGGCCTCCGACACACGGACACTGTCGGTGAAATTGACAAATAAAGGGTGAAGGCCGCGTTAGCTTTGGCTTTTCCTGCCGGTCGCCGCCTTCATCCGGGCGACGAACCTGCGCACCCGATCGGGCGCGGTCTTGGGGTCCTCGGCGACGAGCTGGACGATCGCCGATCCGCTGATCGCTCCCGCCGCGCCCGCGTCGATCGCGGCCCGCACATGATCGGGCCGCGAGATGCCGAAGCCGAAGATCGGTGGCGGCGCTCCCGCCGCTTTCAGTGTCAGCAGCATGTCGCGATGGTCGAAGTGGACGCTCTCACCGACCCCGGTGACCCCCGCCCGGGCCACGCAATAGACGTAGCCGCCGCCCAGCCGGGCGATCCGCTCAAGGGTCTCCCAGGGCGTGTTGGCGGCGGCAATCAGCACTGGATCGAGACCGAAGTCTCGGGCGGCGGCGACGAACGGCTCGGCCTCGAAGGCGGGGACATCGGCCACGAGGAGGCTGTCCGCCCCGGCGTCGGCGGAAGCCCGGCAGAAGGCGTCGCGGCCGCGCGCTATCACCAGATTGGCATAAGTGAGGATTCCGACCGGCACGTGCGGGTGCCGCCGGCGGAAGTCCGCAAGCAGGGCGAGGGCATCCGCCGGACACACGTTCTGCTTGCGGGCGCGCTCGGCCGCGGCCTGGATCACGGGCCCGTCGGCGACCGGGTCCGAAAAGGGGATTCCCACCTCGATCATGTCGGCGCCCCCTTCGACCGCGGCGTCGAGCAAACGGGCGCTGGTTTCCAGATCGGGATCGCCGAGCATCAGGAACGCCCCGAACGCGCCTTCGCCGGCGCCGGCGAGACGCTCGAACATGGCGGCATAACGGCTCATGACGTCGCGCCGATCAGTCGGCGGGCCTGGGCCATGTCCTTGTCACCGCGGCCGGACAGGCCGACGACGAGGACCGTTCCCTCCTCGGCGTCGTCGGCCATCTTCAGCGCATGCGCCAAAGCATGGGCGGATTCGAAGGCACAGACGATTCCTTCGTTTCTGGCCAGCAGAGCAAAGGCCTCGAGTGCCTCGGAATCGCTGGCCCCGACATAATCGGCCCGGCCGCTCTCCTTGAGGAAGGCATGTTCGGGCCCGACCGCCGGATAATCGAGCCCGGCGGACACCGACCAGGTGTCGCTGACCTGGCCGTCTTCGTCCTGGAGCAGATAGGTCTCCGCGCCGTGCAAGATGCCCGGGCGGCCGCGAAGCAGGGTGGCGCCATGTTCGGCGCCGTCGAGGCCCCGCCCGGCTGCTTCGACTCCGATCAGCCTCACATTCTCGTCCTCGACGAAATCCGCGAAGATCCCCATCGCGTTGGAGCCGCCGCCGACGCAGGCGATCACCGCGTCGGGAAGCCGGCCTTCCGCTTGGAGCAGCTGGGCCCGCGCCTCGGCACCGATCACCCGCTGAAATTCCCGGACCATCAACGGGAAGGGGTGGGGCCCGGCCACCGTCCCGAGCAGATAATGGGTGTCGGCAAAGCTCGCGGTCCAGTCGCGGAGCGCCTCGTTGACGGCATCCTTGAGGGTCCGGCCGCCCCCGGTGACCGGGATCACCTCGGCGCCCATCAGCTCCATCCGGAACACGTTGAGCTGCTGCCGCTCGACGTCGTCCGCGCCCATGTAGATCCGGGTCTGGAGGCCGAAGAGCGCGCCGGCCATGGCCGTGGCGACGCCGTGCTGGCCGGCGCCGGTTTCGGCGATCAATCGGGTCTTGCCCATTCGCCGGGCGAGCAGGGCCTGGGCGAGAACCTGATTGGTCTTGTGGGCGCCGCCGTGAAGCAGGTCCTCGCGTTTCAGATACAATCGCGTCCGGCCGCCAAGATTGCGGCACAGGGTGAGCGGCGTGGGCCGTCCGGCGTAGCGGCCGAGAAGCTCGGCCAGCTCGCTTCGAAAGCTCTCGTCCTCCTGGGCGTCGAGAAAGGCGGCTTCGAGCTGCTCGAGCGCCGGCATCAGGATTTCGGGCACATAGGCGCCCCCGAACCGGCCGAATCTCCCGCTCAGGCGCATGATGCCACCTCCGTCCGCTTGGGCGCTCGCAGGGCATCGAAAAAGGCCTCGACCTTGGCCGGGTCCTTGCGGCCGGGCGCGCTTTCGACTCCGGAATTGACGTCGAGGGCATAAGCGCCGAGCCGGGCGGCGGCGCGCGCATTCGCCGCGGACAGGCCGCCGGCAACCACATCGCGATGAAGGGCGGCGCGGTTCCCGAGCCGGCTCCAGTCGAAGACCCGGCCGGTGCCGCCGGACCGGCCGTCGCGCTCCGTGTCGAAGATCGTTCGGTCGGCGCCGGTCCGGTGCTGCGGATCATCGGCCCCGACGGCGCTCACCGCCCAGATCTCGGTCCCGGCACCGATCAGGTTGCGAAGCGCGAAGATGTAGTCGGGATCTTCCTGGCCATGGAGCTGAACGACGTCGAGCGCCAGGGCCTGGGCGGCCGAGGCGACCTCCAGCACCTTGGTGTTTCGGAATACCCCAACCGTCGCGAGACCGAGGGTGGCGGCGGCTTCCGCGACCGGACGAGCGGCGGTGCGGGTGAGACGACGCGGCGATTCCGCGACGAAGATCATCCCGCCATAAGTGGCGCGGCCGGCGGCCAGGCCAGCATCGGCGGCGCTGGTCAGCCCGCATAATTTGACCCGGCCGAAGGCGAGCGCCCGGGCCGCTCGGGAAGGATCGGGCGCCCGCATCAGGCTCGTGCCGACGAGGAAGGCGTCGGCGTGGCTGGCCAGGCGATCGATGTCGGCGCGGTCCCTGATGCCCGATTCGGCGACGACCAGGCGATCGGCCGGGATCAGGGGCGCCAGCCGCTCGGTGACGGCAAGGTCCACCTCCAGGGTCCGAAGATCGCGATTGTTGATCCCGATGATCGGCGCGTCGAGGCGAAGCGCCTGTTCGACCTGGGCCTCGTCATGGACCTCGACGATGACGTCCATGCCGAGCCGTTTCGCTTCCGCGATGACGTTCTGGGCTTCCGCCGGGCCGAGCACCGACAGCATCGCCAGAACGGCGTCGGCGCCGTTGCGCCGCGCTTCCGGGACTTGCCGCGGATCGACGATGAAATCCTTGGCGAGGATCGGCCCGTCGAAGACCGGCCGGACCGTCCGAAGGTCGTCCAGCGAGCCCTGGAAGAAGGGCGCGTCGGTGAGGACGCTGACCGCGTCGGCCACCCCCGCATAAGCCAGAGCGATGGAGCGCGGATCCGCTCCGTCGCGGAGCCTGCCCTGGGATGGGGAGGCCCTTTTCACTTCCATGACGAAGCGGGCCCCGGGCCTCGCCAGGGCCGCGCGAAGGCTCCGCGTCGTCGGCGCCGCTGACGCTCGAAGCGCCTCGAGGCTGGAGCCCGCCAGCCGCACCGAGACATCGCGCCTTTTGCGCTCGACGATCGCGTTCAGGACCCCCGTCTCAGCCATGGGTCGCCGCCACGAACTGCTCGAGCAGGCGATGGCCGTCGCCGCTCGAAATCACCCCTTGCGCCATTTCGACGCCTTCCCGAAAATCCCCCGCGAGGCCAGCGGTCATCAGAAGGGCGCCCGCGTTGAGAGCGACGATCCGGCGCTCCGCCTCGCCCCCGTCGCCGCGAAGGAGTGCCGCCAGTCGCGCCGCATTCTCGTCGGCGTCGCCGCCCTCGACGCCCGCCAAGGGCGCCGTTGCGAAGCCGGCTTGCTCCGGGGTCAGCGTGACGGATTCGATCCGGCCCTGGCTGAGGCGGATCGCTTCCGTCGGTCCGTGGAGCGCGACCTCGTCCAGCCCCGAACCGTGGACCACCAGAGCGGTCTCGACGCCCAGAGCGGCCAGGGTGGCGGCCACCGGCCGGAGCAGTTCCGGCCTGGCCACGCCGAGCAGTTGCACCGGTGGTTCCGCCGGGTTGAGGCAGGGACCGAGCACGTTCATGATCGTGCGCACCTTGAGCGCACGCCGAACCGGACCGGCATGAGCGAGCCCCGGATGGTAAGCGGGCGCGAACAGGAAGCAGATTCCGGTCTCGTCCAGCACCTTGCGGGACTGTTCGGCATCCACGTCCAGGCGGGCGCCGAGCCGCTCGAGGACGTCGGCGGAGCCGCAGCGCGAGCTGAACGACCGGTTGCCGTGCTTGACGATGGGAAGCCCGGCGGCAGCGGCGACGAAGGCGACCGCGGTCGACACGTTGATCGAGCCCGAACCGTCGCCGCCGGTCCCGCAGGTGTCGGCAAAGAGATAGTCCGGCCGCGGGAAATCGGCGTCGGCGCAACGAAGGGCGCGGGCGGCGCCTATCAGGACCTCGGCCGTCTCGCCGTTCAGGCGCAACGCGATCAGCATGGCGGCGATGGTCGGTTCGCTCAAACGCCCTCTTACCAGAGCGGTGAAGAGGCGCTCGGACTGGTCGGCCGAGAGCGAATCGCCCTCGTACAGTCGCTGCAGCGAGCGCTCGACGGTGGCAGTCTCGGTCTCGAAATCGCGGCGATCGGCCGCAAAAGCCTGATTCAGATACATGTCGGTGACCCTCTCGAAGGCATAAAAAAACCCGCCGAAGTCGGCGGGCCTGCTGTCTGGAATTAACGGTGATCCGGTCGGATCTCGGTTACCAGTTTCGCCATCGGCCTGCCGCGGAGGAGAGGTTCCGCCACCAGAGCCATGCCTGAGAGGACGTGCCCGCACGCGCCGCCGGCGCCGCAACGGCGGCGGCCGAAAGATGGGCGGAGGAAGCGAATGCGGTCATCGACGCCCACATCGGTGAGTCAAAGCAGCAGGTCAAGCATGAATGCGCCGGGCGCCTCGCCAGGTGCACTATCGCCGCGGCCGGAAAGCGCCGTTACAGGCGACTGCAAGGCGGCGAGAAAGACGAGGCAGGCGAATGACTCTTGAACTAGGCAATTCCGGATTGCGGATCTCGCGGCTGGTGCTCGGCGGCAACGTGTTCGGCTGGAACCTCAACGGCGACGAGGCTTTCCGGGTACTCGACCGATTCGTCGACGGCGGCGGCGTCATGATCGACACCGCCGACATCTATTCGAAATGGGCGCCGGGCAACCAGGGTGGCGAATCCGAGGCACTGATCGGCGACTGGCTTCGCCGGAGCGGCCGGCGCGGCGACGTTCTGATCGCGACCAAGGTCGGCTTCGACGAAGGGCTGTCGGCGTCGACGATAGAGCGCGGCATCGAAGCCTCGCTGAAGCGCCTGGGCACCGATCATGTCGATCTCTATTTCTCCCACAAGGACGATCAGGCGACCCCGTTCGAGGAAACTCTGTCAGCCTTCGATCGCCTCGTGAAGTCGGGCAAGACACGCGCGATCGGCGCTTCGCAGATCAAGGCGGAGCGGCTCGAGGAGGCGCTTGAAGTCAGCCGCCGCGAAGGGCTGGTCCCTTACAGCGTTCTTCAGACCGAATATAATCTGATGGACCGCAAGGCCTATGAAGGGCCGCTGCGCGACGTCGTCGTCCGCCACGGGCTGGGCATGGTCGCCTTCTACGGCCTCGCCAACGGCTATCTCACCGGCAAGTACCGGCAGCCATCCGACCTCGCCAAGAGCCCACGCGGCGAGCGGTCGCGCGCTTACATGGAAGGGAAGGGGCCAGCGGTCCTGGCCGCACTGGATGAAGTGGCGGCCGAGACGCGAGCGACGCCCGCTCAGGTCGCTTTGGCCTGGCTTGCCGCCCAGCCTGGAGTGACCGCGCCGATCGCCAGCGCCACCAGTGTCGCCCAGCTCGACGAGCTGCTCGGGGTGCTCGATCTGGACCTGAGCGAAGACCAGGTCGCGCGGCTGAGCGCGGCCTCCGGCTAAAGATCAGCGCGGAGCCAGTACCCCCAAGGAAGCGACGACCATCGCCTCAACTGCGGTCGAAATGGTCGGGTCGGGGTCTGGCGCCCAGAACGGGCTGTGAAGCGATGGCAGGACGGTGCCGTCGCGCTGGGCGGCGTCCCATTGGGCCTGCGGCACGCCGCCGACCCAGAAAATCAGGCTCTCGATATTGCGGTCGGCCAGATAGAACTGGCTGAAATCCTCGCCCGCCATGATCGGCCGGACCTCGCGGACCCGGTCGGCGCCGAAATGCTCGGTGAAACGCGCGGCGGTGCTCCGGGTCAGCGCTTCGGTGTTGAACGTGGCCGGGGTGTAGTTTTCCTCGATGCTGATCTGCGGCATCCGATCTTCCGGGATCCCGGCGGCGATCGCCTCGCCGCGGGATATCCGGGCGATGCCGTCGAGCAGCTGCTGCCTGATCTCCGGCGTGTAGCTGCGCACGGTGAGCTGCAGCCTGGCCTCGTCGGAAATGATGTTGTGCTTGGTCCCGGAATGGAAGCTCCCGACCGTCACCACGGCGGAATCGAGCGGGTCGAGCTCGCGGCTGACCAGGGTCTGCAGGCTGCCGACGATCCGGCTTGCGAGCACGATCGGATCTCGGGTCGTGTGCGGCGAGGCGCCATGGCCGCCGACTCCGCGAACGACGATGTCGACCGAGTCGACATTGGCGAGTGCCGGTCCAGGCGTGTAGCCGATGGTCCCCGCCGGCAGCATCGCCGAATCGTGAAAGGCGATGACGTGGGTGGGCTTCGGAAAGCGGGTGAACAGGCCGTCCTCCAGCATCGCCTTGGCGCCGAGCCCGACTTCCTCGCCGGGCTGGCCGATCATCACCAGGGTCCCCGACCACTGATCGCGAAGCGCGACCAGCCGGCGGGCGGCGCCCATCCAGGCGGTCATGTGCGTGTCATGGCCGCAGGCATGCATGACTCCGCTCTCGACCCCGGCGCTGCTCGTCGCCCTTATTCGGCTCGCGAAAGGCAAACCGGTCTGCTCTTCCACCGGCAAGGCATCCATGTCGGCGCGGAGCATGAGCACCGGCCCGGGGCCGTTCTCCATCACCGCGACGACTCCGGTGCCGCCCACCCCGGTGGTGACGGTGAAGCCGAGGCGCCGTGCTTCCTCGGCCATCTTGGCCGCGCTTCGGGTCTCCTGAAGGCTGAGCTCGGGATGGGCGTGAAGATCGCGATAGATTTCGAGCAGGCCCGGCATGTCCTGCCGGATCGACTGACGAAGGTCCTGGGCGAAGGCGGCGCCGCTCATGACGCTGGCCATTAGCACGGCTGCGAGCAATTTCATCCGCATCGATGTCTTTCCTGTCAGGGGCTGCGTGGGGTGAGCTCGAGCACGTCGAGCAGGGATTCGAAATGGGGCGACGGGAAAGCGAGGCGCCAGCGGCGCTCGCCGATGCGTTCGACCAGAGCCGCCATGTCGCGTTCGCGGTCGCGCCCATATTGAAGGGCGCCCGTTTCGTCGCCCAGCTGAAGCGTACCGAGGAAGATCGAGCGTCGGTCGGTGTCCGGGAGGATGACGCCGATCGGTCTTTGCGAGCCGCTGAGCTTGGTGAAGGTCACGACTCCGTCGTCGCTTCCGATCCGGCAGCGAAAGGCTGGATAAGCGACATAATCGAGGCCGCTGGCGCCTTGGCTGCCTACCTTGATCGTGCGGCAGTCATAGTCGCCGGGCGGCGGCAGCGGCTCGGTGAGACCCGCATCGGGGTCCAGCAGGACGCCTTCCTGCGCGAGCTCGCCGGCATGGCCGGCCGCGCGGGCGCGCTCGATTGCCTTTAGCCAGACCGTTCGCCAGTTGCGCAGGCGCTCGCGGTCGTCCTCGGTGGCGACATTGCGCCAGCTGGCCGCTGCTCGCGCCGCCGGCACCGGCTCCTGGGGGATCGCGCAGGCGGACAGCGTCGAACCGCATGCCACCGTCAGGAAGGCGAGACGGATCACAGCTTCGGAAGGGTCACGCCGCGCTGACCCATATATTTGCCGGCGCGATCGGCATAGCTGACCTCGCAGGGCTCGTTGCCCTGGAGGAAGAGGAACTGGCACGCGCCCTCGTTCGCATAGACCTTTGCGGGCAGCGGGGTCGTGTTCGAGAATTCGAGCGTGACGTGCCCCTCCCAGCCCGGCTCGAGCGGGGTCACGTTGACGATGATCCCGCAGCGCGCATAGGTCGATTTGCCGAGGCAGATGACGAGCACGTCGCGCGGAATCCGGAAATATTCGACCGTTCGCGCCAGAGCGAAGCTGTTGGGCGGAATGATGCAGACGTCGGTCTTGCGGTCGACGAAGCTGTTGGCGGCGAAATCCTTTGGGTCCACGGTCGCGGAATCGACGTTGGTGAAGATCTTGAACTCGTCGGCGACGCGCGCATCATAACCGTAAGAGGACAGGCCGTAGCTGATGCAGCCCTCGCGGCGCTGCGCCTCGACGAACGGCTCGATCATGCTTTGGCCGAGCGCCTGCTCGCGGATCCAGCGGTCCGACAGGATCGCCATCAGCTTTGCCCTTCGCCGAGCATCCGGCCGCCGCAGCCGGTGAGTTCGCGCCCGGAGAGCCGGATCCGGACGTGGTCCTCGTAGATTCGCGATCCGGATCCCGTACACGGCCCGGGGCGCGCCTGGACGCTGATCACGGCGGCGCCGTCGGCCGATTCCCAGGTCCGGAACGCCCCGTTCACCACCGGCAGCACCCTTGGAAAGGCAAAGCTCTCGAGCGCACCGTCCGCGCGTCCGCCTTCGTCGCCCAGGGTGAGGACGATCCGATCGTCGCCGATCGAAACCATCCAGAAGGGATCCGCGCCCAGTGCGGAATAACGGACGGATCCGACCGGGCTGTAGACTTCGGACTGGGTAGCGCAGGCGGCCAACAGGGCCAGAGCGATGCAGGAGAATGAGAGGCGCTTCATCCTGCTCTGGATGGCGGGGTGGCGCCGTGCGAGTCAACCGCCGTCATCGACTGCTTGATGTGGAGAACGCAGATCAGGGTGAAGAGCCGGCGGGCGGTGTCGAAATCGACCTTCACCTTCCCGTCCAGGCATTCGATCAGAAGCTCGGCCGCGTCGTTGTGGAGCCCGCGCCGAGCCATGTCGATCGCTTCCACGCCCTTCGGATTGCCGGATCGGATCGCCCGGAAATAGGAATCACAGATCTGGAAATAGTCGCGGATTGGCCGCCGGAAGCGGGTGAGGCCGATCCGGATCGTCCCGAGCGCCTCACCGTCCGCCGCCATCAGCTCGATCGCGAGCCGCGATTCCTCGACTCGCAGGCGGACCCGGAAAGGGCCTTCATGGCCGACCGGATCGAAGTGATTCTCCTCGAGCAGGTCGAAGATCGCGACCTTCCGCTCCTGCTCGATGTCGGGGTTTCGCTTGAGGATCGACCGCTCGTCCAGCTCGATGTCGATGATCCGCGGTTCGCCCATGTTTCGCTGTTAGCGGGTGCAGCAATCTCGCGCCACCGCAAAGACTTTCGTTGTAGGACAAGGATTTGGGAGATTTCCACAATTCACTCCACGGAAGTCTGCCGGCGGCCCCTACCGCCCGCGGCGGCGGGCGCGTAGGGTTCGTCCCATGGTACAGACACTGGCTTTGGTTGAAGCGCCGGCGATCGGCACGCAGGCGCTGCCGCACAACGTTCAGGCGGAAGCGGCCCTGTTGGGCGCACTGATGATCGACAATCGAATTGCCGAGGACGTTCAGATGAAGCTCCGGCCGGAGCATTTCTTCGAGCCCCTCCATGGACGGATCTACGAGCAGATCCTGCGCCTGCTCGACAAGAACATGGTCGCCAGTCCGGTGACGCTCAGGCCTCTGTTCGAGGCCGACGAGGAAATGAAGGAGGTTGGTGGTCCCGCTTACCTCGCCCAGCTGACGGGGAGCGGCGCGTCGATCATCGGCGCGCGCGATTTCGCCGGCCAGATCTACGATCTTGCACTGCTTCGGGCGCTGGTCGGGGTCGGCCGGGAAATGGTCGAAGGCGCGCTCGACACGAGCGAAGACGTCAATCCGAAAGGCCAGATCGAGGCCGCGGAGGCGGCGCTCTATCGGGTCGCCGAGGAAGGCAGCGGCGAAGGCTCGGTCAAGACCTTTGCGGCGGCAACCCAGCTGGCCGTGAAAATGGCCGAAAAGGCGCTTCAGAGCGGCGGCGGCCTTTCCGGAATCACCACCGGTCTCGAGACGGTCAATGCAAAGACGGGCGGACTGCACAATTCGGATCTGATCATCCTCGCGGGTCGTCCGGGCATGGGCAAGACGGCCCTGGCGACCAACATCGCCTTCAACACTGCCCGCCGATACCTGCGCGACGTGGAAGATGGGATCGCGGTCGAGAAATCGGCTGGCGCCGGTGTCGCCTTCTTCAGCCTCGAAATGTCGGCCGATCAGCTCGCTACCCGAATTTTGGCCGAACAATCGGGAATCAGCTCCGAGGCCCTGCGCATGGGCAAGATCAGCCAGCAGGACTTCCGCAACCTCGCGCGCGCCGCGGCGGAGCTCGAAACACTGCCTTTCTATATCGATGACACGCCCGGGCTCACCATTGCTGCACTGCGGACCCGTGCCCGGCGAATGAAGCGTCAGCGAGGGATCGGCCTGGTCGTCGTGGACTATCTCCAACTCCTCCAGGGCACCGGCAAGGGCGGCAACGACAATCGGGTCCAGGAGATCTCTGAGATTTCGCGGGGCCTGAAGACCCTGGCCAAGGAGCTGAGTGTCCCGGTGCTGGCCCTTTCCCAGCTCTCGAGGCAGGTGGAGCAACGCGAGGACAAGAGGCCCCAGCTTTCCGACCTTCGCGAATCCGGCTCGATCGAGCAGGACGCGGACATGGTCTGGTTCGTCTATCGCGAGGAATATTATCTCGCCTCGCGCCAGCCGGCCGACGATCATGTCGATTTTCCGAAATGGCAGGAGGAAATGGCCCGCGCCTACGGCATCGCCGAACTGATCATCGGCAAGCAGCGCCACGGCGCCACCGGCAAGGTGAAGATGAAGTTCGAGGCCAAGATCACCCGTTTCTCCGACCATATCGATGACGATTATCTGCCCGAGGCGCGGGGCTGACCGGGCTCGACTGATCGTTTGCCTTCCTCGGGACCCGTTCCTAAGCTGAGCGATCGGCGAGGGGGTAGTGAATGTCTTTGCGTTTCAAATTGTTGATTGGAGTGATGGCGTTGGCAGGCGCGGCCTCGATCGGATCGGCGCAAGGCCCAGGCGAAGGCGCTGTTGTGCCCGCTGACGATCCCCACGTCTGGCTCGAGGAGGTTCAGGGCGAACGCGCATTGGCCTGGGCCCGCGCCGAGAGCGCGCGCACCTTGTCCGCCTTCCAGGCCGACCGGCGTTATCAGTCGATGTACGATCGGGCCCTCGAAGTACTTCAGGCGCGCGACCGTATTCCGATGGTGCAGATGCGTGCCGACGGCCTCTATAATTTCTGGCAGGACGAGACGCACGTCCGCGGAATCGTCCGCCGGACCGATCTCGCCAGCTACCGAACCGATCAGCCGAGCTGGGAAACAGTGCTCGACGTTGACGCGCTCGCGCGTGCCGAGGGCAAGTCGTGGGTCTATCAGGGCATGCAGTGCCTCCCGCCGGAAGACACACGCTGCCTGGTGTCCCTCTCCGACGGCGGCCGCGACGCCAATGTCGTGCGCGAGTTCGATACGACCCGGCGCGTCTTCGTCGAAGACGGCTTCGACATTCCCGAGGGCAAGCAGGACGTGTCCTGGGAAGATCAAGACAGCCTTCTCATCGCGCGCGAATGGGGGCCCGGGACGATGACCGAATCCGGCTATCCCTTCGTGATCAAGCGGTTGCGCCGCGGACAGAGCCTGGACGAGGCGGTGGAGGTTTTCAGAGGGGAAGCCGACGACGTCGGAGCCGGCGCCTTCGTCGTTCGGGACAGCGCCGGGGTCGGCCACGCGACCATCGCCTACCGCTATCTCGACGCGTTCCGCGCGCGATTCACGGTTCTTCGGCCCGGCGGCAACGTGACTCTCGCCTTGCCCGAACGCGCCGCTTTGCTCGGGATCGTCGACGGGCGCCTGCTCGCCCGGCTGAACGAGCCGTGGCAGCCTTCACCGGGCCTGGCCTTCAGCACCGATTCGATCGTCTCCTACGATCTTGACGCCTGGAAGGCGGATCCCCTTGCCGCCCCGCCCGAGCTCGTCTGGGCGCCGGGGGAGCGGCAGTCGCTCGGCAGTGTCGCCACCACCAAAGGCAGGCTGGTCCTGTCGATCCTCGACAATGTCCGCGGCCGTGCCGAGGTGCTGGATTATGTCGATGGTCGCTGGCGCTCGACGCCGGTCGCGCTTCCGGCCAACGCTTCCATTTCCATCGCCACGGCCTCCGATCGATCCGACCAGGCGATGTTCACTGTGACGGATTATCTGACGCCGACGACCTTGTGGTTCCACGATTCGGAGGAGGGTCGGCTGGAGATCGTCAAGACGACGCCGCCGCGGTTCGACGCCTCGGGCCATGTCGTCGAACAATTGGAGGCGACGTCGCGCGACGGCACCCGTATTCCCTATTTCCTGGTCCGCCCGCGCGCCATGGCGAACGACGGGTCGATGCCCACCTTGCTTTACGGTTATGGCGGGTTCCAGAACGCTCTGACGCCGTCTTATTCCGCCACCCTCGGGCGACTCTGGCTGGAACAGGGCAATGCCTATGTCGTCGCCAACCTTCGCGGCGGCGGCGAATTCGGGCCGGACTGGCACCAGGCGGCGCAGCGCGCCAACAAGCAGCGGACTTGGGACGATTACATCGCCGTCGCCGAGGATCTGATTCGCCGCAACCTCACCAGTCCCCGCCGTCTCGGCGTGATCGGCGGCAGCCAGGGCGGCCTCCTGGTGGGGACCGCCATCACCCAGCGTCCGGACCTGTTCAACGCCGCGATCGTCCAGGTGCCCCTGTTCGACATGCTGCGGTACCATCTGATCGGCGCCGGCGCCTCGTGGATCGGTGAATATGGCGATCCGCGGATAGCCGAGGAAAGGGCCTGGATCGAAGCTTATTCGCCCTACCAGCGGCTCCGCCGCGGCGTCGCTTATCCGATGCCGTTCATCCACAGCTCTACGGCGGACGACCGGGTGACGCCGGTCCACGGCCGCAAGGCGGCAGCGCGCCTCGCCGAGTTTGGCCAGCCATATTATTATTACGAGAATATGGAAGGCGGCCATGCCGCCGCCGCGAACCTGCCGGAAACGGCGCGGCGGCTGGCGATGGAATATGTCTATGCCAGCCAGCGGCTGGTGGACTGACCCGGCCGGCCCTGGCGAGCGAACCGACCGTCAGTCCTCGATATTCTCGGACGTGGTCGGGTCGGCAAGCCCGGTCTTGATCGCCGCCCGCGCCGTCTCGGCTTCGGAGCTGGTGACCGGATAGGCGCAGTAATCGGCGGCGTAATAGGCGCTTGGCCGATGATTTCCGGACAGGCCGATACCGCCGAACGGCGCCTTGGAGGGCGCGCCGTTGGTGGGGCCGTTCCAGTTGATGACGCCGGCGCGCACATTGGCCCAGAAGCGGTCATAGAGTTCGGGCGAGCCACCGACGAGCGAGGCGGCAAGCCCGTAGCGTGTGGCATTGGCCTCGACGATCGCCGAATCGAAATCCTTCACCCGGATCAGTTGCAGGACCGGCCCGAACAATTCGGCGTCGGGCCGCCGTTCGACGTCGGTGACGTCGATCAGGGCCGGAGTCAGGAACGGCCGGTCGTCCGACTTGCGGTCGAGCCGGCGAATGGCGCGCCCGCCACGGCCGAGCAGTTCGAGATACGCCTCCTGAAGCGCGTCGGCGGAAGGATTGTCGATAACCGGCCCCATGAAGGGGGCCGGATTGGCATGAGGATGGTCGACGATGATTCGGTCCATCAAGGCCGAAATCGTGTCGACCAGCTTCTGGTGATGGCCATCCTGAACGATCAGCCGGCGGGCTGCGGTGCATCGCTGGCCAGCGCTCAGAAACGCCGACTGGACGGCGATGGCGGCGGCGGGATGAACGTCTTTCACGTCCCACACGACCAGAGGATTGTTGCCCCCCATTTCGAGCGCCAGGATCTTCTGCGGCGAATCCGCGAACTGACGGTGGAGCGCAATTCCAGCCCGTGCCGAGCCGGTGAACAGGAGCCCGTCCAGCCCGGGATGCGCCGCCAGCGCCTTGCCCACGTCCGGCCCGCCCTGGACGCAGCCGACGACGTCCTGGGGAACGCCGGCTTCGTGATAGAGGCCGCACAGAAATTCGCCGACCGCCGGCGTCTTCTCGCTCGGCTTGAACACCACCGCATTGCCCGCGATCAGAGCCGGGACGATGTGGCCGTTCGGCAGGTGGGCTGGGAAATTATAGGGGCCGAGAACGGCGAGCACGCCATGCGGCTTGTGGCGCACGGCGACCCTCGTCGTCATTTCGCCGTCAAGGCGCCGTTGCGGAGTCCGATCCGCATAAGCCGAGATCGAGATCTCGACCTTGTTGATCACCGCTTCGACCTCGGTTCGCGCTTCCCACAGCGGCTTGCCGGTCTCGCGCGCGATCAGATCGGCGAAAGGGCCGATCTTCGCCCGGGCGGCGTTGGCGAAGCGGCGCAGAGTCTCCACGCGCACCCCGAAAGGCTTTGCGGCCCAGGCCGCCCAGGCCGCACGCGCGGCTGCGACCTGAGCATTCGGATCCCCGACGGCTCCGGTCCAGAGCACGGCGCCGGTCGCGGGTTCAATCGAGGTGAGGGTTTCGGCCACGGAACGCACTCATGACGGCGACGCTGGAATTTTCAAGCGCCTGCGCCATCGCCTGCGCGCATTGCCTCGCCCATCCTTCGAACCTCCGAAATCTTGGCGTAAAGACCGGCCCAATCGTCTTTTTCTTCGATTTGGGACCAGATCGCCTCGACTTCCTCGATGTGCATCGAACAGGGCTGGGGATCCGACCAATAATCGTGATCGATCGCGCCTTTCGATTCCTGATAATCGCCGATCAGCGAACGGAAGTCTTCGAAGGCGGGGTCGTCGTAGAAGGGGTCGGCCGGTGAGGCGCCCCGCCGCCGCCCGCCCCGCCAGTCGAAGAAGAAACGGTCGATCGTCACCGTCCGCTTCGCCAGCGCTTGCTCGATGGCGACAATCAGCTCCATGTCCGCCGCTTCCGCGCGCGGTCGGATGGCCAAGCGCGCGAAAATCGCGTCCCGAAGCGCCTTCTGGAACTGCTCCGGGAACGTCTCCAGAGCAGGCGTCAGCACGTCCGCCTCGGCGATCAGCCGAAGCGACTGCGCCAGTTGAACCACATCCCAGTGGATCGCTTCCGGCTGACGGCCGAAGCTGTAGAGCCCGAACTGGTCGAAATAGGCGGCCGTGAAGTGCCCGTCCCATTCTGGTGTCCAGCGCCACGGGCCGTAATCGAAGCTTTCCGCGGTGATGTTGATGTTGTCGCTGTTGAGCACGCCGTGGACGAAGCCGGCGGCGACGTAAGCGGCGGCGAGCCTTGCGGTACCGGCGACGACATGCCCCAGCAGCCGGGCGGGAGCCTCGTCACCGGGTTCCTCGCCAAAGTAATGCGCAAGACAATAATCGGCCAGCTTTCGAATGTTTTCGGGCTGTTCGAGATAAGCCAGCCGCTGAAAGCTGCCGATCCGGATGTGTCCATGGCTGAGTCGGACCAGGACCGCCGAACGGGTCGGCGAGGGTTCGTCGTTTCGCTCCAGCGCCTCGCCCGTTTCGATCAGGGAGAAGGTCTTGCTCGTCTCGGCGCCCAGCGCTTCGAGCATCTCGGTCGCGAGCAATTCCCGGACCCCGCCCTTCAACGTCAGTCTGCCATCGCCGAATCGGCTATAGGGCGTCTGTCCGGAACCCTTGGTTCCCAGATCCAGCAGCCGGTCGGCGCCATCGCGCAGCTGAGCGAACAGGAAGCCGCGGCCGTCGCCGATATCCGGATTGTAGGCACGGAACTGGTGCCCGTGATAACGAAGTGCAAGCGGTTGAGGCAGATTGTCGGGCAGCGGCTCGAAGCGCGCGAAGTGGGCGATCCAGCGGCCGTCGTCCAGGTCCGACAGGCCGACGGCCGGTGCCCAGCGGTCGTTCCTGAACCGCAATATGGCCTGCGGAAAGACCGCCGGTCGGACAGAGTCGTAAAATTCCTCGCCGAGCGCGAGAATCGCCGGGTCCGGATTATACTGGGTCGGCAAGGGAGGAATGGCCACCGGTCTAGAAGCCGCCGGAGGCTCTCGGGTTCCTACATGCCCTCCAGGATCGAGACGGTGATCACCACCGAAAGGAACCACAAGCACACCGCCAGGACGACGATCATCAATGTCCGCAACTTGGCCATTCGCGGCGGTTTTGCCGCAATGTGAGCGGCCGGTTTGGCGGCCTGGTCCAAAGGCAGGTCGATCGACCCGTCCGGCTGAAGAATCAGATCGGGCGCGGCGGCGTGTCGAAGCAGGATTCCGGCGCCGGCAGTCGGTGACGACATGTCCGGGACGTAGCCGCTTCGGGTCAGTTCGCGAAGCTTGTCGAAAACCACGGCCTCACCGGTCGAAGGCCGTGTCTCGCGTTCATGGTCCTGCCGAAGCATCGCGCTGCCCATCCTGGACTCTCCCTGGTGAATTAGTCCATTAACACGGTTAAACCGTTCCTGCGCAAGCTTTTTTATTTCCCCCAGTGCGGGATTTGCGCTCGTTCCCGTTCTGCCGATAAGGGGAGGCGCAACGGGGGATCCAATATGGCCGAATGGTCCGACGGTTACTGGCAGTCGAGTGACGGCCTCCGGCTCCATTACCGCGATTATGCCGGCGACAGCGCGAGGCCGCCGATTCTCTGTCTTCCGGGCCTGACCCGCAACGCGCGCGACTTCGAAGGGGTCGCCGCCCGTCTCGCCGGAGAATGGCGGCTCATCTGCGTGGACCTTCGCGGCCGCGGCGGCAGCGAATATGCCCGGGATCCGATGAGTTACGTGCCGCTCGTCTATGTTCAGGATGTCGAGGCGCTGATCGCCCAGCTTGGCCTCCAGCGTTTCATCCCCTTCGGGACCTCGCTCGGTGCACTGATCACCGTCTTGCTCGCTCAGGCCGACAACGCGCGTCTCGCCGGTGCCCTGATCAACGACATCGGGCCGGTCCTCGAGGAACGGGGGCTCGACAATATTCGCTCTTATGTCGGGCGCGCGCGCGACTGGCCGACATGGCTTCACGCCGCCCGTTTTCTCGCGGAGGCC
The DNA here is from genome assembly GCA_035710145.1 of Allosphingosinicella sp. Classification (GTDB taxonomy): domain Bacteria; phylum Pseudomonadota; class Alphaproteobacteria; order Sphingomonadales; family Sphingomonadaceae; genus Allosphingosinicella. Next base: position 20,128 of record DASTDX010000038.1, read on the forward strand.
CAACATGACCGCTATCCGGAATGGGAGCTCGACCAGTGGCTGGTCTATGCCAAGAGGCTGTGCAAGCTCACCCCGAACGGCCGCATCGTCCTCGATTATGACATGCGTATCGCCGAACCGTTCAAGCAGGCCGGCGCCGAGACCGGCTTCGATCTCTGGCCGGCCTTCAAGGCTCTCTCAGGCCGACCGTCACTGGTCGTTCACGGCGGAATTTCCGATTTGCTCAGCCCGGCTACCGTGACGAGGATGAAGGCCGAAATCTCCGGAATGGAGAGCGTGACGGTCCCTCGCGTCGGCCACGCCCCGACGCTCGAGGAGCCGGAGGCGGTCGAAGCCATCGACCGCCTCCTCGAACGGATCGAAAACGCCCCGGTTAAAGGGTGAGGCGCAACGCCAGGAAGCCGGCCAGTTCGTTGCCCTCGTCCTGGCCGATCGTGCCGGTGGCGTTGGCCTGAAGGCTCACCGCTCGGCCGAGGTCGAAATTCACGCCCCCGCTCAGGCGCCCGTAAAGCTCGTCGGAGCGGCCCGGAACCGCCCACTGGTTGACGATTCCGGGGGCGGCGGTGAGGGCATAACGGATCGTCCGCGGGTCATCCTCGAACTGGCGCTCGACCGAGGCTGAAGCATAAGGCCGGACGGCAAGACCGCCCACGTCCATGATGCCGCGAGCCTCGATACCGGCATTGCCGACCAGGCTGGTCAGCTCCTGATCTTCGACATTGAGGGTCAGGACCGGGTCGCCGGTCTCGGTGTAGCCATCGAGATCGGCCTCGGCGTAGCGGATACCGGCGACCGGGCCGATCCGGGCGCCGCCAAAATCGAACAGATAACCCGCCTTGGCGCCGGCGCTCATCACACTGGCGTCGGTACGGGCGTCGATCTCGTCGATGACCGCCTCGCGGTCGATAGCCAGGTCGATCTCGCCATAACTGGCATAACCCTGGACGAAGGCGCCGCCGCCCGACCAGCCCGCATAGAGACCGCCCTGCCAGCCGGTGCCTTCGGTTCTCGCCGTGCTGGTGCCCATGTCCGTCTCACCACGGGAATAATTGACGGCGCCCCCCACCACGAACCCGGCGGCCGAATATTCGGCGCCGCCGGAGACGCCGCTCGTGTCCATGTCGTAGCTGTAGCTGGTCTGAGTCGCATCGCGATCCGCCGTCGCGGTGTTGCCGCTGACGAAGAAACCGATCCGGCCATCGCCTCCGGAGCCGAACCGCGCATCGGACAGATCGAGCCGACCGAGCAGGGTCGAGGCGAAGGAGGAAGCGGCGTGAAGTCCGACCTCGCCCTGGGCCTCCAGCTGGAGTGGCGCCTCCAGTTGCCGGACCGCGTAACGGCCGACGATGGCGAAGCCTGCCGAAGTGAGGTGAACCCGGTCGACGTAGAAAAGATACTGGCTGAGCAGCTCCGGGTTGGTGGTGACGCAGGATATCGGACAGGCGCCGGTGCTGACCAGGCCGAAGGCAGCCAGATTGTTCTCGACGACGTCGCCGATCAGGTTGAGATCGAGATAGTTCACGATCACGCCCTGGTTGGCGATATTGGCGAGGGACGCCTTCATTCCATTGTTGAACGCCGTCGCATAGGCGCTTCCGACCGCGGCCACCGGCAGCCCGCGCACCTCCGGCAGCCGGCCGACATCACCGGCCAGGAAGGTGATGTTCTGCGCGCCCGCATTGACCAGAGCGTTGAGTCCCGCGGTCGCCTCGGCGACCCGGATGGTGGCCTGGGCCGGGGCGCCGGCGATCAGGCCGGCGATTTGCGTGCTCGACGGGGCGATGCCGAGGCTCTGCTCGTAGGCGCGCGCGTCGTTGCCGCCAATCGAGACGACGACGAGATCGTCGGAGTCGAAGGAGCCGCTTACCCGCGGGAAGGCAGCCGGCCCACCGCCGGCCAGGAACGACTGATATTCCGTGACGAAGCCGGGGATGCCGGGGCCGTTGATATTGCCGTTGCCGGTGAAGGCACCGCCGATCGCGAAATTGTCGACCGGCACGTTGAGCAGCTGGGCCATGGTATCGACGAAATTGGTCCCGTTCGAGAAGCGACCGTTGCCGTAGACGGCTGGTCTCGGAATGCCGAGAAGCTCGAACAGATTGCCGTCATCGGCATAGGAATCGCCGAACGCGACGATTCGGTCGACCCTTTGCGCCGCAGCAGGCGTTGCGGCCAAGGCAGCGGCTGCCGCCGCCGACGTCAAAAACACGGCTTTCGAAAGCTTCATTTCCCACCCTCCCCGGTAAGCAAACATTATTGTCAGCAACGCATGTAAGGAAATCGAGACGTGCGCAAGCGAGCACAAAGCCGGGGGCGCGCGCTTTGTCGCTGGCCCCGTGAAGCCATCGGCTTTCCCGGGCGTTCACACCGTATTGCCGCTGGCGCATGAGCTTTGCGTGCGAACCCTAATGCTCTTATAGGCTGCGCTTTCTGTATCTGGAGGAACGATGTTCAAGGGGATTAGCCCGATCCGCTATGCGGGCCGTGAAGTGTTGCCGCTGATCGAAGGCGGGAAGGGCGTCTCCGCGACGAACCACCTCAGCTCGGGTGCCTGGGCCGCCGCCGGCGGGATCGGCACGGTGTCCGCGGTCAACGCCGACAGCTACGATCCTGAAGGCAAGATCATTCCCCAGGTCTATCACGCCTTGACCCGGCGCGAGCGGCACGAGGAGTTGGTCCGCTACGCCATCGACGGCGCGGTCCAGCAGGTGCAGCGCGCTTATGAAATGGCGAACGGGCGAGGCGCAATCAACATCAACGTGCTTTGGGAAATGGGCGGCGCCCAGCGGGTTCTGCACGGCGTTCTCGAGCGGACCAGGGGCCTGGTGTCGGGGGTGACCTGCGGTGCCGGCATGCCCTACAAACTGAGCGAGATCGCCTCTTCCTACGGCGTCTCTTACCTGCCGATCATCAGCTCCGCGCGCGCCTTCAGCGCCTTGTGGAAGCGCGCTTATTCCAAGGCGGCCGAATGGCTGTCCGCCGTCGTCTACGAGGATCCCTGGCTGGCGGGCGGGCATAACGGCCTGTCCAATGCCGAAGACCCGCTGCAGCCGCAGGATCCCTATCCTCGGGTCAAGGCGCTTCGCGAGACGATGCGCAGTGGCGGCATTTCGGACGATGTGCCGATCGTCATGGCCGGCGGGGTCTGGAATCTGAAGGAATGGGAGCACTGGATCGACAATCCCGAGCTCGGTCAGATCGCCTTCCAGTTCGGTACCCGGCCGCTGTTGACGAAGGAAAGCCCGATTCCCGAGGAGTGGAAACAACGGCTGATGACTCTGGAGGAGGGCGACATCCTGCTCCACCGTTTCTCGCCCACGGGTTTCTATTCGTCCGCGGTCCGCAACAATTTCCTTCGCGGCCTCGAGGCGCGTTCGCAGCGTCAGATCGCCTTTACCAAGGAGACGCTCGGCGATCACAGTTTCCAGCTCGATGTCGGGGTCGGCACCAAGAAGAATTACTGGGTGACGAAAGGCGATCTGCTGCACGCCCGCCAATGGTACGCCCAGGGTTTCACCGAAGCCCTAAAAACCCCGGACGAGACCCTGGTCTTCGTCACGCCCGAGGAAAAGCACTGGATCCGCAAGGATCAGGCCGATTGCATGGGCTGCCTTTCCCAATGCGGTTTCTCGTCATGGGCGGACAATGAGAAGAACACGACCGGGCGCCTCGCCGATCCGCGCAGCTTCTGCATCCAGAAGACGCTTCAGGACATCGCCCATGGCGGTCCGGTCGATGAGAATCTCATGTTCGCCGGCCATTCCGCCTTCCGCTTCAAAACCGATCCCTTTTATTCAAACGGGTTCGTGCCGACCGTAAAGCAACTCGTCGAACGCATTCAGACGGGTTATTGAGCGGCTGTGAAATCAGGGTTCGTCACACGGGGATTTCTGGCGCTGCTGGCCTTGTCGGCCGCGGCCGCCGTTTCCGTGGCAGAGGCTCAGAGACCGCGGGAAACCCCCTATTGGGCGTCTATTTCCGCCGGGCGGGCGATGATGCGTACCGGCCCGGGACGCAACTTCCCGGCCACCTGGCTCTATGTCCGCCCGGATCTGCCGATCCAGGTGATCGAGGTCTATCAGACCTGGCGCAAGATTCGTGATCCTGGCGGCACCACAGGCTGGATGATGGTCCAGTTGCTCAGCGACACACGGACCGCCATCGTCCTCGGCGATGCGCCCCGGCCACTTCACGAGAATCCGGATGCGGCAACGCCGATCCGCTTCCGTGCCGAGCCCGGCGTGGTCGGGCGGATCTCGCGCTGCGCCGACGGTTGGTGCTTCTTCGACGTGCGCGGTCGCAAAGGCTATATTCGCGCCGATCAGATCTGGGGCGTCGGTCCAGGCGAGACGGTCGGATGATGGGCGAGTCCACGCGGGTCCTGACGCTCGCCGATTTCACCCCTCGCCTGGGCACGGGCTTCGAGGTGGCGGTTCAGGGCGGGAGTGTGACTTTGAAGCTCCAGGCGGCCCAGGAACTTCCGTCGATGGGGCGAAGCGGCGGCTCGTTCCGGCTCGAATTCATCGGCCCCGCCCAGCCGATGCTGCCGCAAAGTACCTACAGCTTCCGGTTCGGCGACGAAGCCGTCGGAATCTTCATCGTCCCGATCGGACAGGAGCCGCGCGGCACCCGTTACGAGGCCATCTTCATCTGATTTCGCCGGCCCCGGGGTTTGGGTGCCCCCGTGCGGCCCCGGCGAAGCAATCTTCCTTATAGGCTCTAGCGTTGCGAACCCGTGGAGTTTTGCCGACGCTCGAGGCGCTGCCGCTGGCCATCCGTCGCCCGCTCCTCCGCCCGCCACTCGGCGCGAGTCCGGCAAATTCGCCGGCCGTGACCGAGCCGCGTGCCGGTGTCGTCGTCGGCGCTGCGCCGGCAGACGACCTTGTCGTCCTCATTGGCCGCGGCATTGTCCTGCGCCCAGGCGGCCGAGCTGAAAACGACGGCAGACGCCGCAAGAACGATCGATAAACGCATTCGAACTCCCCTCCCAGATCGAAGCCCGACTGACAGCTTCAGCGTCTGATTTCAATGGTTTATTTCTAGGCCGCGAGCTAGCCCATGGTCGGGATGACGAAGGCGTTCTCGCCCGTGGCGCTGCCGTCCGGCCAGCGTTGCGTCACCTTCTTCAGCTTGGTCCAGAAGCGCACCCCCTCCGGCCCGTGCTGGTCGATGTCGCCGAAACCGCTGCGCTTCCAGCCGCCGAACGTGTGATAGGCGACCGGTACCGGGATCGGCACGTTGATCCCGACCATTCCCACATTGACGCGGCTGGCGAACTCCCGCGCGGCATGGCCGTTACGGGTGAAGATGGCGACACCGTTGCCATATTGATGCTCGCTCGGCAGCCGAACCGCTTCCTCGAAGCTGTCGGCCCTGACCATCTGCAGCACCGGCCCGAAAATCTCCTCCTGGTAGGACCGGAAATGCGGCTTCACATGGTCGAAGAAGGTGGGGCCGATGAAATAACCATCCTCGTGGCCCTGGAGCGAGAAGCCGCGGCCGTCGATGACCAGCTCACCGCCTTCGTCGGCGCACATCTGGATATATTGCTCGATCCGCTGGCGATGGGCGGCGTTGACCACCGGGCCGTAATGGGCGTCGGCGTCGGTGGAGATTCCGACGCGAAGCTTGTTGATCGCGGGGATCAGCGCCTCGCGCAGTTCGTTGGCGGTCTTCTCCCCGACAGGCACCACCACCGGCAAGGCCATGCAGCGCTCGCCGGCGGAGCCGAAGGCAGCACCCGAAAGGTCGTTCACGACCATGTCGAGATCGGCGTCTGGCATGACGATGCCATGATTCTTGGCGCCGCCGAACGCCTGGACGCGCTTCCCGTTCGCGGTGCCCCGCGAGTAGATGTAATGCGCGATGTCGGAGCTTCCGACGAAGCTGATCGCCTTGATCTCGTCATGGTCGAGGATCGCGTCGACCATTTCCTTGTCGCCATGGACGACGTTGAGGATTCCGTCCGGCAGTCCGGCTTCCGTCATCAGCTCCGCGAGCCTGACGGGAACGCTGGGATCGCGCTCCGAGGGCTTCAGGATGAAGGCGTTGCCGCAGGCGATGGCGACCCCGAACATCCACATCGGAATCATCGCCGGGAAGTTGAACGGGGTGATCCCGCAGACGATCCCCAGCGGTTGACGCATCGAGTAGACGTCGATGCCCGGCCCGGCGCCCTGGGTATATTCCCCTTTCAGCGCGTGCGGGATCCCGCAGGCATATTCGATCACCTCGAGCCCGCGCTGGACGTCGCCCCGGGCGTCGGCGACGACCTTGCCGTGTTCGGACGCCAGAAGGAGGGCGAGATCCTCCATGTTCTTTTCGACCAGCTCCTTGAACCGGAACATCACCCGCGCGCGGCGCTGCGGATTGGTCGCGGCCCAGGCCGGAAAGGCGTTACGGGCGGTGGCGACCGCCTGCTCGAGATCGGCCGCGGTGCCGAGCCGGACGCGGGCCTGGACACCGCCATTGTTGGGGTCGAACACGTCGCCCTGCCGCTCGCCGGACGAGAGCGCGGCGCCGCCGATGAAATGATCGATATTACGCATTGTGACTGCCTCGAGATCGCTGGTGCGGTGACGGAAGAGGCCCTAGCCAAGCCAAGCGGTAAATGCCAGTTGCGCAATGCCAGAAGGAGTGAAGAATGAAGCTTGGATCCCTGAAGTCAGGCCGCGACGGACGGCTGGTGGTCGTCAGCCACGATCTGGCCTGGTATGCCGACGCCGGCCATATCGCCCCGACGCTTCAGGCGGCTCTGGACGATTGGGAAAGGATCGAGCCGCAACTGAGATTGCTTGCGACCGACCTCGACCACGGCGCGATTCCCAGAGAGCGCTTCCACGAGCGGCAGGCGGCGGCGCCGCTGCCGCGCGCCTTTCAGTGGGCGGACGGATCGGCATATGTGAACCACGTCGAACTCGTCCGGAAGGCCCGCGGCGCCGAAATGCCGGAAAGCTTCTGGACCGACCCCCTGATGTACCAGGGCGCGTCCGACGAGATGCTCGCGCCGCGAGACCCGATTCCCCTGGCCGACGAATCCTGGGGCTGCGACCTCGAGGCCGAGATCGTCGTCGTTACCGATGACGTCCCGCGCGGCGTGACGCGCGAGGAGGCCCTCGAGCACGTGAAGCTCGTCGGCCTGGTGAACGACGTCTCGCTTCGGAATCTCATTCCCGCAGAGCTGGCGAAGGGATTCGGCTTCCTGCAATCGAAGCCTGCATCGGCCTTGTCGCCAGTGCTCGTGACTCCGGACGAGCTTGGCGAGGCCTGGTCGGGCGGCAAGCTGAAAGGCGTTCTTAAGGTCGATCTCAACGGGGAGCCTTTCGGCCGCGCCGACGCGGGCGAGGACATGACCTTCGACTTCGGAACCCTGATCGCGCATCTGGCGAAGACCCGGAATCTTGGCGCCGGCTCGATCATCGGGTCGGGCACGGTTTCCAACCGCGATCCGGACGGTGGCCCGGGCAAGCCAGTCGTCCGCGGCGGCCGCGGCTATAGCTGCATCGCCGAAGTCCGCACCGTCGAGACGATCCTCGACGGGGCCGCGGCGACGTCCTTCCTCAAACATGGCGATCGGGTCCGCATCGGCATGGATGACGCTCACGGTCATTCCATCTTCGGCGCGATCGAGCAGGAGGTGATTCCGGCTGCGTGACCCGACGGATTGACGCGGTGTGTTAGGGCTGCAATACACATCTTCTTTTTTTGGGGAGGTGCAGAACATGTCATTCGTATCGCGCGCGTCCGTGCTTGCAGCGGCGCTGAGCTTTGCCATGCCCGCATCGGCGGCCCCCGCAGACCTGAGGGAACGGGTCGACGCTTATCTTGCGAGCGCCTTTCCCGCCGACGGTCCCGGAGTTTCGGTCATCGTCACCGACGATGGGGAAACCCTTTATGCCGGCGGTCGCGGGCTTGCCGATCTGGAGGCTGCGTCGCTCATTACGCCACAGACCGTTTTCCGGCTGGGCTCGATCACGAAACAGTTCACGTCGGCGGTGATCCTCCAGCTCGTCCAGGAAGGGCGCCTCTCCCTCGACGACAGGGTGTCCAGATTCTTTCCCGATTATCCTCGGCCCGGTGCGGACGCGACGGTCGCGCAACTGCTGAACCATACCAGCGGCATCCAGAGCTACACGGGAATTCCGGGATGGATGGTCGAAGCGAACACGAACCGCGCTTACACCACCGCCGAGATGATCGCCTTGTTCCGCGATTTGCCTTCGCCATCGTCGCCCGGAGAACGACACGACTACAATAATAGCGGCTACGTCTTGCTCGGAGCGATTATCGAGCAGGTGACCGGAACGTCGTGGCATGAGGCGGTCGAGCAGAGGATCGCAAGGCCGCTCGGCCTCGCGACCATCCGTTACGGCGTCGGCGAATCCGACATGCCCTCGATGGCGCGAGGCTATACTGCAGGCCCGGACGGAGTGGCGCCGGCCAACCCCATCCACATGAGCGTGCCACATGCCGCCGGTGCCCTCGTCGGGACGGTCGAGGATCTCGCCCGATGGGCCCGAGCGCTCCATCATGGCCAGGTCGTCGACGCCGGATCCTATGCCCGCATGACCGCGCCCACCCGGATGCCGGATGACAGCGTGGTTCCTTATGGCTTCGGTCTGTCGAACGCCGAGCTGCGGGGACGACGCGGCATCGGCCATGGCGGAGGCATTTTCGGTTTCTCGACCGACAGCCTCTATTTGCCGGAGGAGGACCTGTTCGTCGCGGTCTTCGCCAATTCGGACGAACCGGCCGCCTCGCCCGGAATCGTCTTGCGCCGGATCGCCGCGCTCGCTCTGGACGATCCCTATCCCGAATTTGCGCGGGCGCAGGCCGACCTGGATGCGCTCGCGCCGTGGTTCGGCGTCTATGACCTCGCTGGAAACTCGGGAAGCCGGCGATTCTACGCCCGCGACGGCAGGCTCTATACGCGCCGGAGCGGCGGAGCCGAGCTCGAGGTCTTCGCTGCTGGTGAAGATCGCTTCTTCTACGGGCCCGAGAGCTTGACCTGGTTCTCGCTCGAGCGCGACGAGACTGGCAGACCGGTGATGGCCATGCACCAGAATGGCGAGCAGTCGGCCGAGCGTTCGGCCCGGACCGGCCCGATTCCGCCTGAAGCGCCGGCCGCCGAAGTGTCGCGAGATACCCTCGAAACCTATGTCGGCCGTTATGTCGCGCCGATGGCGCCGGTCGTGGTCGCCTGGGGCGAAGATGACCAGCTGACGGTGCAGCTAGGTGGCCAGCGCCCGCTCGCCTTGCGGCCGACGAGCGCGACTGAATTCGAAGTGGTCGGCGTGGAAGCCAGGGTGGTGTTCCAGAGCGAGGGTGGCGGAGTCAGCGGGCTCGTCATTCATCAGGGCGGCCGCGAGATTGCCGCCACTCGCGGGGAATCGCCGCCCGCGAGCTGAGCCTCGGTTCGCAAGCCTGCGTGCCGCCGCGTCGCGCGCACGGGCGAGCGGACGATGAGTCCAGAACCTCAGCTCAGGGGTGCGACATTGTCGTTCGAGTTGCGGTCGATGTATACAATTCGAGCATTGGATCCCCGCTGAACCAGACCGACTGTGTCAAGGTGAGTTGCTACTGTAAATCGCCGTCGAACGGGCTTGCCACTCCAGCGGCTCGGGAGCAGAGGCGGAGCCCATGAAGTCCACGTTTTTGATCGCGGCCGCGGCCGCTTCGGTCGCCTTTACCGCCCAGGCCCAACGCGCCCGCTCGGTACCACCGCCCGCAAGCCTCAACACGATCGCGGAGCGCGTTTCGGAGCAGTCGCTTCGGACGCATGTGGAGCGGCTGGTGAGCTTCGGCACCCGGCACACGCTGTCGGACCGCGATCACCCCACCCGGGGCATCGGCGCCGCCCTCAACTGGACCGAGGCGGAGTTTCGTCGCTACGCCCGCGCCTGCAACGGCTGCCTGGAGGTCGTTCGCTTGGGCGATACGGTCACTGGGCGCCGGATCCCCAACCCTACCCTGGTCGAGAATGTCATCGCGATTCAACGCGGGACCGAGCGCCCCAACCAGGTCGTCATCATCACCGGACATATCGACAGCCGGGTCAGCGACGTGATGAACGCGACCGCCGAGGCGCCCGGGGCCAATGACGATGGCTCGGGGACCGCGGCGGTGATCGAGGCGGCGCGGATCCTCTCCAGGCACCGTTTCCCGGCGACCATCGTCTATGCGGCGCTGTCGGGAGAGGAGCAGGGCCTGATCGGCGGCCGGATCCTCGCCGATCATGCGAGGGCCCAGGGCTGGGAGGTCGTCGCCAACCTCAACAACGACATCATCGGCAATAGTTGTGGGTCGGACGGGGTCTGCGACGACGACAATGTCCGGGTGTTTTCGGAAGGGCTTCGATGGCAGGGGGGTGACGCCCTTCGTCCACTGGTGCGCAGCCAGGGCGGTGAGAACGATTCCCCGTCCCGGAACCTGTCGCGATATCTCGCCGATCTTGCTGGCGAACTCGGTCTCGGACTCGAGGTCCGTCAGATCTGGCGCAACGACCGTTTCGGCCGCGGCGGTGATCATACCGAGTTCCTGAATGCCGGTTTTCCAGCGGTGCGCTTCTCGGTGGCGGTCGAGAATTACAACTGGCAGCATCAGGATCTGCGCACCGAGAACGGGATCGAATATGGCGACACGATCGACAAGATGGACTTCCCTTATCTTCGGCGTGTGACCCAATTGAACGTCGCTGCCCTGGCGGCCTTGGCCCGAGCGCCGATTCCTCCCGAACCCGCCGTCGAAGGCGCGGTTTCCACCGATACGCGCCTCCGCTGGAACGCGGTGCCGGGCGCGACACATTATGTCGTGCGCTGGCGCAGAACCGACGCCAATCAGTGGCAGCACAGCCGCCGATTTCAGACGTCGGTCGTGAATTGCGTGCCTGTGGACGACGATGCCTGCCTCCAGACCAGCGACGGATCGCGATCGTTCGCCGCCATCCTCGACGGGGTTCGCGTTGACGACTGGGTTTTCGGCGTTTCGTCGCTCGCTGCCGACGGCTCGGAAAGTCCGGTTGCATCCGCTGTGCCCGGTGGCGCGTTCCGACCCTACACACCCCCGCCGGCCCAGCAGTAGGAACGGATGAGCAAACGACCCGTCAAAGGCGGACTCCCGAGCCGCCAGCAGATCCTCGATTTCATCCAGACGTCGGAGGATCCGGCCGGCAAAAGGGAGATTGCCCGGGCGTTCAATCTCAAGGGCGCGGACAAGATTGCGCTCAAGCAGTTGCTTCGCGACATGGGCGACGAAGGGCTGATCGACGCCGGCGCCGGCCGGGCCTTTCACAAGATGGGCGGAGTTCCGAAGGTCACCGTGTTGCGGGTGATCGACGTGGACGATTCCGGTCGCGCCTGGGCGACGCCGGAACGTTGGGAGGCGGAAGGTCCGCCGCCCAGGCTTCGGGTGATGGACCGCAAGGGCCGCGGCAATGCGCTCGGCGTCGGTGATCGCATCCTGTCGCGGACGGAGGAAGAGCGCGAGGGCTGGATCGCCCATCCGATGAAGAAATTGCTGAAGGGCAGCGAGCTGGTCCTTGGAGTCGTCCACCAGGAGGGGACGAACCACTGGCTTCGGCCGGTCGAGAAGAAGGAGCGGCGCGAGCTACCCATCTCCGATCTCGGCGAGGCCCAGCCCGGCGATCTGGTGCTGGCCGAGAAGACCGGACGTCCCCCACGCCTCTCGGCGCGGGTCGACTCGATCCTCGGCGATCCGTTCGCCCCGCGAAGCTTCAGCCTGATCGCGATCCACAAGCACAATATCCCGCACAAGTTTGGCGACAACGTCACCGAGGAGGCCGAGCGTGTCGCGAAGCAGGAATTGGGCGAGCGCGAGGATCTGACTCACATTCCGATCGTCGCGATTGATCCCGCGGACGCCCGCGATCATGACGACGCGGTGTGGGCCGTGGAGGACGACGAGGCCGCCAATATCGGCGGCTGGAAGGTGATCGTCGCCATTGCCGACGTCTCCTTTTATGTCCGTCCGGGCAGCGCTCTCGACAAGGAGGCGCGAAAGCGCGGCAACAGCGTCTATTTCCCGGACCGGGTCGTGCCGATGCTGCCCGAGACCCTGTCGGCCGAGATCTGCTCGCTGAAGCAGGGGGAGGACCGTGCCGCCCTGGTCTGCCACCTGCAGGTGGCAAAGGATGGCCAGCTGAAATCGTGGCGTTTCAGCCGGGCCCGGGTCCGGATTGCGGCCAACATCGCTTATGAAGATGCCCAGGCGGCGATCGACGCCGATTTGGGCCAGGCCCGGATCGAGGTGGCGTCGCCGACCTGCGCGATGCCCGAGATCGAGCCGATCGATCCGCCGCCGGTCGCGCCGGAACTGGTCGAGCGCACGTTGAAGCCGCTCTGGAACTGCTGGCGGGCGATGTACAACGCGCGGGAGAAGCGCGGCCCGCTGGAGCTGGACCTTCCCGAGCGGCGGGTGATGCTGGACGAGAAAGGGCGCATTACCTCGGTCGCGCCACGCGAGCGGCTCGACGCCCACAAGCTGATCGAGGACTATATGATCGCGGCCAACGTCGCCGCCGCCAAAGCGCTCGAGGCGAAGAAGGCGCCGGTCATGTACCGCGTCCACGAGCCGCCGAGCCGCGAGAAGCTGGTTGCGCTCAAGGACTATCTCGCGACCTTCGGGATCGAGTTCGCACTTGGGCAGGTGATCAAGCCCGGCACCTTCAACCGGGTGATCGAGCGCGTCGGCGACAGCGATGGCCGCGCGGAGATCATGGAGCAGCTGCTAAGGACTCAGATGCAGGCGCGCTACGGGCCCGAGCGGCTCGGCCATTTCGGGCTCAGCCTCGCGACCTACGCCCACTTCACCTCGCCGATCCGCCGCTATGCCGACCTCATCGTCCACCGCGCCCTGATCCGGGCGCTGAAGCTCGGCGCGGGCGGCCTGCCGGAGGGCATCGAGACGTCGCTGGCCGAGATCGCGGCCCAGATCTCCGCCGCCGAGCGCCGGG